>JAOPYM010000388.1 GCA_025964615.1 Actinomycetes bacterium
GCTCGGCCACAACTACATCGGGACCGAGCACATCCTGCTCGCACTGCTGGAACTCGAAGACGGCACCGGCGTACTCACCGACCTCGGCATCGACAAGACGGCCGCCGAAGCCAGCATCACCGCCGCCGTGGCCGCCGCTGTCGCCGCCCTCGAACAGAAATGAACTCAAACCCTCCAGAGAGCCTCGGTGGGTGACATCCGTGCGGCGCGCAGGGCGGGGAGCAGCCCGGCGGCGGCGCCGATGAGCAGCGCGGCGCCGAACCCGCCGCCCCAGGCGAGCGGGGGGATGACGATGGCCCAGCCTCTGGCAGTGGCGTAGACGGCGGTGGCGAGGGCGCCGGCGGCGACCCCGATCACGCCGCCGCCGGCGGCGAGCAGGACTGCTTCGGAGAGGAACTGGATGCGGATGTGCCCTCTGGTGGCTCCGAGGGCGCGGCGCAGGCCGATCTCGCTCCGTCGTTCGAGTACGGAGATGACCATGATGTTGGCGACGCCGACGGCACCGACCAGCAGGGCGACCGCGCCGAGGCCGAGGAACAGGACGTTGAACGCGCTTTCGGCGTCGGCCTGGGCGACGAGGGCGGCGGAGGGCTGACTGACGCTGACCTGTCCGGGGTTTTCGGGATCGGCCTGCGCGGCGAGGAGGTTGTGGACGGCGTTGACCTGGTTGGTCCGGGCTCTGAGGTAGATGGTGGAGGGGTGGCCGTCGAAGCCGAGGTACTTCTCTGCCGCGGGATAGCCGACGAACACCGACGCGTCGATGATGGGCGTGAGCACGGCGGGCTTCAGGATGCCGGTCACGTAGAACCACTGGCCGCCGAGCCAGATCCGCTCACCCGGCCAGAGGTGGTCGATACCCAGCAGCTGGGCGGCCCCGGCGCCGAGCACGGCGACGGGCTCGCGGGCGGTGGCGGCGTTGAGGTAGTTGCCCTGGGCGACCGATGTGCCCACGGCGCCCGGCAGACCGAGGCTGGCCGCGGTCACGGTCAGGCCGTTGGTGTTGATGGCGGGGATGAGCGGGCTGCGGTAGACGGCGGCCTTGACCGTACCGGTGTGCTGGACGGAGGTGACGCCGGGCAGGCGGCCGATCATCCCTGGTGCGGCGTCGGGCAGTTCGGCGGCGCCGCCGGTGGGGCTCTGGCCGTTGGCGACGGTGAGCAGGTTGGTGCCGAGCTTGGCGATCTCGGCGAGCAGCCCGGCCTGGGAGGAGGCGGACAGGCCCAGGACGGCGACGATCGCGGCGACCCCGATGGCGATCCCGAGGGCGGACAGGGCGGCCCGGAGTTTGCGGGTGCGCAGGCCCACGGCGGCGAGGCGGGCAAGGGCTGATGGGGGCAGTTTCCGCGGCGTGGGGATGAGGGTCGTGGTCATGGCCGCTGCTCCTCCAGGACGGGCGGGCGGGCCGCACTGGTCGGGGTACGGGTGGTGTCGGCGGTGATGCGGCCGTCGAGCATGCTGATCTGCCGGGGCAGGCGGGCGGCGATGCCGTGGTCGTGGGTGATCACCACGATGGTGGCTCCGGCGGCATTGAGTTCGGCCAGCAGGTCCAGGATGGACTGACCCGTGGTGCTGTCGAGGTTGCCGGTGGGCTCATCGGCCAGCACGATGGCGGGCCGGCCGGCGAGGGCACGGGCGATCGCGACCCGCTGCCGTTCGCCACCGGACAGCTGAGTGGGGCGGGCGGCCAGCTTGTGACTGAGCCCGACCCGGTCCAGCGCCGCGACGGCCAGGTGGCGGCGTTCGGCCAGGCCGGCTCCGCCGTACAGCAACCCGTCGGCGACGTTGTCCAGGGCGGTGGCGTGCTCGGCGAGGAAGAACTGCTGGAACACGAAACCGATACGGGTGGCGCGCAGCGCTGACAGTTCCCGGTCACTCATCGCGGCGGCGTCCAGGCCGGTGATCCGAACGGTTCCGGTGCTGGGCCGGTCCAGGGTGCCCATCAGGTGCAGCAGGGTCGACTTGCCCGATCCCGAAGGTCCGGTGATGGCGAGCAGCTCTCCAGGGGCGACGGCGAAACTCACCCCGCGCAGCGCCGCGATAGGGGGCCGGCTGGGGTAGGTCTTGGTCACCGCGTCGAGTTCCAGGACCAGGCCCGGGGCGGCGCTCATGCGGTGGGCACCACGACGTGCTGGCCGGCGGCCAGCCCCGGCCCGGTCACCTGGACCAGGCCGTCGGCGTCGTCGAACATCCCCGGAGACACGGCCACCAGGTGGTTGCCTCGCGTGCCGGTCACCTCCACCGCGTAGCCGCCGCCCGGCTGCGCCAGCAGCGCGCTCACCGGTACGACCAGGGCGTCGTTCACACTGCCCGTCGTGATCGACACCTGTACCGGGGCCTGATCCAGGCCACCGGCCGCCTTCGGGTCCGCCGGGGTGACCTCGACGGTGATCGTGGGCGTACTGCCCGAGACGCCTGGCGATGGCGTGGTGGCGACAGTGCCGACCGAGGACACGGTGCCGGGGGTGGTCTGCCCGCCGGGCAGGGTGATGGTCACCCGGTCACCGGCCTTGACCTCCGTCTGCTGCGCGGCGTCCAGATTGACGGTGATCACGGGGGTGGTCGAGCTGGCCGACAGGAGGGCCGCGCCGGGCTGGACCGGGCCGCCCAGCACGGTGGCGGCGCCCAGGGCGGTGATCCGGGCGGCGGCGGGCAGGAACACCGCCCGGCCCAGGGCCAGCTCGCCCGTCCGGGTAACGCCCAAGCGGGACTGGAGTTCTTCCAGCGCGTACGTGGTTTCGAGGCTGAAGTAGTCCGAATGCGGGTTGAGCTGTGCGCGGGTGGCGCAGCCGAGCGCGACCAGGGCGGCGTTGAGCTCGGCCACGTCCCGTCCGGTCATGCCGTACGACAGGTCGCGGTAGGCGGGGACCGGCCCGTACAGCAGGACCACCGGTCTGCCACTGACGCGGTACAGCACCCGGCCCTGCCGCACCACCCGCCCAACGGCCGGCAACATGGTGAGCGTGCCATGCGCCTGGTTCACCACGGTGTAGGTGGCCGCATAGCCGAGGGTGGCAGCCACCTGGGTCTGCGACACCAGCGACCGCCGGGTGACCGTCGCGGTCGACGTCGGATAGGTGCTGCCGGCCGGTCCCGTACCCGGCGAGCCGGGACCGGTGAAGGGTCCGGTGACGGCGACCGCGGCAGCGGCGGCCACGACCACCACCCCGGCGGCCACCCAGCGCCACAGGCCAGGCGCGTGCGAGTACCCCGCCTGCTCAGGAGTGGCGGTGCTCATGACCCGCCCGGCATGAGCGAGCGGCAGGCCTGGTCCGCGGCCTTGAACTGCGGCGAGTTCGGATCAATACTTCCGGGGACCGCGATCCCCACGCCGTGGTCCATGGTGGGGTCAGGGAACTTCAGTACGCCGTGCGCGCGCATGCATGCGGAGTACTTCAGGAGCTTGTTGAAATCCTGCTGGACCTGCGCCGCGGGTATCCCCCCGGTCGGTTCCAGCTTCTTACAGGCATTGGCTGCCGTCTTGTACGCGGCAGAGGTGCGGTCGAGGCTGCCGTTGTTGTTGGCGTACGCCCCGCTACTGGTGGGGTCGGGCCAGGCCGGATCGCCGTGCGAGCGCATGCACTTCGAGTAGGCGACCGCCTGCTGGTAGAGGGATGCCCCCGACTGTGCCCCTGGTGCCTGCACGTGGGAACCACCGCCGCATGCTGCGGCGAGCAGGGTGGCGGCCAGGATGCCCGCCCGCTGCGGTCGGCTGCTGGTCTCGTCGTTCATGTCGTACTTCCTGTCCTCTTCGTCCGGCCCGAGGGGTCACGTCAGAAGATGGGCCGAAGGCCATAACGCGGGCCGAACGGAGGCCGTCATTCCGTTGTTAGGTCCGGCCGGGCATCCTGGGTGCCGGGACCGAACGAGGGGAGGCGACGATGGGGCTCTTCCGTCGCCGCACCGCACGGCTGCGCTTCACCGTCCTGTACGGTTTCCTGTTCCTCCTGTCGGGCGCCGCGCTGCTGGCCATCGCCAGCCTCGTGAACATCGGATCGACGTCGTCAGCGCCCGTCCAGCCCGGGCCCGCTGCGAGCCAGGAGTCCGCACTGGCAGCTGCCCAGGCTCACATCGACCAGCTGCAGGCCCAGCTGTCCGAGCAACAGGCGGCCCAATCGCGTCAGCTCCTGGTGGGGTCGGCGGTCGCCCTGGGCGTCATGGTGGTGGTGTCGATCGTGCTGGGCCGCCTCGTCGCCGGCCGGGTGCTGCGCCCGCTGCGTACGATCACGGCTGCCACCCGCCGGATCTCCGCGGACAACCTGCACGAGCGGCTGGCCGTACCCGGCCCCGCCGACGAGGTGAAGGACCTAGCCGACACCATCGACGAGCTGCTGGAACGGCTGGAGGGCGCCTTCGCCGCTCAGCGCCGTTTCGTCGCCAACGCCTCCCACGAACTGCGCACCCCGCTGACCACCATGCGGGCATCGCTGGACGTGGCAGTGGCCAAGCCGGAGCCCGTACCGGCACAGACGATCGCCCTGGCCGACCGGCTGCGCACCGAACTCGACCAGATCGACCGGCTCCTGGAGAGCTTCCTCATACTCGCCCGCACGCAACACGGCGACCTTCCCGACCATACGACGCTCGCGCTCGGCCAGGTCACCTCCGCAGCCCTGGCCGCCCGGGCCTCCGGCATCACCGCCAAGGGCCTGACCGTGCACGAGACCATCGGCCGCGACGGCGGGCAGGTGCGGGGTAGCCGGACACTCCTGTGCCGCATGGTCGACAACGTGATCGACA
>JAOPYM010000396.1 GCA_025964615.1 Actinomycetes bacterium
CCGACCATGGCTCGCCACGCGCTGATGTCGCCGGGGCACTTCTCACGGGCGTTTCGGGCGGCCTACGGCGAGACGCCGTACAGCTACCTCATGACCCGGCGGGTCGAGCGGGCGATGGCGCTGCTGCGCGCGGGCAGGAGCGTGACCGACGCGTGCATGGAGGTCGGCTGTACCTCCCTCGGCTCGTTCAGCTCGCGATTCACCGAGCTGGTGGGGATGACGCCGAGCGCGTACCGGGCCCGAGAGCACCGCGCCGTGCTGGCGATGCCCGCATGCGTGGCCAAGGCGCGCACCCGGCCGACCAGGGACCAACCGATCAGTATTGGAGAAGCGGTCCGCGCAGCCGCCGTCTAGCGTTGACTCCATGACCATCTCACTCCAGTACTGCCACATCACCGTCAACGACCCGGACGAGTCGCTCGCCTTCTACCGCGACGCACTCGGCCTTGAGGTGCGCAACGACGTCGCCTCGGACGGGTTCCGCTGGGTCACCCTCGCCGGCACGGCCCAGCCAGACCTTGAGATCGTGCTCTCCGAGCCGCACGCCGGCCGACCCCAGGCCGATGGCGACGCCCTGCAGGAACTGCTCACCAAGGGAGTCCTGCCGATGATCGTCTTCCGCACCGACGATCTCGACGCGACCTTCGAGAAGGTGCGGGCCGCCGGCGCCGAGGTGCTGCAGGAGCCCATCGACCAGCCCTGGGGCCCGCGCGACTGCGCGTTCCGGGACCCCTCGGGCAACACGGTGCGCATCTCGCAGGCGCCCAAAGCATAACCACCGCGAGCAATCGGCTCCCACGCCTAGCCGGCACCGGGCAGGGCGATCCCGGGATCAACGGCGATCGCCCACCCGCGAGCCGCTCGGCCGCCAACCCCTGCGGCGCCCGCCGGCAGGGTCGCGGCAGCCTGTGTTGCCGGCGGTTGGAATTCTTGAGATCCGGGGTCCGGAGCCTTCGTGGGAGGCCGGGATAGGCTCGTCGTCTGTGGTGGGGTGGCGTTGAGCGGGCGATGGGTGGACCTGCGTGTTCAGGTCACTGCCGCCGCGTCGGTGGAGTGCGTTTTCGAGGTGCTGACCGACTGGCCGCGGCACGGTGAGTGGATGCCGTTCACCCGGGCCGAGGGTGGGCAAGGAGTCGGTGCGACACTCACGGGCTGGACCGGGCTCGGTCCTGTCGGCTTCGCCGACACGATGGTGATCACCGAGTGGGTACCGGGTGGTCGGGTGGCCGTACGGCACACCGGACGGCTGGTGCGAGGCGATGCCTGGTTCGTCATGGAGCCGCTGCTATCCGCCGGTAGCCGCATCGTCTGGGCAGAGCACCTTGAGCTGCCCTTCGGGGCACTTGGCCGGTTCGGGTGGGCTCTGGCTGGGCCGGTGTTGCACTGCTTCATGCGCGTTGGCCTGCGCCGCCTTGCCCGGCTGGCCGAGACCCATCCACCTACCACCTGACCTCACCACAGCGAGGCACGGTGTTTGGTGCAGAATGCTACGCATGACTACAGTGAATCTGCCTGGTGGTACTGCGTTGCCGTTGATCGGTTTTGGGACCTGGGAGCTGCAGCCCAAGACGGCGTACGAGTCGGTGCGTGCGGCGCTTGAGATCGGTTATCGGCATATCGACACCGCGACGCTGTACCAGAACGAGGCGGACGTCGGCAGAGCCGTGAAGGACAGCGGCGTGGACCGGGAGCAGGTCTTCGTCACCACCAAGCTCCCCCCGCAGGACGCACGGCATGCCCGCCGCACCCTGGAGTCGAGTCTTCGCCTGCTCGACACCGGCTACGTGGACCTCTGGCTGATCCACTGGCCGACCGGCCGGGACGAACTGGTCTCGACGTGGCAGGAGCTCTTGTCCGCCAGGGACGCGGGACTGGTCCGCAATGTCGGGGTCAGCAACTACAGCCCGGCACTGATCGACCTGCTGACCGAGGCCACCGGGCAGCAGCCGGCGGTCAACCAGATTCCGTGGAGCCCGGGGCAGCACGACCCAGACCTGCTGGAGGAACACCGCCGCCGGGGGGTTGTCGTCGAGGGCTACAGCGGCCTCAAGAACACCGACCTGCACAACCCAGTCCTCACCGAGATCGCCCAAAGGCACGAAGTCACTCCCGCACAGGTCGTCCTCCGCTGGCATCTGGAACACGACATCGTGATCCTCCCCAGGTCCTCGCGCCGTGAACGCATCGCCACCAACTTCGACCTGGAAGGCTTCGACCTCACAAAGGAAGACGTCACCGCGATCGACACCCTCACCCGAACCGGCTGACCGAAGATGGCGGGTGAGCCGGGTACGTGAACTCGGAGTTCACGTACCCGCCCTCGGCGAGGGCTTACCGCCGCCCGGATGGGTTGTGGAAGTAGTGGCCCTTGTCGAGGTCGTCGATGAGCCCGGGATGGGTCGGGTGCAGTCCCAGTAGCTCGCGAGTCAGCGTGCTCGAGGCCGGGCTGTCGGCCGCGAGGAAGCCGGCCAGCCAGCCGAAGTGCTCGCCTGCGTCCTCGGGAGAGATGGCGGCCACGGGGAGGTCGAGATGCCGTCCGATCACTTCGGCGATGGCGCGGATCGGTACGCCCTCGTCGGCGATCGCGTGCAGCACCGATCCCGCCGGGGCCTTCTCCAGCGCCAGGCCGAAGAGCCGGTGCACGGCGGGCCAGCGGTTGGACCCGTCGCCGATATAGCCGGAGACACCTTGATGACCTCGGCAGCCTGCGGAGTGCAGCTGCCGCGTCGGATGGTGTGATCCACCTCGCGTTCAAGCACGACATCGGCTCATTCTGAAACGAGTTCTAAGTCCAGAAACGTCGCAGAAGGATTTGGTGATCCGGGCGGTCCGCTCAGCTGGTCGGCCGCTCGAACAGTTTCTCGATACTGCGGCGCTCGCGTTTGGTCGGACGGCCCGCGCCGCGAT
>JAOPYM010000399.1 GCA_025964615.1 Actinomycetes bacterium
GGGGTGCGCCGCTGCTATGGCGTCATCGGAGACGCGCTCAACCCGGTGATCGACGCTCTGCATCGCGATGGCCGGGTGGACTTCGTCCATGTCCGTCATGAGGAGGCCGGCGTCTTCGCGGCGGTCACCGATACCTATCTGACCGGGGTTCCGGTCGCGGTCTGTGGCACAGCAGGACCGGGAGCCACTCACCTGCTGAACGGGCTGATCGACGCGCGGCGCGAAGGCGCCCCGGTGATCGCTGTCTGCGGTGACATCACGACGGGCCTGATGGATACCCAGGCGCTGGAGGAGGTGAACGCCTACGACCTGTTCCGGCCCGCGTCGCTGTACACCGGCCGGATCGTCAATCCCGAGCAGACCCGGGCCGTCGTGCAGACGGCGATCCGCACGGCGTTGGGTGAGAACGGTCCGACGGTCATCGCACTGCCCGGGGACATCGCCTCGTGTCCCGCTCCCGAGGAGTCCTATCAGGCGGTCGAGTGCGGCAGCCCCGTCCTGCGTCCCAGTGACCGGGACCTCCGCGCGCTGGCAGCGATGATCAACTCGGCCGGCCGGGTCACGATCTTCGGCGGTGAGGGGTGCCGTGACGCCCACGACGAGGTCGTGGCGCTCGCTGAACGGATCAAGGCCCCGGTGGGCTACTCCTTCCGCGGCAAACAGTGGCTGGAATGGGGAAACCGCAACGGGGTCGGGATGACCGGGCTGCTCGGCTGGGGCGGCGCGTACCAGGCCATGCACGAGACCGATCTGTGTCTTCTCCTGGGGACCGATTTCCCCTTCAGCAACTTCCTGCCGGACGGCCCGAAGAAGGTGCAGATCGACCTGCGTGCTTCGCATCTCGGCCGTCGTACCCACCTGGACCTCGGTCTGGTGGGTGACGTACGGGACACGGTCACTGCGCTGCTTCCGCTGGTGAAGCCCAAACGCGACACCGCGCACCTGAACAAGGCCCTGAAACTGACGGCGAGTTGGCGCAAACGCATCAGCCCTTACGTCGACCGGGGCGAGAAGACCTCATCGATCCGGCCCGAATACCTGGTCTCCGTGCTCGACGAGCTCGCCGACCCGGACGCGACGTTCTCGGTGGACACCGGAACGGCCTGCATCTGGGCGGCACGCTATCTCCACGCGAGCGCGGAGCGGCGGATCGTCGGCTCGTTCACCTGGGCGTCCATGGCCAACGCCATGCCCAACGCCATGGGCGCCGCACTTGCCCGCCCTGACCGGCAGGCCATCGCCCTGTGCGGCGACGGTGGGTTCACCATGCTCATGGGCGACCTGTTGACGATAGTGGAACGCCGGCTCCCGGTGAAGATGATCATATTGAACAACGGATGCCTGGACTTCGTGCACATCGAAATGGAGGAGGCGGGGATCGAGCCATTCGGAACGAAGTTCAAGAATCCGGACTTCGCCAAGGTCGCCGAGGCGATGGGTGCCACCGGCATCCGCGTGGAAGACCCGGGCGACGTCCGTCAGGCCATCCGGCAACTGCTCGCCTACGACGGGCCCGCGGTCCTGGACGCGGTGGTCGACCCCTTCGCTCTTGCCATGCCCCCGCACGTCACCCCCGAAATGGCCGAGAACTTCGCCAAGAGCCTCGCCAAGCAGGCAACGCACGGCAAATTCCGCGACGTCGTGCACACCGCAGCCCGGAACCTACGGCTCGTTTAAGAGGTGCTGGAGGCGGCCCAGAGGTTGATGCCGGAGTCGACGGCGTGCTCGTCGATGGCGGCCAGTTCACCGGGGGTGAAGCCGGGGCCGGTCAGAGCGGCCAGGTTCTCTTCCAGTTGGGCGACGCTGCTCGCGCCGATGAGGACCGAGGTGACGCGCGGGTCGCGCAGCGCCCAGGCGAGGGCCATCTGGGCGAGGCTCTGGCCGCGGTCGGCGGCGAGCGCCGCCAGGGCGCGCACGTGGGCGAGGTTCTGGTCGTCCAGGAACCGGGGGAACAGCGACTTGCCTTGGGACGCGCGGGACCCCGCCGGGACGCCGTCGAGGTAGCGGCCGGTGAGCATGCCCTGGGCGAGGGGGGAGAACGCGACGCAGCCGACGCCCTCGGCTGCGAGGGTGTCGAGCAGGCCGCGTTCGATCCAGCGGTTCAGCATCGAATAGGACGGCTGGTGGACGAGCAGCGGGGTGCCGAGCCCGCGCAGGATCGCGGCGGCCTGCGCGGTGCGCTCGGGGGAGTAGGAGGAGATCCCCGCGTACAGGGCCTTGCCGGACCGTACGGCCTGGTCGAGCGCCCCCATCGTCTCCTCCAGCGGGGTCTGGGGATCGAAGCGGTGACTGTAGAAGATGTCGACGTAGTCGAGGCCCATCCGGGCCAGGGACTGGTCGAGGCTGGCCAGGAGGTACTTGCGGGAGCCGCCCTCCCCATACGGGCCGGGCCACATGTCGTAGCCCGCCTTGGTCGAGATGACCAGCTCGTCGCGGTACGGGCGGAGGTCCCGGGCGAAGATCTCGCCGAAGTTCCGCTCGGCGGAGCCGGGCGGCGGCCCGTAGTTGTTGGCCAGGTCGAAGTGGGTGATCCCGAGGTCGAAGGCGCGGCGCAGGATCGCCCGCTGCGCGCCCCGGTCCCGGTCGTCCCCGAAGTTGTGCCACAGCCCGAGCGACACGGCGGGCAGGCGGAGCCCGCTGGCCCCGCAACGCCGGTACGGCAGGGTCCCGTACCGGTCTTCGGCGGCGAGATGGGTCATGAGGTGTGGTCCTTTCCCGAGAAGTGAGCGGTCAGCGCGGGCCTGGCCCGTACCGCCTCCCGCTGGATCCGCGCCAGGTCGCCGTGGACCAGCCGGCCGTCGTCCACCACGATCCGGCCGCCCACGAGCACCGTGCGCACGTCGGCGGCCGAGGCGGTGTGGACGAGGTGGCGCGCGGCGAGCGCTGTGTCGTCCGGTCCCAGCAGCGGGGCGGCGACGATCTGCACGTCCGCCTGCTTGCCGGGTTCCAGCGAGCCGAGTTCCCGGCCGAGCCCGAGCGCCCTGGCCCCGCCGAGGGTGGCCATGCCCAGCACCCGTTCGGCGCTCAGTACGGCGGGCCCGTGCGCGGGCCGCTGCACGAGGGCGGCCAGGCGCATCTCGTGTTGCAGGTCCAACGTGTTGTTGCAGGCGGCCCCGTCGGTGCCGAGCGCGACGTTGATCCCCCGGGACAGCAGTGCGGGCACCGGCGCGACGCCCGAGGCGAGTTTCAGGTTGGCCGACGGGCAGTGCGCCACGTGCGCGCCCGTACGGGCGATCAGGTCGATCTCGGTCTCGTCGAGCCAGACGCAGTGCGCCATCACCATGCGCTCGTTGAGCGCTCCCCAGGAGTGCAGGGCGTGCACATCCCGGCCGTGGGAGTCTGCGGACACCAGGGCTGCCTGGTCGCGGTTCTCGTTCACGTGGGTGTGCAGGGTGAGCCCGGCGCGTTCGGCCAGCCGTACGGCGTCGGCCCACAGCCCTGGGGTGGCGCTGCGGGGCGCGCGTGGTGACACCGCGACGCGCAGCCGCCCGTCCTCCGCGCCGTGCCACCGCTCGTAGAGGCGGAGCAGGTCCTTCCACGCCTCCTCGGTGGTCTCGCCGAGCATCTGGGTGCCCGGTTCCTGATAGTCCATGAGGGCCTTGCCGATGACCGCGCGGGTCCCCAGGTCGGCCGCGGCGGCGTACGCCTCGTCGGTGTGCAGGACGCTCTCCATGCTGAGGAACGTCGTCGTGCCCGACAGGAGCATCTCGGCGACGCCGAGCCGGCAGGACGCCGCCATGGTCTCGGCGGTCAGGGCGGTCTCCAGCGGCCAGATCCACCGGCGCAGCCACTCCATCACGTCGAGGTCCTCGGCCAGGCCCCGGAACAGCGTCTGGCACAGGTGGACGTGGGTCTGCACGAACCCGGGCAGGACCAGGCAGCCGGTCGCGTCGACCTCGGTGTCGGCAGGCCCGACCCGGTCGGCGATCTCGCTGATCCGGCCGTCGGCGACGAGCAGGTCGGCCCGGACGGTTCCGGCCGGGCCCTGGGTGAGGAGGGTGCCGTTGCGCACGGCCAGGGTCGCCATCTCAGTGACCCGCGGAGCCGGCCAGCGGCGACCCCGACCGGAGCCGGGGCTGGGCGGCCCGGACGAACGCCTCGGCCACCGCCTCCTCGGCGGTCGCGGCGAAGCTGACGGAGATGACCCGGCGCTCGTCCAGGTAGGCCTCGTCGTAGAGGGCCTGGCGCAGCCGGTCGCTCCACCCGGTGGTGCCTTCGAGCACGACGACGGGCACGGCCGCGTCATAGGCGAAGGTGATCTCGTTGAGCGTGCCGACACCCCCGCCGATCACCACCAGGGCGTCCGCACAGCGGGCGGTGAGCACGTTGCGCAGCGTCCCCATCCCGGTGGGGAACGCCAGGTCGAGGTAGGGGTTGGCGTGGGACAGGTCGGCCTGTGGGAGGAACCCGACGGTCAGCCCGCCGGCCTCCTTCGCACCCTTGGCCGAGTATTCCATCACCCCGCCGGTGCCGCCGTTGATCAGGGCCGCGCCGCGCAGCGCGATGCCCCGGCCGACCTCCTCGGCGGCGCGCAGCATGTGCGCGGGGAGTTCCTCGCCGGCCCGCTGGCTGCGGCCGATCACACCGATCTTGAGCATGGGTCTCCCTCTTCGGGCTTCGGTGACTTCGGGCTTGGTGACTTCAGGCCTTGGTGATGCGGGCCTTGACGTGGGCGAGCCGGGTCCGCGCCCCGGCGGGGTCGGCGGCGAGTACGGCGAGGGGGTCGGCGGTCTCCACGGCGTACGACGCGGACACGGCGCCGCGCGCCGCGGCCTCGACCACGTCGCCGGTCTCGCCGAGCCCGACCAGGAACCCGCCGCAGAACGCGTCGCCCGCGCCGGTCGGGTCGACGACGTCGCTCGGGTAGGCGGGGATCTGCCAGCGGGGGCCGTCGCCCTCGACCACCAGGGAGCCCGCCGCGCCCTGCTTCAGCACGACGGTCCCGCTGCCGCGCGCGGCCAGGTCGGCGGCGATGAGCGTGCCGTCCGCGCCGGGGCTGATCACGTCGAGGTCGGAGGTGCTGGGCAGGAACGCCTCGAGGCCCGGCAGCGTGCCGGCCATGTCCGCGGCGAGGTCGCCGATCTCGAACCGGTTGGGGCAGTCGGCGATGATCCGGGCCGGGCCGTGGGCGCGCAGGCCCGCGTGGATCGCGCGGTGCAGGCGCAGGGGGAGCAGCGGCAGGTGCCACAGCCGGACCGAGTCCAGCCAGGCGGCCGGGATGTCGGTGAACGCCGGGTCGGACCTGCCGCGCACGGCGGGGTCGCGGGTGGTGTCCACGAACACGGCACGCTGCTCGGGGGCCAGCCCGCCCAGCGCCTCCTGCGGCACCGGCTGGTCCCGCCCGCCGTCCGCCCGGTGCCGGTAGGCGATCCGCAGCCCGTGCGGCTCCCCGGTGCGGGTCACCCCGCCGAGGTCGACCCCGGCCTCGGCCAGCCGGGCCAGCGGCTCGGCCGGGTAGTCGGCCCCGGCGCGGGCGACGACGCCGAGCCTGCCGGTCCACAGCCGCGCGCCCGCCGCCGACCACAGGACGTTCCCGCCGGGCTTGCCGACGTAGCAGGTGCCGTCGACGGCCACGACGTTGTCCAGGCACAGCGTGCCGACCACCGCGTACCGGGGCGGCGTGCTCACCGGTCCGCCTCGGGGGTGCCCTCGAAGCTCAGCGACTCGATGGAGGGGAGGGCCGGTCCCGGCGCGATCGCCAGTTCGGCCATGTCCAGCCGGATGAGGTGCTTGGCCAGGTAGACCGGCACGCCGTCGCGGGCGAGCACGATCGTCAGCGCGACCATCGGGGTGTTGTCGGGCAGGTTCATCCAGGCGACCCGCCGGGTCTGCGTGGTCGCCCCGGTGATCCGCCACAGCACCGGCGAGGTCCGGGCGCGGAACTGCGGGCCCAGCACGTGCAGGAGGCTGCCGGGGGCGGCTTCGAGCGGCGCGTCGGCGTCGGTGAGGGCGCGAGCCGGCTCTGGCATCCCCGCCGCGGGGATGAACTCCAGGGCGGAGCAGACCGGCTGGTCGCCCGCGCCGAACACGGTCTCCCACACCGCGACCTCGGCGTCCTCGGCCAGGTCGAGGAGCCGGCGGGAGAAGTAGCGGGAGGCGAGGTTCAGCGAGGTCCGTCGCAGGATCGGGGCGAGCGGCTGGGTCGCGCGGACCATCTCCTCCAGCGGGCTGGTGTAGGTCGAGGACTGGGCGGGCCGGGCCGCGACGACGCGCCGCCGGCCCGCGCCGCGTTCCAGCGCCCCGTCCTCCTCCAGCAGCAGCAGGGCCTCGCGCAGCACGGTCCGGCTGACGCCGAGCTGCTTGGCGAGCTCGGTCTCGCTGGGCAGCGCGTCGCCGGGGGCCAGGTGGCTGTCGTGCAGCGCGGTCAGCAGCTGGTCGTACACCTGGACGGACAGGGGCCGCCGGTCGCGGACGGCCCCCAGCGAGAGAGATCCACTCTCCACGAGCATCCTCCATTGTTCGACAATTGACATAACCCAATCACGGTCAGCCCGATCTTGCGAGGGATCCGCATGTGAACAGCATAATAACGCTGGTAACGGCCATGTTTCCGATCTTGCGGAACGCCGCCTTCATGTACATGGTTGGACAACAGATGTCGGCCCGTTCGGGCGGACGACCGTGACAGGAGGTGAGGCCATGTACGTCAGCGAGATCCCGGCCTTCCGCGAGTACTGGTACCCGGTGGGCTACTCGGCCGACACGACGACCAGGCCCCGCAAGGTCCGGCTGCTCGGCGACGACTACGTGATCTGGCGGGGCACCCCTGACGGGCCGGTCGGAGCCGCCGTCGACGAGTGCCCGCACCGGTCGGCACGCCTGTCCCAGGGCTGGGTGGCCGACGGCGACCTGGTCTGCCCCTACCACGGCTGGTCCTTCGACGTGTCCGGCGCGTGCACCCGCATCCCGCAGAACGACCCCGACAAGCCCATCCCGCCCCGCGCCCGCGCCCTGTCGGTCCTGGTCGAGGAGAAGTACGGGCTCGTCTGGCTCTGCCCAGGCATGCCCCGGGCCGCCATCCCCGACCTTCCCGAGGCCACCGACCCCGACTTCGTGATCATCCACGAGCTGATGGAGGTCTGGACCGCCTCCGCCCCGCGCATCACCGACAACGCCCTGGACGTGTCCCACCTCGCCTGGGTGCACCGGAACAGCATCGGCGACGAGTCCAGCCCCCGCCTGCACAACCTGACCGTGGAACGCGAGGGCGAAGGGCTGCGCATGTCGGTCAGCTACCGCTCCCGCGTCACCGACCAGCAGAAGGCCAACACCGGCATCACCGACGACTACACCATCCGCACCACCCATGCCCAACTGCTCCAGCCGTTCGTCTTCCGCGGGCTCCTGGAGTACGAGAACGGCCTCAAGCACGTCCTGTACAAGACCTGCACCCCCATCGACGACACCCACACCCTGTTCTGCCAGTTCATCGCCCGCAACGACGCCCCCGACGAGACCAAACGCGCCGGGATCATCGCGGTGGACCGCCAGGTCCAGAACGAGGACCGGGAACTCCTGGAAGGCGTGCGCCCCGAGTTCCCGCTCGAACTCCAGACCGAGATGCACACCAGAAGCGACCGGATGACCGTCGAGTACCGGCGCATCCTCGCCGACCTCGCCGCGGAGAGCACGACCGTGGCCCCCGACCGCACCTGGGCCAGGCCCTTCCTGTCCGCCGTTTACCAGGACACCCAGAACCGATGAGGAACGACATGAGCATCCCCGCATCCCCCAGCCGCAGGGCCCTGCCCGCCATGGCCGCCACGCTCGCCCTCGGACTCGGCCTCGCCGCCTGCGGCTCCTCCGGCTCCACGACCGCCCCCTCCGGCCAGGCCGCCAAGCCCGTCTTCACCATGGTCACCGACCAGACCGGCCTCGGCGACCACGGCTTCAACGACCTCGCCAAACTCGGCATCGACGAGACCGCCAAGGCCCTCGGCGGCCTCGCCAAGGTCATCCAGTCCTCCGAACAGGCCCAGTACGTCCCGAACCTCCAGCAGTCGGTCTCCAGCGGCTCCACCGTCACCATCGGCGTCGGATTCCTCCTCACCGACTCCATGAGCCAGGTCGCCCAGAGCAACCCCAACGCCAAGTTCGTCCTCATCGACGCCACCGCCGTCGGCACCGACAAGAAACCCCTCACCAACGTCGCCAGCATCAACTTCAAAGAACAGGAAGCCGCGTTCCTCACCGGCATCATCGCCGGGCTCACCACCAAGACCCACCGGATCGGCTTCGTCGGCGGCATCAAGTCCGGACCCGTCGTCCGCTTCCTGGCCGGCTTCGAGGCCGGCATCAAACAGGTCGATCCCAAAACCCGTCTCAGCACCGCCTTCCTCGGCAACTTCACCGACTCCGCCAAGGCCAAGGAACTCGCCAAGGGCTACTCCGACGCCGGAGCCGACATCGTGATGGAAGTCGCCGGATCCGGCGGACTCGGCGTGTACGACGCGGCCAAGGAGGAAGGCGCCGGCCACTGGGTCATCGGCACTGACACCTGCAAGGACCAGCTCGCCCCGCAGAACTTCCTCACCTCCGCCACCAAGGACGTCGCCGGCATGGTCGCCAAGGAGAGCAAGGCCGCCGCGGACGGCACCTTCAAGGGCGGTGAACTCCGCCTCGGCCTCGCCGACAACGCCGTCGGCGTCTGCGACAAGACCTTCGGCACCCTCCCGAAGAACATCCAGGACACCGTCACCAAGGCGACCACGGCCATCAAGGCAGGAACCCTCACCGTCCCCGACACCGAAGCCGCAGCGGCGGCCTTCACCGCGGCAACCCTCTAATGGCGGCGATCAGGCTGATCGGGGTGACCAAGACCTACGGTCAGGTGCGCGCCAATGACGACGTGCACCTGACCGTGGAAGCCGGCTCCGTGCACGGGCTCCTCGGCGAGAACGGAGCCGGCAAGTCCACCCTCATGAAGATCCTCTTCGGGATGACCCGGCCCGACGCCGGATCGGTCGAGGTCGACGGCGTCCCGGTACGGCTCCGCTCGTCCGCCGACGCCGTCACCGCCGGGATCGGCATGGTGCAACAGCACTTCAGCCTGGTCGAGTCCTACACCGTCACGGAGAACCTGGTCCTCGGCCGCTCACCCGGCGGGCCCCTGCGCCGCCTCACCCACCGGCTCGACCTCGACGGCGCGGCCCAGCAGGTGACGGAGATGTCGGACCGGTTCGGCTTCCGCATCGACCCGCACGCCCGCGTCTCCACCCTCGCCGTCGGCGCACGGCAACGCGTGGAGATCCTCAAGGCGCTGTGGAGCGGCACCCGGATCCTCATCCTCGACGAGCCCACCGCCGCGCTCGCCCCACCCGAGGCCGCCGAACTGTTCACGGTGCTGCGACGGCTCCGCGACGACGGCACCACCATCATCCTGATCAGCCACAAGATGCCCGAGGTGTTCGACCTCTGCGACCGGGTCAGCGTCCTGCGCGACGGCCGCGTCGTCGGCCACCGCGACCTCGGCCCCGCCCACGCCGACGAGAGCGCACGGCGACGACTCGAAGCCGAACTCGTCCGCCTGATGATCGGCCGCGACCAGCCCGAACGCCCACACCGGCCCGGCGAGCCGGGGGAGCCCGTCCTGGTCGCCCGGAACCTCGGCGGCGGCCGCCTCCACCCCACCGACCTCACCGTCCACGCCGGCGAGATCCTCGGCGTCGCCGGAGTCGAGGGCAACGGCCAGACCGAACTCGTCGAACTGCTCGTCGGAGTACGCCGCGCCGACTCTGGAACGATCGAACTCGACGGGCACGACGTCACCCGCACCGGACCCGGCGTACGGCTCCGGCACGGCCTCGCCCACATCGCCGAGGACCGCCACACCGCGGCCGTCGCCGAACGCATGTCGATCGCCGCCAACACCGCCCTCGGCTTCACCGACACTCCACCGCTCGCCCGGGGCCGCTGGTGGCTGTCGGCCAAACGCACGGCCCGCCTCGCCGACGCCCTCATCCGCCGGCACGCCGTCCGAGCCGGAACCACCTCCGACCCGGTCACCTCCCTGTCCGGCGGCAACCAGCAGAAACTCGTCGTCGGCCGGGAACTCGCCCGCGCACCCCGGCTCATGCTCGCCGTCCAGCCCACCCGAGGCCTCGACGTCGGCGCGGCCGGAGCCGTCCACGAAGCCCTCCTCGCCCTGCGCGACGCCGGCGCCGGCGTCCTGCTCGTCAGCCTCGACCTGACCGAGGTCATGTCGGTGTCCGACCGCATCATCGTCCTGTCCGGCGGACGCATCGTGGGGGAGACTCCCGCACGCGACGCCGACCCCGACCTCCTCGGCATCTGGATGACCGGCGCACGCCCCACGGAGGCCGCCGCGTGAACCCCACCCTGATCGAGGAGATCGTCACCGACGAGCCCAACCCGACCCCGGCCGCCGCCCTCACCGGCTACGCCCGCCGACTGCGCGGCACCCTCCTCGGCGCACCCGCCGCGTTCCTTCTCACGATCGTCGCCGCCCTCCTGGCCGTACTCCCGATCGTCTATCTCGCTGGCTCCGACCCCGCCACCGCCTACCGCGCCCTGGCCCACGGCAGCCTCGGCAACCAGAACGCCATCGCCGAGACCCTCATCCAGGCCACCCCACTGCTCCTGGGCGGACTCGCCGTCGCCACCGCCTTCCACGCCGGCCTGTTCAACATCGGCGTCGAAGGCCAACTCGTCGTCGGCGGCCTGTGCTCCGCCGTCGTCGGCATCCACGCACCCCTGCCCGGAATCCTGCACCTGGCCGCCTCCGTCGCGGCGGGCATGGCCGGGGGAGCACTCTGGGCCGCCATCCCCGCCCTGCTCAAAGCCCACCGCGGCGTCCACGAGGTCGTCACCACGATCATGATGAACTACCTCGCGTTCAGCCTGTCCCGCTACCTCGTCGCCTCCGACGGCCCCCTGGCCAGCACCACCCAGCCCTCCGCCACCGACCGCGTCACCGACTCCGCCCGCTTCGCCCTGATCTGGACCCCCACCCGGCTGCACGCCGGATTCCTCCTCGCCCTCCTCGTCACCGCCCTCATGACCTGGTACCTCTACCGCACCCCCGCCGGCTTCCGGCTCCGCATCACCGGCGCCAACCCCACCACCGCCCGCTTCCACGGCATCAACACCCGCCGCGTCACCGTCCGCGCCATGCTCCTGTCCGGCGCACTCGCCGGACTCGCCGGAGCCGTCGAAGTCCTCGGCCTGTACGGGCGCTACTACGACTCCTTCTCCCCGGGCTACGGCTACGACGCCATCGCCGTCGCACTCCTCGGCCAACTCGTCCCGTTCGGCACCCTCGTCGCCGCCCTGTTCTTCGGCATCCTGCGCGCCGGCTCCGTCGAACTCGCCGCCACCACCGGAATCAGCCGGGAGATGATCGGCGTCGTCTCCGCCCTCGTCATCGGCTTCGTCGCCGTCCAGCCCGCCGTGGCCCGCCTCCTGGCCCGCGTCCTCAGGAGAACCCGATGAACGACCTGCTGACCATGGCCGTCGTGGTGTCCGCACTCCACCTCGCCGTCCCCCTGATCTACCCCGCCCTCGGCGGACTGATCAGCGAACGCAGCGGCGTGATGAACATCGGACTCGAAGGCATGATGCTCGTCGGCGCGTTCACCGGCACCGCCTTCGCCTACGCTACCGGCAGCCCCTGGCTCGGCCTGCTCGCCGCCCTGGCCGGTGGCCTCCTCGCGGGCGCGCTCCTCGCCGTCCTGTGCGTCACCCTGCGCGCCGACCAGGTCGTCGCCGCGACCGCGATCAACCTCCTCGGCGCAGGCCTCACCGCAGCCTTCGTCCCCATCGTGTGGAACGTCGACGGAACCAGCCCGCCCGTCCACAAACTCACCGCTTGGACCGTCCCGCTCCTCGCCGACCTCCCCGGCATCGGCGTGATCTTCTCCAGCCTCACCGCCCTCGACTACGGCGCATTCCTCGCCGCACTGGCCGTGTGGTGGGTCCTGTTCCGCACCGACGCCGGACTCCGCCTCCGAGCCTGCGGCGAATCCCCGGAAGCCGCAGACTCCGCCGGAGTACCCGTGCTCCGCACCCGCTTCCTGGCCGTCACCATGTCCGGAGCCTTTGCCGCAGCAGGCGGCGTCTACCTCTCACTCGTCTCCATCGGCCTGTTCCAGGCCTCCATGACCCAGGGCCGCGGCTACCTCGCCCTCGCCGCCATGATCTTCGGCAAGTGGCGGGTCTGGCCCGCACTCCTGGCCTGCCTCCTGTTCGGCCTCGCCGACGCCGTACAACTCCGCCTCCAGATCGCCAGCACCCTCTTCCCGTCCGAACTGCTCCTCGCCCTGCCCTACCTCCTCGCCCTCCTCGCCCTCGCCACCTTCGTCGGCCGCGCCTCCGCACCCGCCGCCGTCGGCCGACCCTTCGCCCGGACCTGACATGCGCCTGGCGATCCAGACCCCACAACAGGTCACCGACCTCGGCCTGCTCGGCGACCTGTGGCAGGCCGCCGACGAACTCGGCTACCAGGCCGCGTTCACCTTCGACCACCTGGTGCCACTGCACCCGGGGGAGCGGCCCGGCAGCACCCACACCACCCCCCGCACCGGAGGACAACTCGACGGCTGGCTGACCGCGACCGCCCTGGCCACCCGCACCCGCCACCTCCAGATCGGCACCCTCGTGTCAGGAGTCACCTACCGGCACCCGTTCGTCCTCGCCAAACAGGCCGTCACCCTCGACCGCATCACCTCCGGCCGGGCGATCCTCGGCATAGGAGCGGGCTGGCACCGGGAGGAACACGACATGGTCGGCCTGCCGTTCCCCGGCCCCGCCGCCCGGGTGGAACTACTCGACGAGACCCTCACCGCGTTCCGGCTCCTCCGCGAACCCGGCCCCGTCACCTTCCACGGCCGGCACGTGCACCTCACCGACGCCCTGTTCGAGCCCAAACCAGTACGACCCGAAGGCATCCCCGTCCTCGTCGGCGGAAGCGGCCCCGCAGTCCTCCGTGTCGCCGCCCGGCACGCCCACCACTACAACGGCTTCTGGACCCCACAGGAATGGCCGGACGTGCACCGCAGACTCGACAACGCACTGCTCGCCGCCGGACGCCAACCCCATGACCTCGCACGCACCGGCTACACCTTCGCCGAACTGTCCGGCGACCCACGCCGTACCACCGAACTCCTCGCACGCACCGCGGCCACCCGCGGGGGAGACCCCACCGACCGCCTGCTCATCGGCGACGACGACACCCTCACCCAGGCCCTCCACCGTTACCACAACGCCGGACTCGACACCCTCGTCGTCAGCCTCGACCCCGACACCACCCCCGACCACCTGGCCCGGCTCGCCACACTGGCAAAGGACACCCCGGCATGACCCGATCACTCGACCTGCTGCCCAAGGCCCACCTGCACCTGCACCTCGAAGGCGGCCTCCGGCCCGCCACCCTCGCCGACCTCGCGCAGTCACACGGCCTGCCCGTCCCGCCGGTCACCGGATTCCAGAACTTCACCGAATTCGACCTCATGTACCAGGCCGCCTGTGACGTACTCCGCACCCCAGACGACATGGCCCGACTCGTCCACGAACTCGCAGAAGACGCCGCCGCCACCGGATGCGTCTGGATCGAACCCGCCGTCTGGCTCCCACTCCACAACACCCGCCTCGGACCCGACGAAACCGTCCTGGAGATCCTGGTCGACGCCGCGAAAGCAGCGACCGCCGCGACCGGCGTGGGCATCGGCTACCTCATCGCCTCCGACCGCAACCTCACACCCGCCGAAGCCGAGGAACAAGCCAGGATCGCGGCCCGCTGGGCCGGCCGCGGCGTCGTCGCCTTCGGCCTCCACAACGACGAAGCCCGCTATCCCGGCACACCCTTCGCCCAGGCGTTCCGCATCGCCAAAGACGCCGGACTCCTCGCCACCCCGCACGCCGGAGAACTCGCCGGACCCGCCAGCGTCATCGAAGCACTCGACATCCTCGGAGCCGACCGCATCCAGCACGGCATCCGCGCCGCCGAAGACCCCGCCCTGCTCGAACGGCTCGCGGAACAAGAAATCTGCCTGGACGTGTGCCCGACCTCCAACCTGGTCCTCGAAGTCGTCCCCTCCTACGCCGAACACCCCCTGCCCGCCCTCCTCGCCGCCGGCGTCCCATGCAGCATCAACGGCGACGACCCGATCATGTTCGACTGCGACCTCCGCACCGAGTACGAGCACTGCCGCACCTCCATCGGCCTGACCGACGCCCAGATCGCCGCCCTCGCCCGCGCCTCACTCCGTGGAAGCGCCGCACCTACAGACACCCTCAAGAACGCACTCGCCGGAATCGACGCCTGGCTCGCCCATGACTGAGTTCCTCGACAACGACGACAGGCTCCTGCGGCACGCCTGGCACGCCGTCCTGCGCACCGACGACCTGACCACCGAAGCCGACACCCTGCTCCTCGGCGAGACCTGGACGCTCTCCCGCCGCGACAAGACCGTCACCGCCACCGACCGCACCGGGAAACCGGCCTGGGGAGTGGGGGAGCGGTACGGGCTGATCTGGCTCGCCCCCGCAGAACCCGTGACGGACCTGCCGTACTACCCCGAGTACGACACCGACCTGGCGTACTCGGTCATCCGACGCCGCACCCACGCCGCCGCCGGGGTCCTCATCGACAACTTCCTCGACGTCACCCACTTCTCCTACCTGCACCAGCGCACCTTCGGCCTGGTCCGCCCCGTCACCGTCGAACGCTACGACCTGGACCTCGGCCCCTGGGAGGTCCGCCTCACGCACGAGACCCGGCTGCACGAGAGCAGCGACCCGGCAGGCCTCAGCCGGGTCGCCGTCTACCTGTACCGCCCGCCGTACGTCACGCACCTGCGCATGAGCTTCCCGCCAGGGGAGGGCGACGACTCCGCCTCGACCCTCGTCTGCCAGCCGGAGTCCGCCACGTCCACCGTCGCGTACGTCATCGTCGGCTGGCCCGCCCACGACACACCCGGCCTGCGCGCCCAGGTCGCCCTGTCCGACGCCGTCCTCGCCGAGGACCTGGCCATGGTCGAACAGATCGAAGACCCCAGGCTCCCACTGGCGATACGCGCCGAACTGCACACCCGAGCCGACCGCGCGGGCGTCGAGATGCGCCGGATGCTCACGTCCTACCTGGCCGCCTGCGCCGCCCCAGCACTCTCATGACCCCGAATCTGGGCGGCTGGCTCCCCGTGGCGACCCCCGACCAGCTCACCGGCCTCGGCTCATCCTCGAGCACGGGCCGGTCGCGGCCTCCGCGCTCGGCGAGCGACTCGGCCATGACCGGCCTCACCGGCCCGCTGGCGGTCCGCGTCCACGACGTGCCCTGGGCCCTGGTCCGCCTCGACGGTGTACTGGCCGCGTTCCTGGACCGCTGCCCGCACCGCCGGGTCCCGCTGTCGTCGGGCCGCGTCGTCGGTTCGCAGCTCGAATGCCCCTACCACGGCTGGCGTTTCGACGCGTCCGGCCGCTGCGCCCTGATCCCCGCCCTCGCCCCGAGCCCGCCCCCGAAGGGCATGCGCGCACCCCGGGCGGCCGTCACCGAGGCCCACGGCGCGATCTGGCTCGCCACCGCCCCGACGCTTCCCCAGCCCGTTCTGCCTCCGACGGCGGTCCTTCAGCACCCGCGCCATTTCGCTGTGCCGGCGGCTGACCTGCCGCTGCCCTCGGGCCTCCTCCACGTCCCGCGCCCGGAAACCGCGACCACCACGGTCCTCTACTCATGGTCCGTGTGATACCAAACAGAATCACCCCACCTTTCTGTCCGGTAGGGCCCCGCACCGCAGTACGGTGCGAGGCCCTGTGGTGATTGCCGCTATGCGGAGAAGACGACCACCGGATCAGTTTTGGGAGACCGAGACCACCGAAC
Organism: Actinomycetes bacterium; assembly: GCA_025964615.1. GTDB lineage: Bacteria > Actinomycetota > Actinomycetes > Streptosporangiales > Streptosporangiaceae > RYN-227. The sequence goes on from JAOPYM010000399.1 coordinate 15,833, forward strand.
CGTTGGCGGGGTCGAGGATCACGCTGTCAGCCTTGGCCTTGCCGAAGTTGAACATGTGGGCGAGAGTGCCTGCACTCTGGTCGAAGGAGGAGTCGCCGATCCGACCGGTACCCCAGTTGTCCTCGATGAACTTGGTGATCGAGGTCTGCTCGGTCTGGTGGTGGTCGACGTAGTTGACCTTGCTGTAGGGGGAGATCACCAGCAGTGGAGTGCGCGGGCCGGGGCCGCAGCGGTCGGCGTAGCCGCCGGCAATGGGGGCCGTGCCGCACAGAGCGGAGCTGTCCTGGGCCGGGTCGGAGGAGCCGTTCACGATCGGGGCGGCCTTGTGGTCGTACCAGCCGTCCG
>JAOPYM010000168.1 GCA_025964615.1 Actinomycetes bacterium
GGGGTGTACGTCGTAGGGCGGGTCGTCGAGGGGCAGCGGAGGGGCGTCGCCCGGTCTGCCGAAGACCGCCAGTGCCTCCGGTGACCAGACCGCCTTGCGGGTCACCAGGTCCCATTCCCAGCCGCCCGTCTGTGCCTGGCGGTACAGCCGGGCCAAGTGCGCGTCGGATCGCCGCACGGAGTCCAGCATCCCCTCCGGCCTCACAGAACGTCCTCTCATGCCCGCTTGAGCAGCGCGCAAGCGGTCTCCATTGTCCCTTCCGCCGGTCACCGTGTACAGCCGGGGCGCTCAGCCGCACAGCGCGAGCGGAGCGAACGCCGGCAACCAGTTCAGATTGTGACGTGCGGGGGTGCATATTCTGGTGTCGGGCGGCAAGCGGGGGGTCTGGACATCTCGGCGGTCAGAGGGGACGACGGGCGGCATGCGGAGACGAGGGCGGCCGGCTTCCTTCCGGCACGAGGCCGTCCTGTACCGGGGCAGGCGTGGGTTCCTGCGGTCGCTCGTCCCGTTCGTCCGGGACTCGCTGAACGCGGGGGAGCCGATCCTGGTGGCGGTCGGGCAGCGGAAGATCGAACTGTTGCGCAGGGAACTCGGGCCGGAATCGTCGGCTGAGGTGTCCTTCGTCGACATCGAGGGCGTGGGCCGGAACCCCGCCCGGATCATCCAGGTATGGCGGGATTGGGCAGACCGGCAGGCCGGGGACCGGCTCTTCAGGTGCGTCGGTGAGCCGATCTGGCCGGGCCGGACGCCGGAGGAGATCGTTGAGTGTGAGTACCACGAGTCCCTGATCAACGCAGCCTTCGAGGACGGCCCGCCGTGGTGGCTGGTCTGCCCGTACGACAGTGCCCATCTTGACCGCAGGGTGATCGACCGGGCCATGCACGCGCACCCGCTCGTCAGCGATCGGGGGCGGTACCGGACCACCCTGGAGGCGCCGGCCGACTACGCCAGCGGAATGCTGGCGGATCCGCTGCCCGAGCCGCAGCGGGAGGCGGAACGGATCCTCATCTCGATGGAGACCCTCCGTACCGTCAGGGCCAAGGTGCGCGCGGCGGGCGCCAGGTCGGGGCTGAGCGCGGCCCGGTGTCAGGATCTCGCCGTGGCCGTCAACGAGGCCGCAGCCAACAGCATCCTGCACGGCGGCGGCACCGGGGTTCTGCGGATCTGGCGGGAGAAACGGTCCCTGATCTGCGAGGTCGGCGACAACGGCAGGATCGAGGACCACCTTCTCGGGCGGGCCAGGCCGGTACCGGACGCGAAGGGCGGCGCGGGGGTGTGGCTCATCAACCAGACCTGTGATCTCGTCCAGATCCGATCGGTGCCCGGCGGGGGGGCCGTGGTGCGCATGAGGATGTGGCTGGACCGCCGCTGAGCCGGGCCGGGGCGCGCACTAGCCTGTCCATTGAGGGGATGTTTCCGCGGGAGGGAAGTGCATGGTGCTGGTCGCGTTCTCGGTGACTCCGCTGGGGGCCGGTACGGATGTCGGTGAGATCGTCGCCGAGGCGGTACGGGTCGTGCGCGCGAGCGGGCTTCCCAACCGTACCGACGCGATGTTCACCACCCTGGAGGGCGACTGGGACGAGGTCATGGGCGTCGTACGGCAGGCGGTCGCCGCCGTCGAGGCCCGCGCCCCCCGGGTCAGCCTGGTCCTCAAGGCCGACATCCGCCCCGGAGTGACAGACGGCCTGACCTCGAAGGTCGAGACGATCGAACGTCATCTGGGCGACGGGTGACCTTCGACCTTCCCGTACGGCACGCCCTTCCCGAACTGCACGCCGCGCTGGAGAACGCCGGGGTGGCGGTGCTGGCCGCGCCAACCGGCACCGGGAAGACGACCTTGGTGCCGCTGGCCCTCGCGGGGCTGCTCCCGGACCGTCCCGGCCCGCCCCGCCGGGTTCTCGTGGCGGAACCCCGGCGGCTGGCCACGCGGGCGGCCGCACGGCGGATGGCATGGCTGCTCGGGGAGCAGCCAGGCGACCGGGTGGGCTTCACCGTGCGAGGCGAGCACCGGCCGGGCAGGCTGGTCAACGTCGTCACCACCGGCGTGCTGCTGCAACGGTTGCAGTACGACCCGGAACTGGCCGGGGTCGATGCCGTGCTCCTGGACGAATGCCACGAAAGGCACCTTGACGCCGACACCGCACTGGCCTTCCTGCTCGACGTGCGGGCGGCCCTGCGGCCCGACCTCCGGCTGGTCGCGGCCTCGGCGACCGCTGATACCGAGGCATGGGCCGGCCTGCTCGGCGGGGCTCCCGTGGTACGCACCGAGGCCGCGCTGCATCCCGTCGAGCTGGTGTGGGCGCCGCCGCCCCGGCCGGTGCGCCCGGCGTACGGGATGCTGGTCGATCCGGCGCTCCTCGACCATGTCGCCGCGACCGTCCGGCGGGCCCTCGACGAGCGGACCGGGGATGTGCTGTGCTTCCTGCCCGGTGTGGGGGAGATCGGGCGGGTGGCCGGTGCCCTGTCCGGTATCGAGGTACTCCAGGTGCACGGCCAGGCGCCCGCCGCTGTCCAGGAGGCGGTGCTGCGGCCCGGATCTGCGCGCAGGGTGGTGCTCGCCACCTCCGTCGCCGAGTCGAGTCTCACCGTGCCGGGCGTCCGGGTCGTGGTCGACTCAGGGCTGGCCCGCGAGCCCCGTACCGACCATGCCAGAGGGCTCAGCGCGCTGACCACGGTGCGGGTGTCGCGCGCCGGCGCCGACCAGCGCGCGGGCCGGGCCGGCCGGGAGGCGCCGGGCGCGGTCTACCGCTGCTGGACGGCGTCAGAACCACTGCAGGACCGGCCCCGGCCGGAGATCGAACTGGCCGACCTCACGGGCTTCGCTCTCCAGGCCGCCTGCTGGGGCGACCCGTCCGCGACGGGCCTGGCGCTGCTCGACCCGCCACCGGCCGCCGCGCTGCAGGCCGCCCGGGAGACGCTCCGCGCGATCGGGGCGGTCGACGCCGAGGGCCGGGTGGTCGAGCGCGGCCGCCGAATGGCCCGCATCGGCGTCCATCCCCGGCTGGCCAGGGCGCTGGTCGACGGAGCCGAGCAGGTAGGGGTACGGGCCGCGGCCGAAGTGGTGGCGATGCTGTCCGAGCCACTGCCACGGGGGGCCGGCGACGACCTGACGGAGGTGTGGCGGACGCTGCGCAGGGGCGGTGACGGTGCCGCCGCCCGCTGGAAACAGGAAGCCCGGCGCCTGGAGAGCGCCGTACGCGACCTCGGTGGACGATCCTCGGAGCGTGCCGCCGCCGACGACGTGGCCGGCGCGGTGGTCGCACTCGCGTTCCCCGAACGCGTGGCCCGTGCCCGCCCGGGCGGTGCCGGTCACCTCATGGTCTCCGGGACCGGAGCCGAACTGCCGGCCTCGTCCGCGCTGGCCAAGGCGCCCTGGCTGGCCATCGCCATCGCCGACCGGCCCACCGGATCGCCATCGGCCCGGGTCCGTCAGGCGGTGGTCCTCGACGAGGGCATCGCCCGCCTGGCCGCCGCCTCCCTGCTGACCACCGACGACGAGGTCGCCTGGCGGGCCGGCGACGTCGTGGCGCGCAGGGTCGAGCGGCTCGGCGCCATCGAGTTGTCGGCGGTGCCGCTGCGTCATCCCGAACCCGACCTGGTGCGGGCGGCGCTGATCGCCGGCCTGCGGGCCGAAGGACTCGCGCTGCTGACCTGGACCCAGGAGGCCATCGCCATGCGTGAACGGCTCGCCTTCTGCCATCGGGCGCTCGGCGATCCCTGGCCGGCCATCGACGACGAGACCCTGCTCGACCGGGCCGCAGAGTGGCTGGACCTGCCGGGGGCGCGCCGCCGCAGGGACCTGGAACGCTGCGACGTCGTCGCGGGGCTCCGGCGCCTCCTGCCCTGGCAGTGCGCTGCGCGGCTGGAGGAGGTCGCACCCGAGCGGATCACCGTTCCCACCGGCTCGCGGCTGCGCGTCGACTACTCGGGAGACCAGCCGGTGCTCGCGGCGAAGCTGCAGGAGCTGTTCGGCTGGCAGACGGCCCCCGTCCTGGCCGAAGGGAGGGTGCCGCTGGTGATCCACCTGCTGTCCCCGGCGGGCCGCCCCGCCGCGGTCACCGCCGATCTCGCCTCATTCTGGCGTTCGGGCTACCGTGCCGTGCGAGCCGACCTGCGCGGCCGGTATCCCCGTCATCCCTGGCCGGAGGATCCTGCGACGGCGACCCCCACCCGGCGCCTCAACCCCCGGAAGTGATCAGGCCTTGTAGAGGCGTTCGGCGTAGGCGGTTCCGTAGTAGGCCTCGAGCTCCTCCAGCGTCTCCTCGGTCTGCTGGATGCTCTTGACGAGGCAGGCGTGCGAGGGCAGGACGCCAGGGTTCCAGGTCTCAGGACGCCACATCGACGACCGCAGGAACGCCTTGGCGCAGTGCAGGAAGATCTGCTCGATCTCGACGAGGAGGGCCAGCTGCGGGCGGTGCCCCTTGACGACCATCTCGTCGAAGAACGGTGCGTCCCGCAGCAGCCGGGCCCGCCCGTTGATGCGCAGGGTCTCGGTGCGCCCCGGGATGAGGAAGATCAGGCCCACGTGCGGGTTGGACAGGATGTTCAGGAAGCCGTCGGCCCTGCGGTTGCCGGGACGTTCGGGGATGGCGATCGTGGTGTCGTCGATGACGTGCACGAAACCGGCCGGGTCGCCCTTGGGGGAGACGTCGCACTCGCCTGCCGCGTCCGAGGTGGCGACCAGGCAGAACGGCGAGTTCGCCAGCCACTGCCGGTCCAGCTCGTGCAGGCTACGGCGTTCCTTGGTGACCGCGCGCGGCATCGGCGCGCCCAGCAGGTCGCGGAGTTCGGCGGCAGAGGTGATCTCGACGTGGTCCGAGATGCGCGTCGTCATATGCCTCCCGTGGCGCTCTGGCGCTAGCATATCGGCTCAAAACGCCTCAAAACGATCTCAACGTCGCTACTATCGCGATTCATCAGAGTTCGGGGACCCGGGCCGTGTATTGAAAGGCAGTCTCGTGAGCCAGTCTGTCGTGGAGTGCGATGGGGTCGCGCTGGTCCTCGACCCCGGACGTACCTACCGGCTCGGTTGTGATCCGGCGTCCGACCTGGTGGTCGGCGGTGATCTCCCGTCCGCGTCGCACGCGGGCCTGCGGTTCGAGGGCGGCCAGTGGGTTCTCGAGGACGCCGATAGCCAGAACGGCACCTATCTGGGCGAGGACCGGGTCCAGCGGGTCGATGTGAAGCCCGGGATCGAGGTACGCCTCGGCGACGCCTCCACCGGGCCCCTGCTGCGGTTCAGCGAGATCCGCCCGGCGCCTGTCGTGACTGCGGCCGCCGTCGTGCCGGACGCCTCCGCCGACCTGCTGGCCGCCTACCAGGAGGCGTACGGCGCTGCCCCGCAGTCCTCGCACGTGGAGGCCCTGGTCGGGCAGGGTCGTACCCCCACCCTGGTCAGGACCCTCGATGGGGCCAGGACGCTGCGCATCGGGCGGGACGAGGACAACGACATCGTGGTCGAGAACGACCTGAAGGTGTCGCATCACCACGCCGAACTGCGCTCCTCCGGCGGGGCGTACGAGATCGTCGACCTGGGCGGCAGGAACGGCACGTACGTCAACGGCCAGCACGTGCAGCGCGCCGAGATCCGGCCCCAGGACATCGTCGGTATCGGCAACTCCACCTTCCACCTCGTCGGCGACGTGCTGATGCAGTTCGTCGACACCGGAGCGGTCTCCCTCTTCGTCCGCGATCTCGCGGTCACCGTCGAGGGCGGCAAGAAGACACTGCTCGACCACGTCTCCTTTCCGGTCGGCGAGAAGTGCCTGCTCGCGGTGATCGGGCCCAGCGGCGCGGGCAAGTCCACCCTGCTCAAGGCCCTCACCGGACTGCGCCCCGCAGACCAGGGAACCGTCTACTACGACGGCCGCGACCTGTACCACGAGTACTCCGAGCTGCGGTCGCGCATCGGGCTCGTACCGCAGGACGACGTCCTGCACACCCAGCTGACCGTACGCCGTGCGCTCATCTACGCGGCGGAACTGCGGTTCCCCGACGACACCCACCAGCGCGAGCGCAAGGCCCGCGTCGACGAGGTCCTCCAGCAGCTGGGGCTCACCGAGCGCAAGGACGTCCGGATCTCCGCGCTCTCGGGTGGCCAGCGCAAACGCGTCAGTGTCGCGCTCGAACTGCTCACCAAGCCGTCGCTGCTCTTCCTCGACGAGCCCACGTCCGGGCTCGACCCGGGCCTGGACAAGTCCGTCATGCAGATGCTGCGGTCGCTTGCCGACGACGGCCGTACGGTCGTGACCGTCACGCACAGCGTCACGAACCTGAATGTGTGCGACCGGCTGCTCGTGCTCGCGCCCGGCGGGAAGATCGCATACTTCGGCCGCCCCTCGGAGGCACTGGCCTTCCTCGGGTTCGCCGACTGGGCTGACGTCTTCCAGGCTTTCGACGATCCCGCCAGGGACTGGGCCGGTGACTACGCCGGCTCCTTCGCGCACGGGCAGTACGTGGAGAACGGGATGACCGGCCCGGCCCCCGAGACGGCGGGCCCCAGGAAGAAGCCCGCCCTGCGGCTCAGGACGCAGAGCTGGCCGGAGCAGCTCAGCACTCTGCTGCGGCGATACTGCCGGAGCATCGCCGCGGATCCGATGTTCCTCGGCGTCACCGTCATCCTGCCGGTGGTCATGGGGTTGCTGGCCAGGGCCGTACCCACCGGCGATCTGCTCGGGAAGCCGGGCACCGACGGCAACGCCGCGAACCTGCTGCTCATCCTGTGCATCGGCGGCTGCCTCACCGGGGCCGCCAACGCGGTCCGCGAACTGGTCAAGGAAAGGGCGATCTACCAGCGGGAACGGTCGGTCGGGCTGTCCCGGTCCGCCTACCTGGCCTCGAAGCTGCTCGTGCTCGGCGCGATCACCGCCGGGCAGGCCGTGGTCCTCACCCTGGTCGCCATGACCGGTGTCAGTACCTACGCCACGGGGGTGTTCACGACTCCGATCGTGGAGGTCATGCTCGCCGTCGCGCTGCTGTCGTTCACGGCGATGACCCTCGGCCTGCTCATCTCCGCGATGGTCAGGACCGCGGAGATGACCATGCCGCTGCTCGTCCTGAGCACCCTCGTCCAGGTCGTGTTCTGCGGCGTCCTGGTGCGCCTGCACGGCAGCGCGGGGCTCGAGCAGCTCGCCTGGCTGGTACCGGCCCGGTGGGCGCTGGCCGCGATGGCGGGCAGCCTCAACGTGGGAATCCTGATCCCGCACTTCCAGAACCCACCGGATCCACTGTGGAAGCAGCAGACCGGCACCTGGCTGCTCGACATGGGGGTGATGGTCGTCATGGTGGTGGTGCTGACCTTCCTGGTGGCCAGAAGCCTGCGGCGGCACGAGCCGGAGGTCATGCGCCGCAAGTAGGACGATCTTGGTTGCCACTCACGGAAACGGTCTGGAACGCTGCGACGATGCAGGCGCCTGATCGACCGCCCGTGGCGCCTGCCCTGCAGCTACACGCTGCAGGCGATCAAGCGCGGTTGATGTCCCGGGTCTCGAGCACGCGCTTGGGTGCTCCATCGGCGGCGACCCTGAGCATCGTCCTGGCCAGCTGCTCGCTGTTGGTCAGGTAGGCGGGCAGCAGCGGCCGCAGGACCGGATACAGGGGTGCCGTGACCGCATACAGGACCCGGTACCACCTGGTCCTGGACACCGCTCCGTGCATGGGCTGGATGAATCCGGGACGGAACATGTACGCGGTGAAGGGCAGGGCGAGGAGCGCGTTCTCGGTCTCGCCCTTCACCCGCGCCCACATGCTCCGGCCGCGCTCGGTGTTGTCGGTCCCCGCTCCGGAGACGTAGACGAAGGTCAGGCCCGGGTTCTGCGCGGCGAGCAGCTGAGCGGCGGACAGGGTGATGTCGTAGGTGACGTGCCGGTAGTCCGCCTCGCTCATGCCCGCTGAGGAGACACCAAGGCAGAACAGACAGGCGTCGAGGCCGGTGAGCTGGTCCCTGACCGGGGAAAGGTCGGAGAAGTCCGCGTGCACCAGCTCCCGGAGCTTCTCGTGCCGTTCCCCGGTCAGGGTGCGTACGACCGCGAGGACCGTCTCGACCTCCGGGTCGAGCAGGCTCTCTCGCAGCGCGGCCTGCCCGATCATCCCGGTCGCGCCGAAGAGGATCACCTTCATGTTCCACCGCCTTCTCTGTCACGGAGCGGTCGCTGTTTGCGGCCTGCATGTGCGGTGAGAAGCCTAGGGGCAAGCACCGCTCAGGAAGGAACGTTGCGGAGAACAGCGTGGTGCCGAGGCCGCCGTCGACCGGTATGACCGAAAACCTGGCCCGCGTGATGCGGATCCGGTGAGGTCTACCGGGCCAGTCTGGGCATCAGCGCGGAGGCGGCGGCGATCCCGGCCACCGCGGCGACGGTGAGGACCAGGAAGTCCAGCGCAAGGTGCGCCGGCGTGCCGAGCAGCAGCCCGCGCAGCGCGTCGACCTGGTAGCTCAGCGGGTTGGCGTGACTGACGACCTGCAGCCAGCCGGGCATCAGCTTGACCGGATAGAGCGCGTTCGACGCGAAGAACAGCGGCATCGTGATGGCCTGGCCGATGCCCATCAGCCGGTCACGGGTCAGCACGATCCCGGCGATCGACATCGACAGGCAGGAGAAGAACGCGGCCCCGAGCACGACCGCCACCAGGACACCGAAGAGCCGGAGCGGGTTCCAGGTGAGCGACACCCCGAGAAGCGCGGCCAGGACCAGCACGACCACCGCCTGGATCACCGACTTCACGCCGGCCGCGAAGGCTTTGCCCGCAACCAGGGCCGAGCGCGGGGTCGGCGTCACCAGCAGTTTGGTGAGGACCCCCGAGTCCCGCTCCCAGATGATCATGATCCCGTAGAAGATGGCGATGAACATCGCCGACTGGGCGATGATGCCGGGGGCGAGATAGTCCAGATAGGGGATCTTTCCGGTGGGGATCGCCCGCAACCGGGTGAAGGTCTCACCGAAGACCAGCAGCCAGAGCGCCGGCTGGATCGCCCGGGTGTAGATCTCGCTGCGGTCGTGCCGGATCTTCTGGATCTCCACGACGCACATCGCCTGCGCCCGCGACAGCGCGATCAGCCAGGTCGGGCGCCCGGGGAACGGATCAACCGACACGGGTGGCAGTACGGCGGGTGCCTCGGACATCGCGGAAGTCACCCCCGTTCGACTCCAGGTGCCGCCGGCGACGGCACGGAAGACGTCCTCCAGGGTCGGCGAGCCGCCGGGCAGCGCCGACTTCAGCTCCTGCGGTGTGCCGAGCGCGTGGATCTGTCCCCGGTGCATCATCGCGATGCGGTCGCAGTACTGGTCGGCCTCGTCCATGTAGTGCGTGGTGACCAGCACGCTCATCCCGGTCTCCGCCCGCGCCGAGGTGAGCCGGTCCCAGACGCTCGACCGGGCGATCGGGTCGAGCCCGATCGTCGGCTCGTCGAGGATGAGCAGCCGCGGCGAGCTGACCAGCGCCTGGGCCAGCTCGAGGCGCCTGATCATGCCGCCCGAGTACGTCTTGGCCAGCCGGTCCGCCACATCGGTCAGGTCGACGATGGCGAGCGCCTCCTCGACCCTGGCGGGCCGCGCCTTACGGGGGATGTCGAAGACCCGCGCGAACAGTGCGATGTTCTCCCGCCCGGTCAGCCCGGAATCGGCGGAAAGCTGCTGTGGGACATAGCCGAGCAGCCGGCGGACCGCCATCTTGTGCTTCGCGACGTCCCGGCCGAAGACCCGGATCATGCCGGCGGGCACCGGCAGCAGCGTGGTGATGGCCCGGATCGCGGTGGTCTTCCCGGCTCCATTGGGGCCGAGCAGGCCGAAGACCTCGCCGGGCTCGACGCGCAGGTCCACGCCGTCGACCGCCCTCGTACTCCCGAAGTTGTAGGTCAGGCCCACACACTCGACAGCCGGATCAGACACGCTGCCCCTCCAGTTCTTCGTGCAGGTTCCCGGCGAGCCGCCGCAGCGCGGGAAGCGCGCCGAGGAGCGCGGCCTGGTCGGCCTCCGGCAGTCTGCCCAGCTCTGCGGCGAGCAGTTCCGAACGGCGCCGTTCCCATTCGGCGAGCCGGTCGCGGGCCATCTCGGTCACCGTGAGGTGCGCGGCGCGGCGGTCGGCCGGATCCGGGGTACGGGCCAGCATGCCGGCGGTGACGAGCTGGTTGACCAGGGTGGACACGGAGTTCCCTGCCAGGTGCAGCTCCTGGGCCGCCGCCGACACTCCGATCCCCGGCTGGGCCGCGACGATGCGCAGCAGTTCCACCTGGGCGCCGCGAAGACGGGGCCCAGGCAGCCCCTGCCGCAGCCGGCGGCGGACCAGGCGCTGGATCCCGGCGAGTACGTCCGCCAGTTCGTCAGCGCCGGTCATGGATCCCATACCGTGACAATACCTCTCAGTACGAGGTATTGGGCATCGATCCGGCTATGTCATATATGGGGCCTTGCGGGATTCATGGCCGCGCGGCGGGAGACCTCGCCCGCCCACCTAAGTCAGTTCGAGCGGCTGTCAAGGTGTTGTTCAGGGCCCGGAAAGTTAAAGCGACGCCGGGTGGATACGGGGGCAATCCACCCGGCGTCGCACATCGGTGTTCCGACGGGGGCCCGGAACACCGGCACGGGCGCCCCGACGGGGGACCAGAGCGCCAGTACAAATCGTACACCGAACCCCCCCCGTGTTAGTCAAGAGGAAGTCATGGGCGGATTTCTGGGCGCGGACCGGAAATCTGATTCTGGTTCGCCGTTTCGTCGCTGTAGAGGGGCTTGGAGCGGTCCGGCTCGCGTCCGCCGTTGGCGAACACGACGCTGATGTACGGCAGGACGATCGCCCCCGCGAGCAGGATGAGGACGATCCAGAAGGGGGCGTGCCCGGCCAGCAGCACGCCCGCGAGCAGACAGGCCGTGCGAATGCTCATGGACACCAGGTAGCGCTTCTGCCGGTAGTTGATGTCCTCCGACATCGGCCGCCGGGCGTCGGTGACCGTGTACACATCTGTGGCCTTGCGGCGGGGAATTACCCTCACGATTCCAAGGTAGGCCCAGGGCTTACGCCACGCGACACCAGGAGGTACTCATGTCCGATCGGACCTACCGGGTCACCGAGATCGTCGGCACGTCGCCCGACGGGATCGAGGATGCCGTGCGCAACGGTGTCAGGAGAGCTGGTCAGACCCTGCGGCATCTCGACTGGTTCGAGATCACGGAGGTACGCGGCCAGATCGTCGACGGGGAGGTCGCGCACTTCCAGGTCGGGATAAAGCTCGGTTTCCGGCTTGAGGACGCATCCTGATTACCTTGCTCTAACCTGATCCTCACCTCCAACCTGCTTCACTGCCGACCCTGAGGTACGGCATGCCGGGGCTCGCGGCGGAAGTGCACGAACCCATCCGCCAGGCGACCGCTTTCCATACGCCGGCGCTCCAGGGGTCGCCGGGGAGACAGGAGAACAGTGATGCGGAGATACGGCCTGCTGCTCGGATTGGCGGTCGGCGCGATGGTGCTCACGGGATGCGGCGGCGGCAGCAAGGCGTCCAACAATCCGAGCACCAACGCCAGCACCCCGGCGACCAGCGACTCCCCGAATCCCACCACATCCGCGACCGGCAAGGCCAAGGGCAAGGTGAAGGTGAAGGTGAAGGCCGCCGCCAAGGGCGCCAAGTGCGGCACCGCCACTGTCGCCGCTGGTACGGACCCGCAGGGCTGCGCGCACGTCACCAAGGTCTTCCAGATCTACGCGACCAAGAAGAGCGCCACCGGAGCCGCGAAGTTCAGCGGGTGGGACTGCAAGAAGGTCACCGCGAAGAAGATCATCTCCTGCACCAAGGGCACGCTGACCATCCACGAGCCCTCGGCCTGAGACATCGCATCCTTGCGGAGGCGGGCGGTCCGCCCGCCTCCGGAAGGTCAGCTCGCCTGGCTGACGGTGGACATGTTGAAGTCGCAGACCCGCAGCGCCGGCATGGCGGTCCGGGTGAAGTAGTCCGACCACTCCCGCGGCAGGGTCTGCTCGGTACGGCCGACCTCGGCCAGCCGTGACAGCATCCCGACCGGGCTCTCGTTGAACCGGAAGTTGTTGACCTGGCCGACGACCTCCCCGTTTTCGACGAGGTAGACGCCGTCGCGGGTCAGCCCGGTGAGCAGCAGGCTCTGCGGGTCGACCTCCCTGATGTACCACAGGCACGTCAGCAGCAGCCCACGCTCCGTACTCGCCACCATCTCCTCCAGCGACGGCCCGGCCGGGGACGGGCCGCTCATGAGGAGGTTGTCGATGCCGGGAGTGAGCGGCAGGCCGGTGAGCCGGGCCGAGTACCGGGTATCGGTGAGCGCCGCCAGTCTTCCGTCGGCGATCCAGTCGGTGGCCCCCAGCGGCAGCCCGTTGTCGAAGACCGAGGAGTCCCCGCCGGAGGCGTGCGCGATGACGAACGGCGCGCACTCCAGGCCGGGCGCCGCCGGGTCGCTCCACAGCCTGACCGGCAGGCTCGTCAGCTCGTCGCCGACCCTGGTGCCGCCGCCGGGCTTGGAGAAGACCGTACGGCCCTCGTGGGCGTCCCGTCCGGAGGCCGTCCAGTACAGGTAGGTCATCAGGTCCGCCACCGCGCTGGGCGGCAGCAGCGACTCGTACCGGCCCGCGGGCAGGTCGATCCGGCGCCTGCCCCAGTCGAGCCGCTGGTCGAGCGAGGCGACCATCGCGGGGACATCGACGCCGCCGAAGTCGCGGGTGCTCACCCCGCCCCACGCTGAACCCGACAGGTCGGCGGTCTTGGCGTTCAGCTCCACCTTGCCGGTCGGCTGGTCGTGCCGCAGGCGCAGGCCCGATGAGCTCCCGATGAAGGTCGAGGTCAGCTCGTGGTGGGCGAAGCCGTACAGCCTGCGGTCCGACGCGGCGGCGACGCCGAACGCCTCGCCCAGCGCGGGCGCGAACCCCTCGAAGACCCCGATGGACGTCGCGGCGGGCTCGTCGGCCCAGTGCGCGGAGGCCATCGACGAACGGACCAGTGGGGAGGCGTCCTCGGCGGGTTCGTTCCCGTCGGCGATCTCCTCTGCGGCCCGGACGAGCTCTTCGATCTGGTCCGGCAGGACCCCGGCCCGCGAGACCACGCCGCTGGCCACGCCCTCGCCCTTGTTGCGCAGTGCGATGACGGTGAGGCGGCGCGAACGGCTGACTCCGTTGGTGGTGAGCGTGTTGCCCGCCCACCTCAGGTTGGCGGCGCTCGAGGCGTCGGCGATGACGATGCAGTCGTCGGCCTTGGACAGCTCCAGGGCCCGTTCGACGCTCTCCTGCGGCGTCATGCTCATGCGCCGGCCTCCTTGAGTGCGTTGAGGATGTTGACGCCGCGAAACAGCGCGGACGGGCAGCCGTGGCTGACCGGGGCGACCTGCCCCGGCTGGCCCTTGCCGCAGTTGAACGCTCCGCCGAGCACGTAGGTCTGCGGGCCGCCCACCGCCTCCATGGAGTTCCAGAAGTCGGTGGTGGTGGCCTGGTAGGCGACATCGCGCAGCTGCCCGGCCAGGCGGCCGTTCTCGATCCTGAAGAACCGCTGGCCGGTGAACTGGAAGTTGTAGCGCTGCATGTCGATCGACCAGCTCTTGTCACCCAGGATGTAGATCCCGCGCTCCACCCCGGCGATCAGCTCCTCGGTGGAGGGACCTGACGGGGCGGGCCGCAGCGAGACGTTGGCCATCCGCTGCAGCGGCATGTTGCCGGGGGAGTCGGCGAACGCACACCCGTTGGAGCGCTGCTGCCCGGTGAGGTGAGCGATCCGCCGGTCCAGCTGGTAGCCGACGAACAGCCCGCCGGAGACGATGTCCCATTCCTGGGTCTCGACGCCGTCGTCGTCGTACCCGATGGTGGACAGGCCGTGCTCGGCGGTCCGGTCCCCGACGATGTTCATCACCTTCGAGCCGTACTGCAGCTTGCCGAGCTTGTCGGGCGTCGCGAAGGACGTGCCCGCGTAGGCCGCCTCGTAGCCGAGAGCCCGGTCCAGTTCGGTGGCGTGCCCGATCGACTCGTGGATGGTCAGCCACAGGTTGGACGGATCCACGACGACGTCGTAGGTCCCCGCCTCCACCGATGGCGCGGCCAGCTTCTCCGCGAGCAGGGACGGCAGCTGGGCGAGTTCGGCGTCCCAGGACCAGCCGGTGCCGGTGAGGAACTCATACCCGCGGCCGACTGGAGGCGCCAGGGTGCGCATCGTGTCGAACACGCCGTCGGCGATGCCCACGGCGTTGACCACCGGGTGCAGCCGGACCCGCTGCTGGGTGGTGAAGGTCCCGGCCAGGTCGGCGTAGAACTTGTTCTCCTTGACCTGCAGGAGCGTCGCGTCCACGTGGTCGACCCCGGCGCCGAGCAGCCGCCGGCTCCAGTCCGCGAGCAACGCCACCTTCTCGGCGGTCGGCACGCTGAACGGGTCGATCTCGTAGGAGGAGATCCAGGTCCGTTCGCCGTACACCGGCTCAGGCGCGAGCTCGATGGGCTCACGGTTGATGGCCCTGGCGACCAGGGCCACCGCGACGGCCTGTTCGGCCACCTCGGCGGCAGAGGCGGTGGTCAGGTCGATGCCCGAGGCGAAGCCCCAGGTGCCGTCCTTGACCACCCGTACCGCCAGGCCGAGGTCGTCGGCGTCCATTGCGGTCTCGAGGTTGGCGTCTTTGAGCCGGAGGGTCTGGCTCCTGATGCGCTCCAGCCGGAAGTCCGCGTGCTCCACGCCCAGTTCCCTGGCGCGGGTCAGTGCGGCGTCGGCGAGTGCCCGCAGCGGCAGGGCGGTGAAGGCCGGATCGATCTCAATCGTTCTCATGGGCACTAGGGCAACCTACCTCGCCCGCCGCTCATCCGATGCGGACAAGCCGGGTCGCCGGATGTTGTCGGTTCCCGCATCTCATGGCGTGTCCGCGGACCGATACGCTCGGTCGCTGATGTGATGTTCCTTACGGAGGTTTACGGATGAGCCGCTCTGTCCTTGTGACCGGGGGTAACCGGGGAATCGGCCTGGCCATCGCCCGCGAACTGGCCGCGGCGGGCGACAAGGTCGCCGTCACCTACCGGTCGGGAGAGCCGCCCGAGGGCCTGTTCGGAGTGAAGTGCGATGTCACGAGCTGGGAGGACGTCGACGCCGCGTTCGCGAAGATCGAGGCCGAACAGGGCCCGGTCGAGGTCGTGATCGCCAACGCGGGGGTCACCAAGGACACCCTCCTCGCGCTGATGAGTGAGGACGCCTTCAGTTCGGTGGTCGACACCAACCTCACCGGCGCCTTCCGGGTGTCCAAGCGGGCGGTGAAGGGCATGATGCGGGCCCGCAAGGGCCGGATCATCTTCATCTCCTCCGTGGTGGGGCTGCTCGGCTCGGCCGGTCAGGCCAACTATGCCGCCTCCAAGGCGGGCCTGGTGGGGCTGGCCAGGTCGATCGCCAGGGAGCTCGGCTCCCGCAACATCACCGCGAACGTGGTCGCGCCCGGTTTCGTCGACACCGACATGACCGCGGCGCTGGACGAGAAGCAGCAGGCGGCGATCAAGGGTGTCATCCCGCTGGGCCGGACGGCCCGGCCCGAGGAGATCGCCAAGGTCGTACGGTTCCTGGCCGGCGACGATGCCGCCTACATCACCGGCGCAGTGATTCCGGTTGACGGCGGCCTGGGAATGGGGCACTGAAATGGGACTTCTCGACGGTAAGCGCATTCTGGTCACCGGCGTCCTCACCGACGCCTCGATCGCCTTCCACGTGGCCAGGCTCGCCCAGGAGGAGGGCGCCCAGGTCGTGCTCACGGCCTACCCGCGGCCGACCCTGACCGCACGCTATGCCAAGCGGCTCCCGTCCGGTCCGGACAACCCGCCGCCGGTCATCGAGCTCGACGTGACCAGCACGCAGCAGCTCGAGGGTCTCGCCGGGGTGCTGGCCGAGCACGTGGACGGGCTCGACGGGGTCGTGCACGCGATCGGCTTCGCCCCGCAGACGGCACTGGGCGGCAACTTCCTGAACACGCCGTGGGAGGACGTCGCGACGGCCGTGCATACTTCGACGTACTCGCTGAAGGCGCTCACCATGGCCTGCCTGCCGCTGATGAAGAGCGGCGGCTCGGTGGTCGGCCTGGACTTCGACGCCACCAAGGCCTGGCCGGTCTACGACTGGATGGGCGTGGCCAAGGCGGGCCTGGAGTCCTGCTCCCGCTACCTCGCCCGCTACCTCGGCCCGCAGGGCATCAGGGTCAATCTGGTGGCCGCCGGGCCGCTGAAGACGATGGCAGCCAAGAGCATCCCCGGCTTCGAGGAGTTCACCGAGATCTGGCCGCAGGTCGCCCCGCTCGGCTGGGATGTCGAGGATTCCGAGCCCGCCGCCCGCGCGGCCGTGGCGCTGCTGTCGGACTGGTTCCCGGCCACGACCGGTGAGATCGTGCACGTCGACGGCGGAGTGCACGCCATGGGTGCCTGACCCGGCGGTCTGGAAGGGGAGCAGGGGTCACCCCTTCCAGACCGGTGAGGGTCAGCGTGCGGACCGGCGCCGGCGGCCGACCATCGTGAGGTTCAGGGCGCCCACGACGCCCGCAAGGCCGGCCGCACCGGCCACCCAGACGACATGCTGCGGCTGGTACACCTGCGCGGCCATCGGTGAGACCAGATGCGTCTCGGTGAGTACGCTACTGGCCGGCACCTGGTCGGCCACCTGCGGAACCTGGGGGAGCAGCCCTGGCAGCTGCGCGGTGGTGCTACCCGCGGTGTACGGCTGGACCGAGCCGGGCAGCGAGGCTGGGCCGGTGAGGCCGGTCGATCCGGTCCGGGTCGTCGTCGTGCCGGTCCTGGCGCTGCTCTTCGTGGCCGGCGGCGGGGTCTTCGCCGTCGGGTTCGGCGTGGGCGGCTTCACCTGCGGTGGCGGGGTCTGCGGCTGGTTCTGGTGCTTGAGCTTGTCGATCTGCTTCTGCAGGTTGTTGGCGGCCTCCCTGAGCTGGCAGGCGATGCTGGCGATGGTGCTCTTCGGGTCATGTCCCTTCGCGCAGTGCGTGGCCGCGTCCGCCGGCCCCGCTCCGCCGAGCAGGAACGCGAAGGCGCCCACCGTGACCGCCGAGGTGACTCCAAGCCGTCGAAACCGTCGCTGGTCGGGCATTCTGCTCCTTATGCCGACATGCCCCGATGTGTTCTTCGACACCATGTCTAACGCATCGGGAGATCAAAAGTCACGCACCAGTCACGTGTTGATCATCTGCGCCGGAGGTATTTCTCCGTCCGTAGTTGTCAGCCCTCGCGCAGTAGCCCGGCCAGGCGCGTCCGCCGCTCCGGTGCCCTGACCTCCCGTACGGCCTTCGCCAGCGCGGGACCGGCCGCGTGCACCACCGACAGGTGCGCCAGCGCCCGGCCGGTCGCGGTGACGACCAGCGGCCGCGACAGGAGCGGACCCGAGTCCGGCGTCAGGACCGCGACGACCGCCGGCCAGCGGGTGCCCGCAGACCGCTGGACCGTGATCGCCCAGCCGTGCCTGAGCCGGGACAGCAGCGCAGCCGGCACGGTCGCCGTTCCTGCGGGGAAGGAGATCTCCAGGCCGCCGTCGGCCACGACGGCGCCCACCACTCCGGTCTCACCGGTGGCCGCCTGCGGCAGTGCCGAGGTCACCACGATCCGGTCGCCCACGTCGAACCCGCCGTGCGCTCCCGGGCCCGGGTTCAGCCGCTCCTTCAGGGCCGCGTTGAGCGCGGCGGTCCCCGCGGCCCCGCCCTGCGCGGGAGTGAGCACCTGGACGTCGTCGACGGCGATGCCGAGCGCCCTGGGGATCGAGTCGGTGACCAGTTGCACGACCCGGTACACCGCCTCCTGCGGGTCCTTCGCCGCGATCAGCACCACCTCGCGGTTCGGGGCGTCGACGGGCGGCAGCTCACCGAGCCGTACGGCCGCGCCAAGGCGTTCAAGCGGCCCGCCCGGCTCGGCCGGGCAGTCCACGACCGGTACCGTGCCGGCGGCGATCACGTCGGCGAGCACCTGGCCCGGCATGATCGGCGGCAGCCCGGCGGGGTCGCCCGCCAGCACCAGGTGCGTGCCGTCCGCGCACGCCTCCACCAGCGCCGCGGCCAGCTCCACGTCAAGCCCGCCGGCGTCGGTGACCACGACGATCCCGGCCTCAAGCGGCCACTGCTCGCCGCGGGCGTACGTCACCCCGCCCGGCGTCTCGCGGGCCTCAAGGAGCCGGTGCAGGGAGATCCCGCCGGCCCGGTCCGTCAGGGTCGCCACGACCGCGCCCTGCTCGCGCAGCGCCGACACGGCCGCCGCGGTGCCGGGCCCGGTGAGCACGGCCACGCCGCGCTCGGAACCCTCCCGGGTCTGCGCGGTGGCCAAGAGCCGCATGATGCCCTCGGCGACCGCCTCCTCGGCCATCGCCCAGCGTTCGAGCGACAGGACCTCGTCGGGCTCCTTCTCGAAGTCCTCGGGGTCCTCGATCGCGTACCCGAGGATCTGCCCCTCGTCGAGGGCGCCGCGCATCGACTGGACGGGATCGGGCACCTTGAGCGCCTTGAGCCGGGTCACCGCCTCGGGCACCGGCAGGACCGTGTGCCCGTGCCGCGCGGCCTGCATCAGCAGGTGGGTGACCAGGGCACGGCCACGGCGTTCGTCCCCCGGATCGGTGCCATCGCCGAGGATCTGGCGCGCGAAGTGATCGGCCTGTTCCGGCCGTACCCCCGGCAGGGCGAGCAGCTGCCACGGATCGGCGCGCAACTGGTCGGCGGCGTCCGGACCGAAGTGCCCGGCCACTGCGGGCGCCAGCGTCGCGGGCACGCCGCCGCCGGCGAGCAGCGCAGTGAGCTCGGTCAGGTCAGACATCGGATACGTCGTCGAGCGCGTCACGGATCTCCTGGGGAAGGGTGAGGTCCTCGGCCTCCAGATTGGCGAGGAGCTGTGCGGTGGTACGGGCGCCGATGATCGGTGCGGCGACGCCCGGCTGGTCACGGACCCAGCTGAGCGCGACGGCCATCGGCGAGACGCCGAGCCCGTCGGCCGCGGTCGCGACCGACTCCACGATGCGGGCGCTCGGCTCGTTCAGATAGGGCTGCACGAACTCGGCCAGGTAGGGCCCGGCGGCCCGTGAGTCGGCCGGTATACCGGTACGGTACTTGCCGGTGAGCACCCCGCGGCCCAGCGGGGACCAGGGCAGGATCCCCACCCCGGCGTCCAGCGCGGCAGGCACCAGCTCCCGCTCGACGTCGCGGCAGAGCAGCGAGTACTCCAGCTGCGCGCACACGATGGGCGTACGGCCCGGCCACGCGCGCTGCCAGGTCGCCGCCGTCGCCAGCTGCCAGCCCGCGTAGTTGGATACCCCCGCGTACCGCGCCCGGCCCGAGCGGACCGCCTCGTCCACCGCCGACAGGGTCTCCTCGAGCGGGGTGTACGGGTCGTAGGCGTGCAGCTGCCACAGGTCGACATGGTCCATGCCGAGCCGGCCGAGGGACTCGTCCAACGCGCCCAGCAGGTGACGCCGGGAGGCGTCGTAGCGCCCGTCCGGGGTGATGACCGACTTCGTGGTGATGATGAGTTCGTCGCGCGGCACCACCCCGCGGACCAGCCGGCCGAGAATGAGCTCGCTGGTGCCGTCGCAGTACACGTCGGCGGTGTCGACCAGGTTCCCCCCGGCGTCCACGAACGCCGTCAGCTGTGCGGCGGCCTCGTCGGGGCCGGTGTCCTGGCCCCACGTCATGGTGCCCAGGCCCAGTCGTGACACCGAGAGCCCGCTCCGCCCAAGGTGACGCTGTCTCATAGAGGCGCAGGTTACCGGTCTGGCGGGGCGCGGTGCGCACACACCGCCCGGCCTCGCCACCGGTCGCCTCAGGCACATGATCAATTTCACCCGGCCGCTGTTCGGACGGCCCGTTACGTCGGTAAGGTTCCGCCCCATGGCGCCCCCGCAGTTCCCCAGTATCACCGAGCCGCTGTTCGGCGCAGGGCCGGAGGGCGATCCGGGCTACCTTGCCTCGCTGCGGACCGGGCCGGTCACCATGCTGCGGCAGCTGAGGATCACCATGCTGACCCTGGTCACCGCGCCGGTGCTGATCCTGGCGATCGTCCCCTTCATCGTCCGTGGCGGGAAGGGCGTGTTCGGCGGGCTGCCCGTCCTGGTCTTCGCCCCGCTCGTGGTGGCGTTCGTCGTGGCGCTGGCCGTCGGGATCCGGGTGCCCCGTGCGCTGCCGGTGGGCCTTGCGGACAGATCGGCGGCGCAGGCGGGGGCAATGGCATTCCGGCAGGCGCTGTTCCTGCGGTTCGCGCTGGCCGATGCCGTGGTGCTGCTCGGGCTCCCGCTGTCCATCATCAGCCACAGCGAGATGCCCTACGCGGCCGGCTTCGTGCTCGGGTTCCCGCTCTTGGTGCTCCTCGCGCTGCCGACCCGCGGCACGGTCGAGCGGATGCGCCGCCGGCTCGAGGCGGATGGCACACCGTCCCATCTCTGGGCGGTCCTGCTGGCGCCCGCGGGTTAGAGCCGGACGCTTCCCGAACCGGGGCAGCGGGCGCCGCAGGTCACCAGGCCCGATTGTGGTCAATGTCCGGCAAAGATGGCTTTAACCATGTCGTCTCGTAGAGTGCCTCGTGTGACGACGCTACTGCTGGTCCGGCACGGACTGACCGAACTGACCGGTTCCGTGCTGGCCGGCTGGACTCCCGAACTGCACCTGGACGACCGGGGCCGGGCGCAGGCGGCGGCCGTCGCGGCCCGTCTCGCGGGCCTGCCGCTGGACGCACTCGTGTCGAGCCCGCTGGAGCGCTGCCGGGAGACCGCCGAAGCGGTCGCGGCGGTGAGCGGCGCCGAGAAGGTCGAGATCGACGAGCGGTTCGGTGAGGTCCACTACGGCGACTGGACCGGCAGGCCGCTGGCCGAGCTGGTCAAGGAGCCGCTCTGGCCGGCGGTGCAGGCCCATCCGAGCGCGGTTCGCTTCCCCGGCGAGGACGGCGAGGCGCTGGCCGCCGCCCAGCATCGCGCCGTCACGGCCGTCCGGGACTGGAACGCCAGGCTCGGCCCGGACGCCGCATATCTGGTCTGCAGCCACGGCGACATCATCAAGGCCATCGTCGCCGACGCCCTGGGGCTGCACCTGGACCAGTTCCAGCGCATCCAGGCCGACCCCGCCTCGCTGACGGTCATCCGCTACAGCGCGCTGCGGCCCTTCGTCGTGCGGCTCAACGACATGGGCGGCCCGGTGGAGGGCCTGATCCCCGAACCGCACGCCGACGGCCCGGACAGGGGAGACAGTGACGCGGTGGTCGGCGGGGGCGCGTAGGGTCTAGGCCATGCCGGTCATCTCCTATGACATGCCGGACAGGTTCGTCGCCGGCGCCGTCGGGCAGCCGGGCGAGCGCACCTTCTTCCTGCAGGCCCGTGCGGGCCGCCGGGTCACCAGCGTCGCTCTGGAGAAGTTCCAGGTCACTCTGCTGGCCGAGCGGCTCGAAGAGCTGCTGGACGAAGTGCTGCGCCGCGTCGGCGGTGCCGTGTCCGTGCCCGCCATCGCGCCTGTCGAACTGCGGGACGAGGCTCCCCTCGACCAGCCGGTCGAGGAGGAGTTCCGGGTCGGCTCGATGGCGCTGGCCTGGGATCCCGATGACGAACGGGTCGTCATCGAGGCGCAGGAGGCCACCGAGGACGAGAGCGCCGAGGTCGGCGAGGTCGGCGAGGACGAGCCGAGCATCTCCGTGCTGCGGGTCAGCCTCACCGCGGGCCAGGCACGGGCGTTCGCCGAGCGTGCCCTGAAGATCGTCGCAGCGGGCCGTCCTCCCTGCCCACTGTGCGGCCTGCCACTCGACCCCTCCGGTCACGTCTGCCCTCGGCAGAACGGACACCTGACGTGATCCTCGCGTCTGAGACAATGCCGACATGAGCCAGCCATCCCGTTCTCCCGCGGAGCGGGGTGGTGACGGCTGGGTGGACCCCGCGGACACCCAGAACGCCGAACAGCTGCTGCGCAACGGAACCCTCACGGTGGAGGGGCGGCTCGTCCAGGCTTCCAACGCCACCCTGTACTGCTCGGTCGAGTGGGAGGGGCTGGTGGCCGCCTGCGTCTACAAGCCGGTGGCAGGCGAACGCCCGCTGTGGGACTTCCCCGACGGTACTCTCGCCGGCCGCGAGGTGGCCGCCTACCTGGTCTCCCAGGCGATGGGGTGGCGGATCGTGCCGCCCACCGTGCACCGGGACGGGCCGTTCGGGCCGGGCATGGTGCAGCTGTGGGTCGAGCCGGACGCCGACATCGACACGGTCGCCCTTTCGCGTGGCGACGACCCGGCGATCCGCCGGATGTCGGTCTTCGACGCCGTGATCAACAACGCCGACCGGAAGATCGGTCACCTGCTGCCGCCGGGTGACGGTCACGTCTACGGCTGTGACCACGGGGTCTGCTTCTCCGTCGAGTACAAGCTGCGCACGGTGCTCTGGCAGTGGCGGGGCAAGCCGCTCACCGACGAGGCCGTCGAGGCACTGCGCAGGGTACTCGCGGCGCTGGACTCCGCGCCGCTGCGTTCGCGGCTGCCGGAGCTGCTGACAGTGGCCGAGGTGGACGCCACCCGCCGCCGGGTCGAGCTGATGCTCAAGCACCGGATCCACCCCTACCCGTCCGAGGACTGGCCCGCCGTCCCCTGGCCCCCGATGTAGGCCGTGCCGGACCGGGATGCTGAAATGTCGGCATGTGCACGGCCATCGTCAGCATCGACCCCTCGTCCCCGTGCCCGGTGCTCCTCGTCGGTCTCAGGGATGAGTTCGCCCAGCGGCCGTGGCTGCCGCCGGATCGGCACTGGCCAGACCGGCCCGCGCTGATCGGCGGCCGTGACCTGCAGGCGGGCGGGACCTGGCTGGCGGTGGACCCCGCCGCGCCGCGCCTGTCGTGCGTGCTGAACGGGCACGGGCCGCTCGCGCCCGGCGCCGTCCGGCTCTCCCGTGGGGAGCTTCCGCTGCTGATGGCCGACTCGAGCAAGCTCGGCGACCTCGACCCGGTCAGGTACGACCCGTTCCACCTGCTCTGTGCGGAACCCGACGCCGTACGGCTGTGGAGCTGGGACGGCGCGGACCTGACCGAGCGGAGCCTGGGGGCGGGCCTGCACCTGGTGGTGAACAGTGGTCCGGAGGGGGCCGACCTCGCCGATGGCCCGGGCGTCGCCGAGATGAGCGCGCGCCTGGACCACTTCCGGCCGCGCCTGGCAGCCGCCCGGCGCCCGCTGCCCGCCGAGGGCACGACCGCGCAGGCCTGGGGGGAGTGGCTCCCGCTGGTGGACGGCGACGGCCTGGGCCTGGAGGACCCGCGCGCCCTGATCGTGCGCCGCGACTTCGGGGACGGGCGGATCTGGGGCACCGGCTCGATCAGCCTGGTGGCCCTGCGGCCCGGGGCGGTCCGCTACGACTTCTCGGGGCGCCCCGGCGACCCGTCCGGCTGGCACCGGGTCCCCGTTCAGAAGATCGTGTAGCCGGCGAACCGAGGAGTGGATCATGGGACAGATGTGCAGAAGCGGGATGAAGTGGTTTACTTCCCCGCGAGTGGGTGCGAGCTGCGCCTTGGTCGTGGAACGGGAGGACGTCTCGCTCTTGAGCTGAGCATCAGTGGTGCGCCCTATGACGTCATCGTGACGGGCAGGTTCGGTCCTGGGCCGGTCCGGTGGACGGAGCTGGGCCCTGGTCTGCGGGCAGTTGCCGCCCGGCGGTGGCAAGGTCCCGGTTGTCCTGCGGCCCGGTCGCCTGTCCAGGCGTGGGAGGCGGACCATCGGCGCCCAGGTGCTGGACGGCACCTTCCGGACCACCGAGGTGGAAGGCGACTTCCGCTCCGCCACCATCCGGCTCTCCACCCCATTACGCGGCCTGAGCACCGCGCTGGCTGACCAGACGAACCCCTAGGAAGGTTTTCCCCCATGCAGGCAAGCCCCATGCCGGTCCGGATGCCACGGCGGATCACGATCGTGTCCGCGAGCGTAGGAGCCGGACACGACGGCGCCGCCACGGAGCTGGCACGGCGTCTGGAGGCGCAGGGCTTCGCCGTCGACCGTCATGACTTCCTCGACCTGCTCCCCGCCGCGCTGGGCCGGGTGCTGAGGCGGGCCTACGCGGTGCAGTTGCAGGTCGCGCCGGACAGCTGGGGGAGGCTGCTCGCCGCTCTGGAGAGGCACCCGTCGCTGGCCGCGGCCGCGGCCGGATGTACCCGGCTGGCGGCCCGCCGGATCTCCCGGACCCTGCAGCCGGGCACCGAGGCCGTGGTCTCGACCTATCCGCTGGCCAGCCAGGCGCTCGGCGGGCTGCGCAGGCGCTGCCTGCTCGAGGTACCCGTGATCACCTACCTGACCGACCTTTCCGTCCATCCGCTCTGGGTCGCCGACGGGGTGGACGCGCACCTGGCCCTGCACCGGGTCGCGGCGGAGCAGGCGGAACGGCTCGGTGCCGCCGGAGTCCAGGTCGCCGTCCCCGCGGTGCCCCCGGCCTTCCACGCCGCGGCCTCCGCACTCGAACGGCGGGCGGCCAGGCTCCGCTTCGGGCTGCCGCATGAGGACGAGCCGCTGGCCCTGGTGGTCGCCGGGTCCTGGGGCGTCGGCGATGTGGCGGAGACGGCCAGGGAGATCGCCGCGTCGGGCCTGGCCACCCCGGTCGTGGTCTGCGGGCTCAACACCGCCCTGCGCGAGGACGTCCGCTCCGGGATCGCTCTCGGCTGGGTGGACGACATGCCGGCGCTGATGCGCGCCTGCGACGTGGTGGTGCAGAACGCGGGCGGGCTCAGCTCGCTGGAGGCCCTCGCCTCGGGCCTGCCGGTGATCAGCTACCGCTGCCTGCCGGGGCACGGGAGCACCAACGCCGCCGCCCTCGACCAGGCGGGCTGGGCACCCTGGGTACGCTGCCCCGAGGAACTCCGGGAGGCTCTGACCGTATCGCTCGCGGCGGGCACCACGGTGGTGGGATCATCGAGTGCTCAGGAGGGTACCGACCCGGCCGACTTCATCGCCGCGCTCGCGGGCAGCCAGGTGTTCACGCCGCTCCAGGAACTCGCCGCCGCAGGAGGCTTCTGATGGGTCGTACGGTCCGGGTCGCGCTGTCCGGTATCGCCGTCGGCATAGCCGTTCAGGCCGCCCCCGCCGTCGCCGCGATCGCACCGTTGCGGCGCAGCCTCATGCCGGGGCTCGCCGGGGCCGGTGACCCTCGCCACGTGGCGCTCACCTTCGACGACGGGCCGGGACCGGATTCGACCCCGCAGTTCCTGGACGTGCTCGACAAGTACCAGGTCAAGGCGACGTTCTTCCTGCTCGGCATGATGCTGGAGGCGGCGCCCGAACTGGGCAGGGAACTGGTCGCAGCCGGCCACGAAGTAGCGGTGCACGGCTGGGAGCACCGTCCCATGCCGCTGCGCGGGCACCGGGCGACCTACGACGACCTGGCGAGGGCCCGTGACCTGATCGCAGCGGCCACCGGTGAGACGCCCCGCTGGTACCGGCCCCCGTACGGGGTGCTGAGCGCCTCCGCGCTGGTGGCGGCCCGCCGGCTCGGCCTCACCCCGATCCTGTGGACCAACTGGGGCCGGGACTGGGAACGCGGCGCCACGCCCGAGTCGGTCTTCACCACGGTGACCAGGGACCTCAAGGGCGGCGCTACGGTGCTGCTGCACGACTGCGACTGCACCTCGGCCCCCGGCTCGTGGCGCAACACCCTGGGCGCCCTGCCGGTCCTGCTCGACGAGCTGCACGGGCGCGGCCTGTCGGTTGGCCCGCTACGCGAGCACGGGCTCAGTGCTCACCGATGAGTGCCCGCAGCACGTCGGCGAAGAACAGCACGCCCTGAGAGGCCCCGGAGGCGTCTCTGATCTCGACGAGGTGGCTGCCGCTCTCCCGCAGATCGGTGAGGATCTGACCGAGTACGGCGTTTGAACGGACCGCGGGGAGCCGCCGGATCCGGTCCGCGGGCAGTTGCGCGTCCGGGACGTCCAGCAGGTCGAGCAGGTCCCCGATGTGGACGTACCCGATCATGCGACCGTTGCCACGGACAGGGAACCGGGAGAACCCGGTCCTGGCCACCAGGCGCTGCAGTTCACCGGTCGTCACCGTGTCCGGCACCGTGGACAGCGCGAAGGCAGGGACCAGCACGGCGTCGGCGGTCCGGTCCTCCAGGGACAGCACACCCGCCAGCAGAGCGTGGTCATCCTCGTCGAGCAGGCCTGCGCCCCGCGACTCGGCCACCAGCGCGGCGACCTCCTCGGGCGTGAACGCCGACGAGATCGAATGCACCGGCTCCACCCGGGCCAGCCTGAGCACCGCGTTGGCCAGGCCGTTGAGCGCGGAGATGAGCGGGCGTACGGGTCCTACGATGGCAGCCAGCACGGGACCGAGTGCCAGCGCGGACCGTTCGGGGCCGGCCAGCGCCAGGTTCTTCGGCACCATCTCGCCGATCACGATGTGCAGGAACACCACGACCACAAGTGCGATCGCGACCGACAGCGGACGGAGCAGGCCGTCGGGCAGCCCGGCGGCCCGCATCGGCCCATCGAGCAGATGCGACACGGCCGGTTCCCCTGCCGCGCCGAGACCCAGGGAACAGACGGTGACACCGAGCTGGGCGCCGGCCATCATCATCGTGACCTCGTCGAGCGCCTTCAGCGTGACGCGGGCGCGGCGGTTGCCGGACAGGGCGGCCGGTTCGATCTGGCTGCGGCGGGTCGCGATCAGCCCGAACTCGGCCGCCACGAAGAACGCGTTGCCGAACAGCAGCACCACGGCGAACCCGACCGCGATCATGTTTCCAGCCTGACGCGCTCGATCCGGCGGCCCTCGACCCTGATCACCACGAGGCGTACCCCGCCCGCGTCCACGGTGTCGCCCACGTGGGCGAGCCTGCCGAGCCGCGCCACGATCAGGCCGGCCACCGTGTCGTACGGCCCGTCCGGCAGCTCGACCGAGGTCTCCACCGCCACCTCGTCGAGGCGCAGCAGCCCGCTCAGCTCCCATCCGCCGTCCACTGCGGTGACGGCAGGCAGGCGCTCGGGGTCGTGCTCGTCCCTGACCTCGCCGACCAGTTCCTCCAGGAGGTCTTCGAGGGTGACGATTCCGGCCGTACCGCCGTACTCGTCGATCAGCACGGCCAGGTGCCGTCCGCGTCCGCGCATCTGCGGGAAGAGCCGCTCAAGGGGCAGTGAGTCGGGAACACGCAGGGGCGCGGTGGCGAGCTCACCGACCGTGAGGCCCGCGCGCCGGTCCGCCTGGACCGCGATGGCCTGCCGGATGTGCACCACGCCGACCACGTCGTCCAGGCCGTCCCCGCAGACAGGGAAGCGGCTGTGCCCGGTCTCGCGGGCCAGCGCGAGGAGTTCGCCGACGCCGTCGGTGGCATTGAGGGTGTCCAGGCGGGAGCGCGGTGTCATCACGTCGCCGGCCGTGCGATCACCGAACTGCAGGGTCCGGTGCACCAGAGAGGCGACCCGGTCGGGGAGGGTGCCCGCCTCCGCGGACCTGCGGGTCAGCGACGCCAGCTCCTCGGGGGAGCGCGCCGAGCGCAGCTCCTCCTGGGGTTCCACGCGCAGCAGCCGGACGAGCCGGTTGGCCACCGCGTTGAGCCCCCTGATCAGCGGCGTCATGACCAGCGAGAACCCGCGCTGGAACCCGATCACCGTGGTGGCCACCGCGTACGGCCTGGCGATCGCCAGGTTCTTGGGGACCAGTTCACCGAAGACCATCTGGAGCACGGTCGCCACCAGCATCGCGATGACCACCGCCAGCGGGGCTGCGGCGCCGGCGGGAAGGCCCAGCGAGGTCAGGGGCCCGCGCAGCAGCGAGGCCAGCGCGGGCTCGGCCAGGAACCCGACGACGAGGGAGGTCACGGTGATGCCCAGCTGGGCGCCCGACAGCTGGAACGACAGCGTCCGCAGCGCTTTGAGCACGCCGCCCGCGCGGTGGTCGCCGGCCCGTTCCCTGGCCTCCACGTTGGCCCGGTCCACCGTGACCATGCTGAACTCCGCCGCCACGAAGACCCCGTTCGCGGCGATCAGTAGCCCCGCGACCACCAGCAGCACCAGTTCCGGCACCGGATCACCCCTTTCGCTACCTTCCCACTATTCTGGCCCCATGATCTTCCAGGGGGGGCGAGACCGCCCTGCGGCGGTGAACGCCCGTCCGGCGATCTGGATGAGGAACACCCTGCGAAGGCCCTCCTGCGTGCACTGGGTGCGCGGTGATCCGCTGGCCTGGCCGGCCCGGCAGCGCGCCGGGGGGCGAGGGTGGTCGGCGTCGAGCCGGCCGATGAGGCGGGTGCTGTACAGGCGCGCCCAGCGTCATCACTGATGGTGATAGCGTCGCGACTCAGAGTACGTATACATGGAATCGCCCCCCCGGCAACAGGTCGGGTCCGCCCGGAGGGCGGTCCGCGACATCGCAGTGACGACGGCCGAGCCGGCCAGTGGGGGAGTGCATGACTCGGAGAACAAAGAGGTCGACGGTCGTCGCCGGATTCGGCGCGCTCGCTCTGACGACGTCGGTCGGCCTCTCTGCCTGCGGGGGCGGGGGCACCATCAGCGGCGGGAACAGCGGAACTCCGGTCAAAGGCGGCACACTCAAACTGATCGGCGCGGGCGGGCAGGACGACCTGGACCCGACCAGCGCGTACAGCACCAATGCCAGCGCGCTGATCCGCACCTACGGCAGGCAGCTGTTCTCCTACCCGGCCTCCACGGACCTCAAGGTGTCCACCACTCCGGTCGCCGATGCCGCGGACAAGGTGCCGACGACGGGCAACGGCGGGATGAGCGCCGACGGCCTCACCTACAAGATCACCCTGCGCAAGGGCATCATGTGGGACACCTCTCCGCCCCGTGAGATGGTCGCGGCCGACTTCGTCCGGTCGTTCAAGCACATGTGCAACCCGGCCGCGCCGGTCGGTGCCCCCGGCTACTACCTTCCGGTCATCAAGGGCATGCAGGCGTACTGCACTCCCTACCTCACCAACAAGGCCCTGCAGGGCAATGTCGCCGGAATGAAGGCCTACGAGGAGGGCCATGAGATCGCGGGCGTCAAGGCGGTGGACAGCTCGACGCTGCAGCTCCAGCTGAACGCGCCGGCTTCCGACGTCCTGAACCTGCTGGCCATGACCTTCGCGTCCGCGGTGCCGGTCGAGTACTACCAGTACGTCCCGGGCAGCAACGCGCTGTTCGGTCATCTGGTCTCAGCCGGTCCGTACCGGGTGACCACCTTCAACCCCGGCAGGCAGATCGTGCTGCAGAAGAACACCAACTGGAAGCCCGCCACCGACCCGCTGCGCCACCAGTACGTGGACCAGATCCAGATCACCGAAGGGCAGAACTCGTCCGAGGCGGTCCAGCAGCAGTTGCAGAGCGGCGCCTCGGACCTGTCCTATGACGTGGCCATGTCCTCGGCCACACTCGGCCAGCTGGCCGGCCGCAACGACCCGAACCTGACCGTCAACGGGCCGCCCATCTCCAATCCGTACCTGGTGTTCAATCTGCGCAGCCCCAACGCGAACAATGCCATGCAGAACCTCAAGGTCCGGCAGGCCATCAACTTCGCCATCAACAAGGTGGCACTCGCGCAGATCTACGGCGGGCCGAAGTACAACACGCCGCTCAACTCGACGATCCCGCCGGACAGCCTGGGCTACAAGGACTTCAACCTGTACCCGACCACCAACAACCAGGGCGACCCGGCCACGTGCAAGTCGCTGCTCAGCCAGGCCGGCTACCCGAACGGCCTCACCGTGAAGGCCGCGTACCGGCAGTCCGGCAACCACCCGGCGATCTACCAGAGCTACGCGCAGGACCTGGGGGCCTGCGGGATCAAGGTCGTCGGAGTGCCGCAGCAGGCTGCCGACTTCTACTCGCAGTTCCTGCAGAAGAACGCCAACGCCATCGCCGGCAAATGGGACATCGCGGCACCCGGATGGGTGCCGGACTGGTTCGGGAACAACGGCCGCGCGAACATCCAGCCGCTGTTCGACGGCCGTAACTGGGCCGACGGCACCTCCAACTACGGCGACTACGACAGCCCGATCACCAATGCCCTGATCGACAAGGCCCTGCAGGCCAAGTCGACCGGCGAGGCGGCGGCCAACTGGGCCAATGCCAGCGAGCAGATCATGAAGGACGCGGCCATCGTGCCCTTCATGTCGCAGAAGACGCCCTGGTACCACTCCTCGCGTGTGAAGAACGCGATCTGGGTGCCGATCACCCAGCAGTTCGACTACACCAACCTGTGGCTCAGCGGTAGCTGATCTCTAAGGGGAAGGCCCGCCGGGCCGTCCCCTTGGAAGGGGAACAACAGATGAGCCTGCTCGAGGTCCGTGGCCTCAAAGTCTCGTTCGACACCTCCGACGGCGTCGTCCAGGCCGTCGGCGGCATGTCGTTCGATGTCGACCGGGGCCGCACCCTCGGCATCGTCGGCGAGTCCGGTTCGGGCAAGAGCGTGTCCACCCAGACGCTCCTCGGCCTGACCCCCGGTGCGCACATCGAGGGACAGGCGCTGTTCGACGGCGAGGACCTCCTCACCATGAGCGATGACCGGCTGCGGCAGATCCGCGGCAAGGACATCGCGATGATCTTCCAGGATCCGCTCTCCAGCCTGCACCCGCTCTACAAGGTCGGCCGGCAGATCACGGAGCTGATCCGCCAGCATGAGCCGAGCGCCACCAGGGACCAGGCCCACAAGCGCGCCATCGAACTCCTCGGCCTGGTCGGCATCCCGCAACCGGACCGGCGGGTCGACGATTACCCGCACCAGTTCTCCGGTGGCATGCGCCAGCGCGCGATGATCGCGATGGCGCTGGCGCTCAACCCGCGGCTGCTCATTGCCGACGAACCCACCACCGCCCTGGACGCGACCGTCCAGGCGCAGATCCTGGACCTGATCCGGCGGCTTCAGCGCGAGTTCGACACCGCCCTCATCATGATCACCCACGATCTGGGAGTCATCGCGGACCTCGCCGACGACGTCCTGGTGATGTACGGCGGCAAGCCGGTCGAGCACGCCGACCGGCGGACGCTCTACTACCGCCCGCATCACCCGTACACCATGGGGCTCCTTGAGTCGGTGCCCGGCTCGTCCGGCGCCAAGACCCGCCTCAAGCCCATTCCCGGCCAGCCACCGAGCCTCATCAACCTCCCCACGGGCTGCTCCTTCCACCCCCGCTGCGAGTACGTCCTGCGCCGCTGCCCTGCCGACATCCCGCTGCTCGAGCCAGTGGCCGGGGACCCCTCGCACCTGTCGGCGTGCTGGCTGCCGCACGACGCGGTCGGGCTCGACCCGGTGGCGGAGGCGAAACGGCGGGCGGCCGCGGGTCCGGGCGACGCCGGGGAGGTGTCCGGTTGAGCCAGGACGACGACGTCCTCGTACGGATCGAGGGCGTGTACAAGTACTTCCCGATCAGGCAGGGCATCTTCTTCAAGAAGGAGGTCGCCCGGGTCCACGCGGTCGACGGCGTCGATCTCGAGGTCCGCAAGGGGCACACCCTGGGGATCGTGGGGGAGAGCGGTTGCGGGAAGTCCACGCTGGCCCGCTGCGTGACCGGGCTCTACCCGGTGACCAGGGGGCGGATCCTCTTCGAGGGCACCGACATCACCAAACTGTCCAAGAGCGGGCTGAAGGCGTTCCGCAGGGACGTCCAAATGATCTTCCAGGATCCCTACGGGTCGCTGAACCCGCGGCGCAGGGTCGGGTCGATCATCGGGGACCCGTTCGCCATCCACGGGATCGCCGCCGGGGCCGACCGCAAGAAGCGGGTCCAGGAGCTGATGGAACTCGTCGGCCTGAACCCCGAGCACTTCAACCGGTTCCCCGCGGAGTTCTCCGGCGGTCAGCGGCAGCGCATCGGGGTGGCACGGGCACTCGCGCTGAAACCGAAGCTGATCGTCTGTGACGAGCCGGTCTCCGCCCTTGACGTCTCGATCCAGGCGCAGGTGATCAACCTCCTCGCCGACCTGCAGAGGGAACTCGGCCTGACCTACCTTTTCATCGCCCACGACCTGTCAGTGGTGCGCCATGTGAGCGACCGCGTCGCGGTGATGTACCTGGGGAAGATCTCCGAGTCCGCCGCCTCCGAGGAGCTGTACGCCAGCCCCCGTCACCCGTACACCAGCGCCCTGCTGTCGGCGGCGTCGGTCGCCGACCCGGACCTGGCCCAGCAGCGCAAGCGCATCGTGCTGTACGGAGATGTGCCGTCGCCGATCAACCCACCGCCGGGCTGCAGGTTCCACCCCCGATGCCCCAAGGCGCAGCTCACCTGCACCTCCGACGAGCCCCTGTTCATCGTCCGCGGCGGGGATCCGGCGGACCATTTCACCGCATGCCACTTCCCGGTCGAGCCGGGTGAGGACCTCGCGCACGAGCACGCGGCGATCGATCAGGTCGACACCGAACCGGCGCTGCCGGGCGTCGAGACGGGGGCGTCGGAATGAGCCTGAGTGACCTTGAGGCGGAGTCCCTGCCGCCGGCCGCGGAGGTGCCGGGAGGTCCGGGAGGCAAGGCCATCCAGGGCCGCAGCCCATGGCGGCTCGCCTGGGACCGGCTACGCAAGGACAAGGCCGCGATGGTGTCGCTGGTCTTCCTCGTCCTGCTGATCCTCGTCGCGTTGCTGGCCCCGCTCCTGGTCAAGTGGATCGGGTGGACGCCGGAACTCGGGGACCGCACGAACGGCATCACCGTGGACGGCCTGCCCGTCAGCCCGTCGATCTGGCACCTGCTCGGCACCGACCGCCTCGGCCGGGACGTGCTGGTACGCACGATCTACGGCGCCCGGGTCTCACTGGTGGTGGGACTCACCGCGACGCTGCTCGCGACGGTGGTCGGCGTCGTCGTCGGCACCGCCGCCGGTTTCTACGGCGGGGCGGTCGACACCGTACTGGCGCGGACCATGGACGTGACGCTGTCGTTTCCCTACCTGCTGCTCGCGGTCGCGCTGGTGGCGGTGTTCGGCGCGAGCACGGCGCTCACCATCATCGTGATCGCCTTCTTCTCCTGGGCGGCGATCGGGCGCATCGTGCGTGGACAGGTGCTGGCCATCAAGGAACGCGAGTTCGTCGAGGCGGCCCGCTCGCTGGGTGCGAGCGGCGGGCGGATCATGTTCGTGGACATGATCCCCAATCTCATCGCCCCGGTCACCGTGCTCGCCTCGCTGACCATCCCGGCCGCGATCGTGTTCGAGTCGACGCTGTCCTACCTCGGCGCCGGAACCGATCCGCGCACCCCGAGCTGGGGCAACATGCTGAGCGATGCGACGGAGGTCTATCAGGTCGCGCCCTGGACACTGTTCGCCCCGGCCGGCGCGCTCATCCTCACCACGCTGGCGTTCAACATCCTGGGAGACGCGGTCCGTGACGCGCTGGATCCACGGTCCGAACGTCTCTTCGCGGCCCAGAAGGCGCAGAAGAAGTCCAAGAAGAAGTCCAAGAAGAAGTCCAGGAAGTAGTAGGGGCCAACGATGCTTCGCTTTCTGATCCGGCGGATCGCGTTCGCCGTGCTGGTCCTGTGGATCGTCACCACCGGCGTGTTCATCCTGTTCTTCGTCGCCGCGCCCGACCCTGCGGCGCGGTTCGCCGGCAAGTCGGCGACCCCGCAGACTCTTGCCCTCGTCCGGCACAGGCTCGGACTGGACCAGTCGAAGATCGTCCAGTATGGGAACTTCCTCAAGCGGCTGTTCCACGGCGACCTGGGCTACTCCTTCGCGACCCAGCAGTCGGTCAACACGATGATCAAGCAGGCGCTGCCGGCCAGCCTGTCGCTGATCCTCGGCGCGGCCGTGCTGTGGATGTTCGCCGGCATCGTCAGCGGGGTGCTCAGTGCGACCCGGGCCCGCAGCATCCTGGATCGCGTGATCACGCTCTTCGTGCTGCTCGGCATCTCCATGCCGGCCTTCGTGGTCGGCCTGACGCTGATCTACCTGCTCGCCGGCAGCGTGCTCACGATCTTCCCGCCGAGCGGCTACGCGAATCTGCTCTCCGGTCCCGTGCAGTGGTTCCAGCACCTGGTGCTGCCGTGGATCACACTCGCGTTCCTGCAGACGGCGATCTACACCCGGCTCACCCGGGGGTCGCTGCTCGACGTGCTGGGGGAGGACTACATCCGGACGGCCCGCGCCAAGGGGCTGCCCGAGCGCACGGTGGTCTACCGCCACGGCCTGCGGTCGGCGCTCACGCCGGTGCTGACCCAGTTCGGCATCGACATCGGAGTCCTGATCGGCGGCACCCTCGTCACCGAGTCGGTCTTCGGCCTGCAGGGGATCGGGCAGCTGACCATCAGGTCCCTCACCCTGGGAGACCTGCCCGTCATCATGGCGGTCGTCCTGGTGGCGGCGTTCTTCGTCGTCCTGGCCAACCTCCTGGTGGATGTCGGCTACTCGTTCCTCGACCCACGCATCCGGCTGAGCTGAGCCTTGTTGTCCTACCGCCAATAAGGTCTTGCCTCAGGGCGTCCGCTGCGCAAGTATCGGGTTACCGGTACTGATGAGGAGGCCCCGTGGAGACCGCAGGCGCACAGGTACGGGACAGGTCGGTTCTCAGGCTCGTCGTCACCGAGCCGGCCCTGCTGCTCGGGGCGGGCCGGGCCCTGATGCTCCAGGTCGCCCATCCGTCGGTCGCCCAGGGGGTGGCCGACCACAGCGACTTCCGCAACAGGCCGCTGCCCCGGCTCTTCGGCACGCTGGACTTCCTCACCATCGTCGCACTCGGCACCGATGAGGAGGCCGATCGCATCGGCGCCATCGTCCGCGGGGTGCACGATCACATCACCGGACCCGGTTACTCCGGCAACGACCCCGAACTGCAGGTCTGGGTGAACGCCACCCTCATCGACGCGGCCCTGCTGGTGTACGAGGAGATCCTGCACAGCCCCAGCGGTGACCTGGCCGCGCGCTACGTCGAGCAGGCGGCGATGGTCGCGGACGTGCTCGGCTGCCCGCCCGGTTCGCAGCCCGCCGACCTGGAGTCCTTCCGCGCCTATATGGACCGGATGGTCAACTCCCTGGAGGTGTCCGGCACCGGCCGGGAGGTCGCCGCCGCGGTGCTGTCGGCCCGCAGGCTCTGGTTCCTGTGGCCCGCGCTCGCGCTCAACCGGTTCATCACCACCGGCCTGCTGCCCGAGCGGCTGCGCGCCCAGTTCGGGATGACGTGGAGCCCCGGGCGGGAGCGCCTGCTGTGGTTCCTGCTGCGGACCGGCGCGTTCTGCTATCTGCTCGTCCCCGGACGGCTCCGCCGGTCACCCCAGTACCTCACCATCCGCGCCTCCCGCCGCCGCGTGGCCCGCCGCGCCGCCGCCCACCGCTGAGGGGGTACGGCGGCTATCGTCGGCCTATGACCGGTTCTGTGCCGCGGCCCCCGCTCCCGTGGTGGACCGCCCCCCTGTTCGTCGGCGGGGGGATCGCGCTGATCCCCTGGATCGTCTACCTCGACCACACCCTGCCGCAGCGCCAGGTCTCCGGGAACTACCGGCTGGCCTGGGTGGGGTTCGACGTCATCCTGCTGATCCAGTTCGCCAGGACCGGCCTCTTCACGCTGATACGCGACACCCGCGCGTACGTCGTCGTCCCCGCCAGCGCCACGTCGGCGCTGCTCGTGGTCGACGCCTGGTTCGACATCACCACGGCTGCCAGCCGAGCTGACCGGACCGTCGCGATCCTCCTCGCGGTGTTCCTGGAGATCCCGCTGGCGATCCTGTGCCGGTGGCTGGCCGTACGGGACGTGGCCTCGCCCGGCAGGCTGACCTTCCTGGAGGCCTGGCTCGGCGGCCTCTGGGAACGCCGTCGGGCCCAGCGTGAGCCGGATACGGGGTCTTGATGTTCCATGCGCATGCCCGGATTCGCGCGGGTCCCCGTGGGGCTCGCGATGGCGGTCGCGGCCGTAGCGAGGCTGCCCTCGCCCACCACAGCTGAGCAGCTGTCAGAGAGCAATCCCGAGGAGGGCGTCGGCCAGGGCGCGTACCTGGGCGGGGGCCCCGGTGTCGGTGCCGGTCTGCTCGGCCCACCGGTCCACGGCGGCCAGGGCGGCCGGAGCGTTCAGGTCGTCGGCCAGATGCCGCCTGACCTCGTTGAGCAGCGGGCCCGCCGGAGGCCCTGACGTGAGCCGTACCGCCGCCCGCCAGCGCGCCAGCCTGGCCTGTGCGGCGACCAGCTCGGGACCGGTCCATTCCCAGTCCGACCGGTAGTGGTGGCCGAGCAGCGCAAGCCGGATCGCCATCGGGTCGGTACCCGCCTGCCGCAGTTTCGAGACGAAGACCAGGTTGCCCTTGGACTTCGACATCTTCTCGCCGTCCAGCGCGACCATCCCGGCGTGCACATACGCACGCGCATGCGGGTGCGAGCCGGTGGCCACCTGGGCGTGTGAGGCGCTCATCTCGTGGTGCGGGAAGGTCAGGTCGGACCCGCCGCCCTCCAGGTCGAAGCCCATCCCCAGATACTTCAGCGAGATCGCGGAGCACTCGATGTGCCAGCCCGGCCGGCCCGGGCCGAACGGGGAGTCCCAGGCCGGTTCGCCGGGCCGCTCGGCCCGCCACAGCAGCGCGTCGAGGGGGTCCTTCTTGCCCTTGCGGTCCGGGTCGCCACCGCGCTCGGCGAACAACGGCAGCATCTGCGCCGGGGACAGGCCGCTGACCGCGCCGAAGTCGACGTCGGAGCTGACAGGGAAGTAGATGTCACCGTCCACCTCGTAGGCGGCGCCATTCTCCCGCAGAGTGGAGATCATCTCCGCCACGAGGGGGATCGCCCCGACCACACCGACATAGTGGTCGGGGGGCAGGATGCGCAGCGAGGTCATGTCCTCGCGGAACAGGGCGATCTCACGTTCGGCCAGCTCCTGCCAGTCCTGGCCGTCCCGGTCGGCCCGCTCCAGGAGCGGGTCGTCCACGTCGGTGACGTTCTGCACATACAGCACCTCGTGTCCCGCGTCCCGCCATAGCCGGCCGACCAGGTCGAAGGCCAGGTAGGTGGCGGCGTGCCCCAGATGGGTCGCGTCGTACGGGGTGATCCCGCACACGTACATCCGTGCGGTCGGCCCGGGGTCGGTGGGCCGCACAGCCCGGCTACCGGAGTCGTACACGTGCAGTGGGACGCCCTCGCCTGGCAGGCGGGGCACCTCGGGAGCGGGCCAAGATCGCATGGTGCGAAGTTTATCCGGAACCATCCGGATCGCGACGGCGCAGGTACCGCTCGAACTCGCGTGCGATCGCCTCGCCGGACGCCTCCGGCAGCTCCGCGGCGTCCTTCTGCTCCTCCAGGGCCTTCACGTACTCGGCGACCTCGGTGTCCTGCTCGGCCAGCTCGTTGACCCCGTGCTCCCAGGCCCGCGCCTGCTCGGGCAGCTCGCCCAGCGGCACCGTCACGTCCAGGAGGTCCTCCACACGGCGCAGCAGCGCCAGGGTGGCCTTGGGGGAGGGCGGCTGGGCCACGTAGTGCGGCACCGAAGCCCATAGCGACACCGTGTCGATGTCGGCTTTGCCGCAGAAGTCCTGCAAGACCCCCAGGATGCCCGTGGGCCCCTCGTAGCGGGCGGGCTCCAGGTTGAGGACCGTCGACAGGCCCAGATCGGAGGAGGCGCCGCTGACCGGCACCGGGCGGGTGTGCGGCGCGTCGGCGAGCAGCGCGCCGAGCAGCACGACCGTCTCGACCTCGAGCTCCAGCATCAGCCCGACCAGCTCACGGCAGAACGACTTCCACCGCATATTCGGCTCGATACCGCGGATCAGGACCACGTCCCGGTCGGAGTCCGGCGGCCGTGCCCAGGAGACCCGGCTGGTCGGCCAGACGATGCGCCGAGCTTCGTCGGGGGTCATCTCCACCATGGGCCGGGTCACCTGGAAGTCGTAGTAGTCCTCAGGATCGAGCTCCGCGATCGGGCTCGCGCTCCAGATCTCCTCAAGGTGCCGGATGACTCCGCTGGCCGCCTCTCCCGCGTCGTTCCACCCCTCGAAGGCGGCGACCAGTATGGGGTCGACGAGTTCCGGCACTCCATCGAACTCGATCACCCGCAGCCTCCTCCCGACGCCGGCCGGGCACTTGCCCAAGATCGGTCAGTGTTAACCCTACGTCTAAATGAAGGCCTACCCACCCGCTGCGCGTTTGATTGCCGCGCAGCGCGAGGCGGGCTACTTACCGCCCTCGGTGGTGCGGACGATCAGGACGTCACAGGGCGAACGGTGCGACAGGTTCGCCGGCACCGAGCCCAGCAGGCGGCCCGCCAGGCTGTTGAGGCCCCGGTTGCCGACCACGACGAGTTCCACGGAGTGCTGCTCGGCGATACGGGCCAGCACGTCGACGGCGTCGCCCTCCCGGGCGATCTCCTCGATGTCCCTGGCACCCGCCGCGATGGCCCGTTCCCTCGCCGCACGGAGCGCATCCTCGGCGGGGGTGGAGCCCTCGACCTTGTACGCCAGGTCGCCCAGGCGGTCGGCCGCCGACAGCCGGTCCTTGTCGCGCATCGGGTGATAGGCCGAGACCAGGATCAGGGTGGCGCCGGTGTCGGCGGCCAGTCTGGCGGCCTTGTCGACCGCTCGAAACGAGGAGGACGAGCCGTCGGTGCCCACGAGGATGGTGCTGTACGAACCCATTCAGCCACTCCCTACTGGTTAGTAGTCGTAGAGCGGAACCGTAGCGTGATCCGCCCGTTCCGTCACGGGTCGTCCTGGGCGCCGATTCCGGCATGTGGACTGATCGGGCTCTTGTCGGAACTCCCTTATAGGCTGTATGGCTATGAGCGCTACCCCGCAATCCCTGCGCCGGGCCCTCCGTGAACGTGTCGTCGTGGCCGATGGGGCGATGGGGACGATGCTCCAGGCCGCAGACCCCTCCCTGGAGGACTTCCAGGG
Organism: Actinomycetes bacterium; assembly: GCA_025964615.1. Classification (GTDB taxonomy): domain Bacteria; phylum Actinomycetota; class Actinomycetes; order Streptosporangiales; family Streptosporangiaceae; genus RYN-227. Next base: position 38,713 of record JAOPYM010000168.1, read on the forward strand.
GTTCGAGGGCTGCAACGAGATCCTCAACGTGACCCGGCCCGACATCGTCCGGTCGGTCCACGAGGCCTACTTCGACGTCGGCGTGGACTGTGTCGAGACCAACACCTTCGGTGCCAACCTGGCCAACCTCGGCGAGTACGACATCCCGGAGCGGATCGAGGAACTGTCGGAGGCGGGCGCCCGGATCGCCCGTGAGGTCGCCGACCGGTACTCCACCCCCGAACGGCCCCGGTGGGTGATCGGCTCCATCGGCCCCGGCACGAAGCTGCCGACCCTCGGTCATGTCAGTTTCGCCCAGCTCCGCGACGCCTACCAGCGCAACGCCGAGGGCCTGCTGGCCGGTGGGGTCCAGTCGATACTGATCGAGACCTGCCAGGACCTGCTCCAGGTCAAGGCGGCCGTGATCGGCACCAAACGGGCCGTCCGGGCGATCGGCGCCGACACGGTCCTGATCACCCAGGTGACGATCGAGCAGAACGGGGCGATGCTGCTGGGTTCGGAGATCGGTGCGGCGCTGACCGCGATCGAGCCGCTCGAACCCGACCTGATCGGGCTCAACTGCGCCACCGGTCCGGCCGAGATGAGCGAGCACCTGCGCTATCTGGCCAAGCACGCCAGGCTCGGTCTGTCCGCGATGCCGAACGCCGGGCTGCCCCAGCTGACCTCCGACGGCGCGCACTACCCGCTGACCCCGCAGGAGCTGGCCGACGCACACGACCACTTCACCCGCGACTTCGGGCTGTCCCTGGTCGGTGGTTGCTGCGGCACGACGCCCGAGCACCTGCGGCTGGTCGTCGAGCGGGTACGGGGCCGTGAGGTCACCGCGCGCAGGCCGCGGCCCGAGGCCGGGGCGTCCTCGCTCTACCAGCACGTACCGTTCCGGCAGGACACCTCCTACCTGGCGATCGGGGAGCGGACCAACGCCAACGGCTCCAAGGCCTTCCGCGAGGCCATGCTGGAGGAGCGCTGGGACGACTGTGTGAAGATCGCCCGCGACCAGGCCAGGGACGGGGCGCACCTGCTCGACGTCTGCATCGACTACGTCGGCAGGGACGGCGTCCGGGACATGAAGGAGATCGCGTTCCGCTTCGCGACCGCCTCCACCCTGCCGCTGGTGCTCGACTCCACCGAGATGCCGGTCATCGAGGCCGGCCTGGAAATGATCGGCGGCCGGGCCGTCATCAACTCGGTCAACTACGAGGACGGCGCCGGGCCGGACTCGCGGATCGGCAGGCTGATGCCGGTGGTCAAGGAGCACGGCGCCGCCGTCGTCGCCCTGACCATCGACGAGCAGGGCCAGGCCCGTACCGCCGAGACCAAGACGGCGATCGCCACCCGGCTGATCGAGGACCTGACCTCGAACTACGGGATGCGGGTCGAGGACATCATCATCGACGCGCTCACCTTCACGATCGGCACCGGCCTGGAGGAGAGCCGCAGGGACGCGCTCGAGACCATCGAGGCGATCCGCGAGATCAAGCGCCTGCACCCGGCCGTGCAGACCACCCTGGGCCTGTCCAACGTGTCGTTCGGCCTGAATCCGGCGGCCCGTATGGTCCTTAACTCGGTCTTCCTCAACGAGTGCGCCAACGCCGGCCTGGACTCCGCCATCGTGCACGCCTCCAAGATCGTGCCGATGGCCCGCATCCCCGACGAGCAGCGCCAGGTCGCGCTCGACATGGTCTACGACCGGCGCCGTGACGACTACGACCCGCTGCAGCGCTTCATGGAGCTGTTCGAGGGCGTCGACGCCGCCGCGATGCGGCAGACCCGCGCGGAGGAACTGGCCGGGCTGCCGCTCTGGGAACGGCTCAAGCGCCGCATCATCGACGGTGAGCTCGACGGGCTGCAGGCCGACCTGGACGAGGGCCTCGCGCAGCGCCCCGCCCTGGAGATCGTCAACGATGTGCTCCTGGACGGCATGAAGACCGTCGGTGAGCTGTTCGGTTCCGGGCAGATGCAGCTTCCTTTCGTGCTGCAGTCCGCGGAGGTCATGAAGACCGCGGTCGCCCACCTCGAACCGCACATGGAGAAGTCCGAGGACGGGGGCAAGGGCCGTATCGTGCTCGCGACCGTCAAGGGCGACGTGCACGACATCGGCAAGAACCTGGTCGACATCATCCTGTCCAACAACGGCTTCGAGGTGGTCAACCTCGGCATCAAGCAGCCGGTGTCGGCGATCCTGGAGGCCGCCCGCGAGCATCAGGTCGATGTGATCGGCATGTCCGGGCTGCTGGTCAAGTCCACGGTGATCATGAAGGAGAACCTGGAGGAACTGAACTCCCGGGGCTTCGCGGACAGGTGGCCGGTGCTGCTGGGCGGCGCCGCGCTGACCCGCGCCTACGTCGAGCAGGATCTGGCGGAACTGTTCGACGGTCAGGTTCGCTATGCCCGGGACGCCTTCGAGGGCCTGCGGCTGATGAACGCGTTCATGGACGTCAAGCGGGGCGTGGCGGGGGCGTCCCTGCCGCCGCTGCGCGAGCGCAGGGTCCGCACGACCGCCACCCTGCAGGTCACCGAGCCGCAGGACATGCCGGCCCGCTCGGACGTGGCCGCCGACAACAAAGTGCCCTCCCCGCCGTTCTGGGGAGACCAGGTCGTCAAGGGCATCGCGCTGAACGACTACGCGTCCTTCCTGGACGAGCGCGCCACGTTCATGGGCCAGTGGGGTCTCAAGCCCGCCAGGGGCGGCGACGGTCCGTCCTACGAGGAGCTGGTCGAGACCGAGGGCCGGCCTCGGCTGCGGATGTGGCTGGACCGGATCCAGACCGACGGCCTCATCGAGGCCGCCGTCGTGTACGGCTACTTCCCCGCGGTCAGCGAGGGCGACGACCTCGTCGTCCTCGACGACGGCGGCGGCGAGCGGGAACGCTTCACCTACCCGCGCCAGCGCCGTGACCGGCACCTGTGCCTGGCCGACTTCTTCCGGTCCAGGGAGTCCGGCGAGGTCGACGTGGCCGGCTTCCAGCTCGTGACGGTCGGATCGAAGATCAGCGAGGCCACCGCCGAACTGTTCGCGAAGAACGCCTACCGCGACTACCTGGAGCTGCACGGCCTGTCGGTACAGCTGACCGAGGCGCTGGCGGAGTACTGGCACGCGCGGATCCGCTCGGAGATCGGCTTCGGCGCCGAGGACCCCGACGATCTGTCGGACTTCTTCAAAGTGAAGTTCCGGGGCTGCCGCTACGCGGCCGGCTACCCGGCCTGCCCCGACCTGGAGGACCGCGCCAAGATCGTACGGCTCCTCAAGCCGGAGCGGATCGGGGTCATCCTGTCGGAGGAGTTCCAGCTCGTACCCGAGCAGGCCACCGACGCCCTGGTCGTGCACCACCCCGACGCCAGCTACTTCAACGCCTGATGGGGAGACTGCAGGCGGTCCTGTTCGACATGGACGGGACCCTCATCGACTCCGAGAAGGTCTGGTTCGTCGCCGAGGCGCAGCTCATGGCGGAGCTCGGCTGGCCGGGCGAATGGGGCCAGGAGCACCAGCACGAGCTGGTCGGCAGCTCGATCACCCGCACCATCGAGTACATGATGGCGATCACCGGGCCGGTGGCCGACCCTGCGGTGGTGGCCCAGCGGCTGCTCGACATCACCGAGGAGCTGCTGAGCCTCCAGGTTCCGATGATGCCGGGGGCCAAGGAGCTGCTGACCCAGGTGTCGGACTCCGGCCTGCCCACGGCACTCGTCACCTCCACCGGGCGCAAGCTCGTCGAACACGTGCTCGACGGGATCGGGCGGGAACATTTCACGATCACCCTGGCCGGTGACGAGGTGACCAATCCCAAGCCCGACCCTGAGCCGTACCTGACCGCGGCCCGGATCCTCGGGGTCGACCCGGCAGGCTGCGTCGCCCTCGAGGACTCGCCCACGGGCGTCGCCTCCGCCGAGGGCGCGGGCTGTGTGACCGTCGCGATCCCCAGCGTCGCCCCCATCCCGCGGGCCCCGGGCCGTACCGTGCTCACCTCTCTCACCCAGATCGACTTCGCAGGGCTCGCCGCGCTGATCCCGTAGGGGTCTCGGATCCCGCCAGCGGATGACCTTCTGCCTGCGGGAACCGTCCGTGCGGAGGAGCGGTCTGACCTGAGAACGTGTGACTATGGGGTGAGAACCCCAATCCACGCCCCGGGGGGCCCATCATGACCTTGCTGATCAGCCTGACGATCACCGTGCTCGGCCTGCTCGCCAGCTACGCCGCCTACAAGCGGCGGGGCACCGCCTCCGCGATGCGCGGCACGGCGTGGTCGCTGGTGCCGATGGCCGCCTACGCGACCGGCCTGACGGACTTCGTCAGCGGTCTGGTCTTCAACCCGCTCAAGTGGCTGGGCGTGATCCTGGCCGGGGTCGCCGGGGTGCTCTACGTGACATCCGGCGTGATGCTGCGCCGCCGCGAGGAAGCCGGCCCCGCCGCGCCGAAGGCGGCCCGGGGTGGCCGGTCCAAGAAGGCCGTCGACTCTCCCGCGGCGAACCTCGACCCCGACCTGGGCGACATCGAGGCGATCCTCCGCAAACGCAACATCAGCTGAATACGACCTGTCTTGCCCGGCGCGGGATCGATCCGGATGATCGGTCCCGCGTTCTCGTCGTCACGATAAGTCCTCTTGAACACCACGGGCCGTGGTGTTTGTGATATATGCCCCTATGCGTCGTATGGAGCTTAATGCCCGGTATGGCATCAAGTTCGGGTGTGCGACCGGATACGACGCGATCACAATCCCTAAAAGGGTCTATCGCTCAGCCCGCCGTTGACGGAGCATTCCGCTCAACTTCCTACTTTCCGGTAGCGGTGGGCAAAGGGGACCTGTCGGCGTGCGCCGACGGTGGCCCGGTGCTTGCTGCGAGGCCAAGAGAGGCGCACATGCAAGCGCGACTCAACGCTCTGACGGTGACAGCCGCACTCGGCGCACTCACCTTGGGGCTCGCCGCCTGTGGCGGTGGCAGCACGAGCAACAGTGCCGGTACGCCCGGCAAGGGTGGCACCCTGAAGATCGTAGACGCGGGCGACGTCGACCACCTCGACACTGCCAGTGGCTACACCACAACTGCGAACGCCCTGGAGCGTGCGTGGACCCGGCAGCTGTTCAGCTACAAGGCCAGCAACGACATCGTCGCCGGAAGCGTGATCGTAGCCGACGCCGCGACCGACATTCCGTCGGCGGCCAACGGCGGGATCAGCGCCGACGGTAAGACCATCACCGTGCACCTGCGCACCGGAGTCAAGTGGAACACGACCCCGGCACGCGAGGTCGTGGCCAACGACTGGATCCGCGGTATCAAGCGGGAGTGCAACCCGGACAAGAACGGTGCGGGCGG
>JAOPYM010000403.1 GCA_025964615.1 Actinomycetes bacterium
GCCGATGATGGTGGTCAGGGTGAGGGGCAGCAGGCGGCGGATGTGGGTGAGGGTCTGGCGGGTGAACCGCAGTCCGATGTCCAGGCCGATGATGGTGAACAGCAGTTCCTGCAGGGTGTCGGCGGGGGCGAATCCGGTCAGGCCGCTGTTGGTGAGCGCGGCGGTGAGCAGCATGGGGCCGAACAGGGTGGGGGCGGGCAGGTGTAGCCACCGTCCCGCCTGGATGCCCAGGAGTGTCACGGCGACCAGGAGCACGGCTCCTTTGACCTGGTCGGGAGCGTCGAGCAGTTGCCAGATCTGCTCCTTGGCCGTCTCGACCCTCGCCTGGTCGGCCGGCGTTGTGAAGGTGGGGTGAGCGGTCAGGAGCCAGGTGACAGCGGCGGGCGCCGTGAACGCGACGATCGCGACGCGCAGGTACTGCAGGAACGCCACCGTGGGGGCGTCGGCGTCCAGGTCCTTGGCGCAGGCGACAATCGCGGCGGAGGCGCCCGGGGTCATACCCAGGGTGGCGGTGGCGCGGTCCATGTGGGCGATGCGGACTATGATCCCAGCGCAGCCAATGCTGAGCAGCATGGTCGCGACGGTGACCGCCAGCAGCGGCAGTGCCGCCCCGGCGGTGGCGCGGAGGGCGGCGATGTTCAGGTAGGCGCCCATGACGACACCGAGCAGGGCCTGGGAGGTCCGGCTCACCACCCACGGTACCTGACCGATTCTCATGCCGGACCCGGCTACGGTCAGCCCGACCACCAGGGAGACCAGCAGGTGCGATGCCGGCAGGACCGTCTCGGTGGCCTCCCCGATCACGAACGCCGCTAGCCAGGCGGGCACCCACCTCGACCGGCGGCCCCAGTCGGCCAACGCTCCCTCGGGCATGACAACCACCCCCGGGACGACGTTAGTGAATTCGCTACAGATAGTTACCGTTGGGAGGTCGAAGCTGGGCAATTTCCTGTCCGCCCGGCGCTTGCCGAAAATGTCATCTAGTTACCGTCGGGAGGTCGAAGCTGGGCAATTTTCTGTCCGCCCGGCGCTTGCCGAAAATGTCATCTACGCAGGTGGGAGCTGTGCGGGCCGGTGATCGGACGCCGGGGGGTGGTGGCTCTGGTTGATCATGTGAGGCCCCACAGGGCTTACTGCCACATGAGTGACCGTACGGGTAAAGCGCCTAGATGTGGATTGGAAGGACTTGACTGTTATCCGATCTCATGACGGTGGCCTCGGCGCATACGGCCCCGGCCCGGCCTCTGTCTGCTGTTTCATAGGTTGTTGCAAAAGGCTCGACTCTTAAAACGCCCACATGAAACACTTCGAGGGTGAGCGACGACGATTTCCGGCGTGTGGAAGCGCACGACTGCCCGATGTCCGCTTGCGCTGCCCCGGCCGGGTCGCCGTGCCGGACCGGCAAGGGCAAGGTGGCCGTTCAGTACCACACCGCACGGTTTCGGCTCGTGCCCCATCTGGCCAAGACCCGCAACGTCCCGACGCCCGCCGTCCGCAAGCCCGGGTCGGTGTGGATCGAGCTGCCCCGCCCCGTCGCCGCCGGCGCGGAGCCGGCCGGGCACGTGCGGATCGGGTACGCGCGCGCCTCCACCATCCGCCAGTCCCTCGACACCCAGCTCGACTCCCTCAAGAAGGCGGGCGTCACCCGGATCTTCCACGAGAAGATCTCCACCCGCGCGACGACGCGGCCCGAACTCAACAGGGCGGTCCTCCTCGCCAGGGAGCTGCGGGTCTCCGGCGTCGCGGTCACCCTGGTCGTCCACGAGCACAAGCGCCTCGGCCGCGGCCTCGAACTCGCGGCCCTGGCCGAGCAGCTGAAGGCCTGCGACGTCGGCCTGGAGTTCCTCATCGGCGAACTCCAGGGATCACACGACCCGTCCGGTGTGGTGTTCACCGTGCTGGCCGCCCTGTCGGGGATGGAACGCGAGTACGTCCACGACCGCACCCTGGAAGGCCACGAATCCGCCCGCAAACGCGGCAAGCCCATCGGCGGCGCCGGCGTCACCGACAACGACATGCTGTCCATCGCCCTCCACCTGCGCGGCCAGGAACTGAGCCTGCGCGACATCGCCTCCAAGCTCGTCATCACCAAGGGCAAGAAGAGAGGCCAGCACCCGTCTCCCGCGACCGTCCTTCGCCTGCTGCGTGAGCACGACGAGGCGAAGGCCGCGGTGCCAGTGCCGGCCAGGGGCTGATCCATCTGGCCAAGCACTCCTCAACCAGCGGAAACATCGGTCATGATCCACCCATTGTGGTTTTGGGCCTATGCGGCTGGACCCGAAGAGTTTCAGGGCCGAAGGAGGACCCTCAGCTCCTGAACCGCGTCACGAGCTGGCTCGTTCTGCGGCTGGTCGGTCGAGGTGAACCACTCGGTCAGCTGCGCGAACGCCACCCGGTGCGACGGGCCGTCGTCCTCGCCCGCCTCGCTCTGGGCCTGCAGTCCGCGGGGTACGGCGCCCTCCTCCTGGAGGCTAGAGACGGCGGGGGCGTTGACGTCGTCCAGGAGCCGGTTGAGCAGCTTGGCCAACTTGGTGGGGCCGTTGCCCCGGTATCCCCAGGTGAGGCCGTCGCCGTCCTCGGGAGCGAGGTAGAGGGTGCCGTCGCGGGTGCGGATCCAGACCTGGTGGTCGCGCAGCACGACGTGGTCCAGGGGTGTGGTCGCCGGAAGCCGCTGGGGCACGGCAGCCCAGATCTCATCAAGCTGCGCAAGCGGCGGCACGGCTGACGTGACGGCCGGCCTACGCTTCCGCGGCCTGGAAGTTGACGATCCAGCGGCCGAGCAGCGATCACCGTCAGTTGTGATGGCGGCGTCGTAGGTCAGCCAGCAGCTCCTGGACAGTGGTTTTCAGGTCGGCCATGGCTGCGCGGTAGAAGCGGGGTCCGTAGGACACTCGCGCCACGCCCAGTTCCTGGAGCGTGGCCAGGTCCAGATATTCACCGGTGTTGCCGTTGACTGGGCCGGGTAGTTCGGTGACGAGGGTGGCGATGTCGCGCTTATGGCGCACGCCGATCGGGTAGATGCAGTCGGCGCCGGCGTCCCGGTAGAGCCGGCCCCGTCGTATTGCTTCCGCGACCCGATCCGGTTCAGGTATCCCGCTGGCGGGCAGGAAGGTGTCGACGCGGGCGTTGATGACGATCGGGACTCCGGCATCGTCTGCGGCGGAGCGGACGCCCGCGAGCCATTGGGCGTGCGTACCGGCCTCGACCAGGCCGCCCGCCCGGTGGTCGGTGTCCTCCAAGTTGCAGCCGACCGCGCCGATGTCCAGCAACCGGTCCACAAGTTCACGCGGCTGCATGCCGTATCCCGCCTCGGCATCCACCGTGACCGGGACCGACACCGCCCGGGCGACCCGCCCGGCCGCGGCGAACATCTCCTGCCACGGCGCACCCTCACCGTCGGGATAACCGAGCATCGCCGAGATAGCAGCGCTGGCAGTGGCGACCGCGGGAAACCCCGCTTCGGCCACGATCGTCGCGCTGGCCGCGTCCCACACGTTGGGCAGCACGAGCATCTCTTCGCCGTGTAGCTCGCGGAGCCTTTCGGCGCGAGCCTTCAGATCCGCCACGTCAGCGGCCATCGATATCCTCCACGTCAAAAGAATGGCACCTCATAAACCGCCAGGCGAACCTGACAGCTGGCGGTTTCATGATGCAACCACACCCCGGTAGCATGATGCAACACCCCGGTAGGCTGTGCGCATGCTTGGCCGTACATATGGGACGCAGGACTGCTCGGCAGCGCGGGCGCTGGAGCTGGTCGGTGAGCGCTGGAGTCTGCTGATCGTGCGTGACGCGCTGTTCCGGGGAACCACGCGTTTCACCGACTTCCAGCGCAGCCTCGGGCTGGCACGCAACATCCTCGCTGCGCGGCTCGACCGGTTCGTCGAAGCGGGCCTGATGCAACGACGGCCCCCTGCGGCGGGGTCACCGCACCACGATTACGTCCTGACCGACAAGGGTCGTGATCTGCAACCGATCATCATCGCCCTGACTCACTGGGGCGATCGCTGGGC
>JAOPYM010000442.1 GCA_025964615.1 Actinomycetes bacterium
GGCACCCCCACGTGCAGGTACCGGTAGCCGCCGGTCTCGCTGTCGTGCAGGACCACGAATCCGAGTATGTCCCGGTAGAAGGCCAGCGCCCCCTCCTGGTCCTCGACGGGAACCACCACACGCCCCACTCCGCTCAACATCACGCCCGGCATCATGCCATCGACCTACGACAGAACCCCAGATCCCTCCCCCAACCACGGCAACCCCCCGTTGAGTCGTGGCGTTTCGGCCCCTTCCGTGGGGAACGAGTGGGCTTCATGGCGAGTTCATCAGCCCCCACGGGGAGACCCCACGGCTGAGATCGTGGGGACCGTGTCGGCGACGCGGAACACACGATCGGTGACGTGCTCCGGCGGACGCGGGCCCTCGCTCTAGTTAGCTTGACAGTTAAATAACTGTATGGTGAAGTAGTCGGGTGAATCCGAGACGCCCAACGGCAGAGGCGGCACACCGGACCGATCGTGGGGGGAGCCCGAGATGACGGCGATCGACGATCGGCTCGACGCCACCTTCACCGCTCTGGCGGACCCGACCCGCCGGGCGATCGTGGCTCGCCTGGCGCAGGGTGACGCCACGGTCAACGAGCTGGCCGGGCCCTTCGCCATGACTCTGCCGGGCATCTCCAAGCACCTCAAGGTGCTCGAACGCTGCGGGCTCATCTCACGGACCCGGCGCGCGCAGTTCCGGCCCTGCCACCTCGAGCGGGAGGCCCTCGACGCGGCCGTCGACTGGATCGAGGAGAGCCGGCGGACCTGGACCGAGCGCTTCGACAAGCTCGACGAGCACCTGCGCGAACTCCACAACGAACGGTTCCCGACAACAGGAGAACAGGCCCATGACTGACCAGAGGGCGCAGGCGGACACGCTCACCTACACCCGCGTCTTCAGTGCTCCCAGAGAGCTGGTCTTCCGCTGCATGATCGAGCCGGAGCACCTGACCCACTTCTGGGGCCCGAAGGGCGTGAGCGCGCCGCTCGAGCACATCAAGGTCGACGCGCGTCCGGGCGGCGTGTTCGAGACCGTCATGGTCGACGACGCCGGCGGCGGCCGATACCCGACGCGGGCGGTCTACGTCGAGGTCGCCGAGCCGGAACGGCTCGTGTGGACCGAGACCCACTCCGGCATGACAATGACCGCCACCTTCGTGGACCTCGGCGATGCCCGCACCGAGGTGCACATCCGCCAGACGAACGTGCCCGAGGCGTTCCACAACCCGCAAGCACAGGCCGGCTTCGCGACGTCGCTCGACCGCTTCGCCGCGTACGTCGGTAACCTCTCGAACGAATCAGGGTGACCGACGATGGACGACGACCTGCGAGACGCGATCGCGACCGAGCGCCGCGAGTTGGCGAAGATTCTGGGCGACCTGCCGGCGCAGTCATGGGACCTGCCGACGCTGTGTGCCGGGTGGCGCGTGCGCGAGGTGGTGGCGCACGTGACGATGCCGTTCCGGTACTCCAGTGCCCGATTCATGATCGAAGTCATGAAGTCGCGCGGGAACTTCGGCCGGATGGCCGATCGCTACGCCCGCCGGGACGCGGCGGTCCAACCGGACGAGCTTGTGGCGACGTACAGGGACAACGAGAGGCATCCGTGGAAGCCGCCAGGCGGCGGGTTCAAGGGTGCGCTGACCCACGACGTGATCCACGGCCTCGACATAACGGTGGCATTGGACATCGCCCGACAGGTCCCTGAGGAACACCTGCGGACCGTCCTGGGAACCGTCACAGAACCCAAGGTCGTCAAGTATTTCGGTGCCGATCTGAACGGGGTCGAACTGCGTGCCGACGACCTGGACTGGTCGTTCGGGTCCGGAACGCCGGTGTTCGGCCAGGCCCAGGATCTGGCAATGGTCCTTTGCGGCCGGAAGCTGCCGGCCGGACGGCTGCGCGGACAACAGGGCACACGCTTCACCGTGTGAGGTACCGGACGGACCGCGGGCAGGGAACTTTTGTCGCAATTTCAAGGGATTCGCCAGGCTCTCGGAAGCACACCCCAGACCGTCCGCCTCTGCACGCTGATCGCGACGGTCACACGCGCGAGTACCGCGCGAAGCGTCCTCGGCCGAGTCCGGCAGTCCGCTGTCTGCAAGATCCCTCCGCGCGACCTCGGAAGGGTTCAGGAGTCACCGTCCAGCATGTCCACCAGCCCTCCGGAGCGCGCCCTTGCTGGGTGGGACCTGGTTGGTGGGAGTGATGTTCGGTCAATGGCGTCACGGCCCGACCTGTGCCATCGATGTCAGCGGCACCATCACGAATGTCCGGGGCGCCGAGCTGGAGTGCGACGCCGTGCCGACGCTCAGCGCCGCCGAAGCGCTGGACACCTTGCGCTCGTACGCATCGGCTACGAACGGGGCACGATGACCAACCGGATGCCCATCCTCACCAGCGCGGTCCTTGCCACCGGGTTCACCCTCGCCGCCGTACTCCCGCTCGGCCACCAAGCCAAGCGCTCCACCACCGTCGTACTGACAGCCGGGTGCACCCATCTGGGCCCGGTCGCCAACCACTACATCGACGCCAACGCGTTGTGCCGCCATTTGGCCGGCCAGCACCTGAACCACTTCTGCTTCGCCCGATCCAACCTCGACGGCGCCGTCCTCACCGGATGCGACCTGTCACACGCAACCCTCGCCGATACCAGTCTGAGGAACACCGATCTGACCGGCGCGCGGCTCACGGATGCAGACCTCACCGGCGCCGACCTGACCGGAGCCGTGGGCATCACCCCGGATCAGGAACAGACCCAGCACTCAGGAACGCCCACCTGACCAAGGGCGCTGGCACGGCCTCCGGCCGGCCGACTCAGCCGCGCTTTCTCGCTGACCACCGACCAGGGTTGAGCAATAGTCGCTGAGTTCCCGGCCTCGTCCACGGCTGACCGACGTTCTTGAGAGTGCCTGTACCAGGACCTGTTACCTCGTCCGGGTGACCGGAGCCCGTTCTGACCCAACCTCGCCGTGAGTGCGCAAGCCCTTCTGTCGAGGCTCTTGCCTCTTCAGAACCAGCTCCAGACTACGAAATCCCGATTCCGGGAAAATTCGTCGATGGATCAACCTGACAGGACACTAGGAGTCTGCCAGCCACGCCAGCAAGCGGCCCTGCGACCAGCAACGGCCAATGGCCTCGGCGCGCAGAGCCGACCGGTCGAACACCGCCAGGCCGATGATGCTGTGGCCAGAGGCGCGGCGATCGCCAAGTGTCGGTATCGTCGGCGCGACTCCGACCCCCTCCGCTGACACCCACGCC
>JAOPYM010000453.1 GCA_025964615.1 Actinomycetes bacterium
CGCCGGGGTGAGTGGGACAGCGGCGACGGCCATCGCGACGGCCAGCACTCGTGAGGTGCGCATGACGACCTTCCCAGATCGGTCGAATATCGATTGAAGGTGACGGATGCCGGCGATCGGCTCAGGCTCTTGAGCTGTGCCGCACGGGCGGGCACTCAGGTGCGGTTCAGGGTGAAGCGCATGTTTCGTCCTCATATGTAGGGTCTCGCGTTGATCGTCGGAGACGAAACGGCAACCCGCGAGGTCGTGACTGTCCAACGGGTCAGACCGTTGGGATCACGTCCGGTGGCCCTCGATCGGAGCCGACCTACGATCCGTGCGCTGGGGAACCGCTCGGCCGAAGAACAGCTCACTCGGCTCAGCGCTCACTCGACCTCCCGCCACACAGCGCGACCGGATCCGCGAATCACGGCCCGTCGAACGTGTGGCTGGTCGGCGCATCGGGCGCTGACAGCGGTCCCGGCACCTGGCACTACAACGGCAAGACCTGGACCCGGCTGGCCCGGTGTGAATGGCGAACTGGACGTCCTGTCCGCCGAGGCACCCCGCTTCCACTACCGCCGGCCCAATGTGATCGTCTACCGCTGCGTGCCCAAGAACACAGGCGGCAGGCGGAAGGACAGACCCGAGCGGGCACTCTCATCTCCTCCGAAATGCATCTCCGCACGCTTTCAGAAAAAACACGAGGCTCGTCCACGCCGAAGGTCGCGCCCTTATGGTCAGGATTTTGGCGAAGATCGCGATACCCACGCCGGTGAGGACGCAGAGGGCGGCCCCGCCGAGTTCGCCGAACTCCAGCGGGCCGAGCCGCCAGCCGAGGAGAGGGGTGAACAGGCCCACCGTTATCGTGGCGAAGCCGGACGTGATCAGCAGGGCTGCCGCGGCGTACGCCAGAGCGGCCACCAGAACCAGCAGGTGCCCGCGGACGGTCGGGCTCAGTAGCGGGAGCCGTACGGACGGTACCGGCATGATCAACCCATTGACGACTTGCGGTTCCACATGTGAAGTGCCAGCGATGGCCTGGGTACGCTTCGTCCCGCGCAAGCCTTGGATCAGCGACGCGATGAGAACAACGACCGGCAGCACATAGAAAGGCCATTGCCCCTTCAGGCCTCCGGCGCGGATGCCACTGACGGTGGTTTGCGTGCTCGCCGCCGCCCAGACGTTGGCCCGGGTCAGCGACGCGTCGGTCAGGTCCGCCTGGGTGAGGTCGGCCCAACTGAGATCGGCGCCGTCCAGTCTGGCCCCGCTCAGGTCCGCCTGGGTGAGCTGCGCGTGGCTGAGATTGGCGCCGCGGAGATCGGCGCCTTTCAGAGTCGCCTGGGTGAGATCCGTGCCGCGCAGATCGACGCCGCGCAGATCGGCCTTGGTCAGTTCGACCTGGATGAGATCTATGCACCTCAGGTCCTTCGGCAAGACCTTCCCCGCTTCGATCAGGGACGTGAGCTCCTGGCCTGAGTGGCTCGGGTGGTCGCCGTTTCCGCACACCTTAGGATCCGTGGACGGCCCGAACCCGCCCCCACAGCCGGTGGCCGCCCAACCGACGAACAGCAGCAACACCAGTCTGCCGATCCGAGCTCGCATGGGCGACATCCAGCTTCTCTGAGGGCGGGTGCTGCACCGGAGCGTGGCGTCCAGGTACAGCCGACGTCAACTGGCCAACGCTGAAATCCCGGCTACGACGGGTGGAACACACGATGGCCCGCACCCGCGCGGGAGCAAGTATGCCTGGCCACCTGGTCGCTACATGAGAACACCAGTGGGCTGGTCCGCCAATACCTGCCGAAGCGGACCGACCTTTCCTGCTATACTCAGCAACAGCTCAATTAAATTGCTGCGAGTTTGAATGAGCGGCCGCGTCAGACCCTCGGATTTCGTACGCCTGCCGAGAAACTCAACGAATTCCTTGCGGCAGCGGATGGTGCACTGACCGGTTGAGATCGCCGCCCGCTACACGGAAACAGCACAAGGGAGGCGCTGCGCCGCCGCGGTTTTCCCGGGCTGGACCGCGCATCGTCAGGGGCCGTCCTCTCCAACTCAAGGGTGCTGCGCATCGCTGCGCGACGACTGCGCGACGGCCTACGGCCGCCCTTGACCTCCGAGCCTCCACGGCCCTGGGGCAGGAAACGCGGTCAGGCCAAGGCCTGCCCCGGCTGACGCACGGCCACCTAACAGATCAACAACCACCACAAATCAAGTCTCCACGGTTCGAGGGGGTTGACGGATCAGCTCCATCTCCAGTAGTCCTACTTTGTGGTGTAATGTCGCGGCCAGCACGTGGCTCCTTGGATGGACCGATCGAGGGGAAATCGAATGTTCGGCAAGCGCTGGACGCCGGCCCAAGGCACGGTCGTCGATCGCCGTACCGTGGGCACCACCCCCGACGGTCAGGTCTCCAACAGCGAATTCATCGTGGACGTACGCACCTCGACCGGCGAAATGTTTCGCGCGAAGGTCAGGACCCCGCGCATTGCAACCCACTTCATGGCACCGATCGTCGGCATGGTGGTTGGAGTGGAGTATGACCCGGGCAGCCACAAGGTTCGCTTCGACAAGAGCGACCCAGCGCTGAGCGCGAAGGCCTACCGTACGCCGCGCCGGAGCGACTTCGATGAGGCGCTCAACCAGCCGGCGGGCAGTCCGGTCGGAGGGGCCCAGGCGCTCGACCCGAGGATGGCGCAAGTTCAGGCGTTCATGGAAGCGCAGTTGCAAGCCAAGGCGTTCAGGCAAGCGCAAGACGGTGAAGGCAAGTAAGACGCAACGAGCCTGCACCACGGCGGGACGAGATGGCGCCTGCACGTCAGTAACCGCTTCGGCAAGCAATCGCTGCTCATCGGCGAGACGTGCCCGAGGTTTGTCATGCGTCCCAAGGCTTAGCCGGTCGGCAGTGACAGGGTTTCGCCGGTCTCCAGCAGGGTCTTGAACCAGGTACGTTCCGCTTTCGCCAACTATTGGCGCCTTTGCCGCATCAGACAGACGTACGAGATCAACTGCGGCTGAGGAGAGCGATGAAGAGCTTCATGTCGGCTGCGACGGTTGTGCTGGTGACTGGGGTGGCGCTGGCGGGCACCCGGCTCTTTGGGGCTGGTGGCGCCGTCCTAGGCGGCCATGGCCATATCCGCTTGGAGTTCTATCCCTTCGACGACCTCAAGGGCATGAACGCCCTGGGGTGGGCGGCTAAAAGCACCGTGGTCTGCGCCAACTGACGTAACTGTGAAATGACCCAGGGCTCCTCTCACCGCGTTAGGGCGCAGTGAGAGGACCCGGGCCCTGGCCGACATCGCCGCGCCGTCGAGTTGGAGGGCCAGCACTTCGAGGGCCGCCCGCGATACCGGGATCATCGAGAGCCGCGATCGGAAGGGACGCCGCTTCCAGCCACCGCAGCGCAGCGGCAGAGTCAGGCGTCATCTCCGGACGACGAGCCTCGGGAACGAACACGTACTCACGCAGCACCCGCCGCAGCGTCCCGAAGTCCGGCCGCCCCGGACGATCCCGTACCAGTACGGGCGTGACGTTCGCCATCGTGTCCGTCAGACCCTCCCGCGATTTCGCCGCCGCATGGGGCCATCTGGCGTCAACGTAGGCCCGTGCGAACCCCAGCCACGTGCACGCGTTCGCCGCTTTGAGCGCCGCGCGGGGCCGGGGCGGTCACGATCTTTACCCACCGCCCTAAGACCGGGGGCCCGACTCGGGAAACCGCGGGCAGGCAAGCCAGCCCGAGACCGCCAACCAGCTTGAGGGCCCCCGGTCTCCCACCCCAAGGCAGGACACCGCAGGTCAGCGATTGTGCCACCGCAGGTCGCGCGTGGTTCTTTGCGCCAGAGCCGTTACAGGACGGATTCTGCCAGACCGCGCCTGCGGACACGGGTGTCATGCGCGGCGCCGTCGACGGTTCTCCGCTCCGCACCGGAACTGGTCCGAACCCCTTGGCGAAATTGGTCTAGAGCCTTGACGGGTCCGGTTGACGGGAGTTAAATCACGTCTTGAACTAAGAAGTAAATAAATGTGCTGTCAGTGATCAAGCCCTGTACGCCGATGAAATCCCTCGGAGTCCCGGAGGCGGTACCCCCATGCCTGTTTCGCTCCCCAGCGCGCGTCCGCGGCACCACCTACGCTCCCTGATGTCCCCAGCTCCACCAACGGCACGCGCCTGCGGATCTGGCACTGCACGGGATCCGTGAACCAGCAGTGGAACCTCCCCAGCTGATCCCACCTCGGTTCCACCCACCCCACCGATGTCCTCTGGAGGACGACAGCCATGCCCCGATTCGGATCCCGCACGAGAAGAGCGCTGACCGCAGCCGCGCTTCCACTCGCCTGTCTGGGCGTGCTGCTCATGGGCAGCACCGCCGCCCACGCCGCGGCGAACCCCGGCCCCGGATTCCCGGCCCACTACGCCGCGCCCTACGTGGAGACCTGGAACTCGCCCTCGGCCATGGCCGCCGCACAGTCCGCCACCGGCCTGAAGTACTTCACACTGGCCTTCGTCATCAGCGATGGCAGCTGCAACGCGACCATCAACGGCAACACCTCCATCAGCGATGCCGGCTGGACCAGTGCCATCAACAGCCTGCGAGCTTCCGGCGGCGACGTCATCGCCTCCTTCGGCGGAGCGTCGGGTACCGAACTGGGCCAGGCTTGTACGTCGGTCTCAACGCTTCAGGCCCAGTACAAGCAGGTCATCGACACGCTCAACCTGACCAGGATCGACCTGGACATCGAGGGCGCCCCGCTCGACGACACCGCCGCCAACGACCGCCGCAACCAGGCCCTGGCCAACCTCCAGCAGCAGTACGCCGCGAGCGGCAAGACCCTGGCCGTCGACTACACCCTGCCGGTGAACCCCACCGGCCTGTTGTCCAACTCCCTCAGCCTGTTGAACAACGCCAAGAGCCACAACCTGACCGTCAACCTGGTCAACATCATGACCATGGACTACGGCGCGTCCATGGACATGGGCGCAGCCGCCGTCAACGCGGCGACCGCCCTGCACACCCAGCTCGGCCAGATCTGGACGTCCAAGACCTCCGCACAGTTGTGGGCGATGGAGGGCAACACCCCGATGATCGGGGTCAACGACTCCACCAACGAAGTCTTCAGCACCGCCAACGCCACCACGCTGGAGAACTTCGCCGCCGCCAACGGCATCCAGGAGCTGTCGTTCTGGGCGCTCGGCCGCGACAAGGCCTGCGCCACCAACGGCACTCTGTCCGACACCTGTAGTGGCACGTCGCAGAGCGCCTACCAGTTCACCCGCACCTTCAATGCTTTGACCGGCGGAGGCGGAAGCGGCACCGGTTCACCGACCGGCCAGATCACCGGGTACGGCGGCAAGTGCGTCGACATCGCAGGCGCGAACTCCGCCAACGGCACTGCGGTGCAGCTCTATGACTGCAACGGCACTGCCGCGCAGCGCTGGACGGTCGCGTCCGACGGCTCCCTGCAGGGGCTGGGCAAGTGCATGGACGTCACTGCGGCGGGCACCGCGAACGGAACCCAGGTGCAGTTGTACGACTGCAACGGCACCGGTGCCCAGAAGTGGCAGCACCAGAGCAACGG
>JAOPYM010000455.1 GCA_025964615.1 Actinomycetes bacterium
TCGCGCACGCCACCTCGATCGCAGGCCTCAAGGACGCGCGCATCGCCGTCCAGGTCGGTACTACGGCGCTGAGCGCGGTACAGAAGCAGATCCAGCCGGCGCACCAGCCGCAGGTCTTCAGCGACCAGATCGACGCGATCAACGCGCTGAAGAACAAGCAAGCCGACGTGCTCGTCGTGGACGTGCCCACCGCGTTCTACGTGACCGCCGCCCAGGTGCAGAACTCCAAGATCGTCGGGCAGCTGCCGGGTAGCGCCAGCGGCACCGAGCAGTTCGGGCTGCTCCTGGAGCAGGGCAACCCGCTGGTCTCCTGCCTCAATGTCGCGCTCGGGAAGGTGAAGGCCTCGGGCGAGCTCACCCAGCTCCAGACCCAGTGGCTGAGCGCATCCGCGGGCGCCCCCCTGCTGAAGTGAGCGCCGCAGAGGTGTCCCAGGCCTGGGTGAAGAGCGAGCGTCGAGGCGCTCCGGCAGGCGCAGATCCACGCCTCGCTGGACTTCAACTACACCCCGTACCTGGACGTCGCCAAGCACGAGGTGGTCTGCCTGATCGGGGCGTCCGGCGTTTCCCGCACCGATTCGGAAAACGGTGCGGGAAACGCCTGCCTTTGTTGGACGACTCAACGGCGGGCGGGTGCTGGTGGCATAGAGGCCGCGGATCAGCGAGGAGGTTCGAAGATCGGGCCGAGGCCTGCGACGAACCGGCGGATGGCCGGACGTTGCTCGACGGGCGTGCGGCCCCGCAGGCCGAGCACCGGATCGATGCCGTCGTAGTACGGCGCCATCGCGATGAACGGCAGAATGAGCAGCAGCAGCGACACGAGCACATCGTCGTCGGCGTCCGCCCGGATCTCTCCCTTGTCCCGCCAGAGGTGGAGTACGGGCCGTACGACCTGGAGATAGTGCTGTACGGCGGTGTCCCTGACCACCGCCCGCACGCTGTTGTCGATCTCGAAGTTGGTGGCGGCGGTGACGCCCCGCTCCAAGGGGTGCTCGGCGAAGTACTCCGACCAGACGAAGCAGACATCGGTCAGCCAGTCGATGAAGGGCTGGTCGAGATCGAGGCCGGCTATCCGGCGCTCCATCTCCTCGCGGACGCGCCGGGACGTCTCGTCGCACACGTAGGCGAAGAACTCCTGCTTGTCGGAGAAGTACTGGAAGAGCGAGCCTTTCGCGATCTCCGCGTCGCGGGCGATGTTGTTCAGGCTTCCGGTGGAATATCCGTGCTCGCCGAACTCCCGCATCGCCGCATGCAGGACCCGGTCTCGCTTGTCCACGTCCAGCCGGAACCAGGTCGAAGTAGGCACCCGCCAGATCTTACTTCGTGTTCACGCTGCGAGCTCTCCCGCATCGGCGACGCACCCTCTGATATGGGTACCGATCTCCGCGATGCCCAGGTGCCCTTCGGAGACGTGCACCTGTCCCTCCCAGATCTGCAGCCGTACGGGCACCCCCGCCTCGGCGAGCCGCGAGGCCATCAGCTCCGCGTCGACCCGCAGTACCTCGGTGGAGCCGCACTGGATCAGGACGGGGGGCAGCTGGGAGAGGTCGCCGTTGCACGGGGAGAGCAGCGGGTCGACCGGCAGCGCGCCCTGGTCGAGCAGCCAGCGGTAGGCGGTCACGCAGTCCGCCACGGGCGCTCGTACCGTCAATGTTGAGTCGTGGCGTTTCCCGCACCGTTTCTTCACGCGGTGCGGGAAACGCCACGACTCAACGGGTCAAGGGGTCGCGGTGGCGGTGGGCGTGGGGGTCAGGGTGGGGGCGGTTCGGGCGGTGGTGGTGATGGACTGGTTGAGGGCGCTGCCCTTCATCCACTTGTTGAACGACATCTGCCAGTAGCCCCAGCCGTTGGACCAGTCGAGTTGGCGGCGGGTGCCGGTGATGGTCACCATGTCGCCCCGGTAGGACCAGCCGTAGAACCACTGGGCCGCCGCTGCCGGCGAGCGCACGCAGCCGTGGCTGCAGTTCTGGACCCCGAGGCAGGCGAGCTGGCCTACCGACTGGTGGATGTACTCGCCACTGTTGGAGATCCGGGTGGCCCAGGGCACGTCTTCCTTGTAGTAGCCCGGGTCGCCCGGCTTCTTACCCGGCGAGACCATGTGCGCCGGATTCTCCTTGTCCATGGTCAGGTGGACGCCGCTGGTGGTCAGGAGGTGGTCGACACCGTCGCTTTGGACGTCACCACCGGTACCGAGGCTGACCCCCCAGCTCCGGATGACCTTGCCGTTCTTGCGGACCACGAGCTGGTGGGTGCTGTTGTTCACCGTGATGGTGTGGGCGTCGCCGATCCGGAAGTTGTGCGTGATGTCGGCCTGCCCGTACACCCCGGCGCCGACCCGGACGCCCGCGTAGTGGACGATGACCGTCACCTTCTGGTTGGCCTTCCACGGCGTCTTGGGCCGGAAGATCGCCGACGGCAGGCCGTTGAACGAGTATCCCGCGGTGACCCAGCGCCAGGCGCCCTCGGTGGGCTGGTCCGAGATGATCTCGAAGCTCTTCTCCACGGCCGCCTGGGCCTTGGCCGGGATCTCCTGGTTGAACTGGACCATGATCGGCATGCCGATCCCGACGGTCTCCCCCTTGTTGGGCAGGATCTGGACGATCGAGGTCGCGGCGGTCCCGGTGACGGCCCTGAATGCGCTGGTCGCCGTGGTGGTCTTCCCCTTGGAACCGATGGCGCTCGCGGAGACCTGGTACGAGCCGCCGGGCGTCAGCGTCCAGCTGGACTTCCAGCTCGTCTTGTCGGCGGACAGGGTTCCCGGTACATCGGTGCCCTTGGCCTTGACCGTGACATCCTGCAGGGTCCCGCCGGTAGCGGTGATCGTCACCCCCTGGTCCGGTCTGGCGCTCCTGCTCCCGTTCACCGGCGTGATCTTCACCACCGGCGCCGGGTCCACAGCGGTCGTGCCGCCCGTGCCGGCGCCGGCGGCACCGGCCGTGTGGGTGCCTCCACAGGCAGCGGTGAGCCCTAGCACCGCCGCCATCGTCACCGCAACAAACCCCCGTCGCACGGCCCGACCTCCAAGATCTTGAACAGACTCGGGTCACGACATTAGCGACAATTTGCCAAGCTGGCACCAGTGACCCCAAATTTCGGTCATGGTAGGTCAATTCCGGGCATGCTCCAGCCTCCGGACCCCCGACCGTCGTCGTTGAGTCGTGGCGTGTCCCGCACCTCGTTGCCCTCCGGTGCGGGACACGCCACGACTCAACGGAGTGCTGGGGGGGTGGCTGGGGCTTTGGGGGAAGTTGGTGCTTTTTTGGGGTTCGCTTGCCCGAGGCTCTTTACCTCGCGTACATTGCTCCGAGATCGGGCCGTGACCCACTCCCATCCAGGGGGTGGCGGGCCGAACGCCGAATCCCCGTGGCGCAGCCTGCGCCGAGGGGAACCGGGGAACCACTCGGAGCGCCGCCCCTCGGCCCGCCCCGATGGGGTGAATCCGCCACTGTGCGGTAGGGCGCATCCTCGTCCGAACCCGTCAGCCAACCCGGTAGGCCGCACAGGGAGAGTGCATGGACGACCCGATTGGCCTGAAGCTGCTGGCCGTCGCCAAGGCCCAGCTCGGATACTCCGCGAAGGCCGATGGTTTCACCAAGTTCGGTGCCTGGTACGACAAGAACGTCGGGCACGACTCGTACTACCAGACCGCGCCGTGGTGTGACATGTTCCTGGCGTGGGCCGCCGACCAGGTGGGCCTGAAGGACTCGGTGGGCGAGTTCGCCGCCACCATCGACCACGCCAAGTGGTTCCAGAAGCAGCACGCATTCGGGCACACCCCCGAGCCCGGCGCGATCGTCTTCTTCTCGTGGACCGGTAGCAACACCGTGGACGACATCAGCCATGTCGGGCTCGTGGAGAGCATCAGCGGCTCCACGCTGCACACCATTGAGGCCAACACCAGCGGCGGCAGCCTCATACGCCGCCAGCGCGACGTGAGCAACGTCGTCGGGTACGGCTACCCCTCCAAAGTGCTGGTCACGAGCGCGTACGTCCCCAGGCACTCCGGTCCCCCCGCCCATGTGACCGACATCGGCGACGGCCCAGTGGCCACCTCCGACCTGACGCTGGCCCTGCCGCACAGGGTCGCCCCGGCTCCGCACGACGCCCTGAACATCCCGCACCCCGACGCGATCATGGGCGGGCTGCTCGCCGTCGTCCTGTTCGGCACCGTGGGGCTGGCGGTGGCCAAGTCCAAGGTCGCCGCGATCCCGATGCCGAGCGCCCCGTCGGTCAAGCTCCGCAAGCAGGGCAAGCACCACCGCACCGGTACCCCGGTCGCCCTGCCCGCCGACGTCACGCCGGCCGACCTGGTCGCCGCCGAGGACAGCACGATCCTCATGCCGGCGCTCTCGCTGGCCGCCGCACAGCACGCGGAGGACCAGGAGTTCTGGGGCCGCATCTCGCACTTGGAAGGGGACGAGGAGCTCTCGTTCTGGGACTCCCTGCACTCCTCGATCAGCAGGTCCCAGGGCTACGGGGTCAACGAGTCGGAGACCCCGGCCCCGGCGGTCACCGGACGCTGACAGCAGCCCCGGCCGTGCCCTTCAGCGCGGCCGGGGCGGCGCGAGCCGGGCCCAGGGACGGACCCGTTCGAGCTGGGCGGCCAGGCCGAGCAGCATCGCCTCATCACCGGGAGCGGCGACGAGCTGGACGGCCATCGGCAGCCCGTTGGGCCCGAGCCCGGCGGGCACCGATGCGGCCGGGTAGCCCGCGAGGTTCCACGTCCCCGTCATCGGCGCGTACCGCAGCGAGGTGACGACACTCCGCAGCCACGACCCCTCGCCATACCGCCGAGCGCGCGGGGCGTACTGCGCCAGTGTCGGCATCACCAGTACGTCGTGGGCCTCGAAGAAGGGCGCGAGGACGTCGCGCAGGCGGGCCCGGTCGTCGTCGCGGGGCGGGCGGACCCGGGAGAACAGCCGCCCGGCGGCCGCGTGGCGGCGGGTCCTGGCCTCCAGGTCGGCGGCACGGTACGGGACGGCCTCGGCGGCCGGGCAGGCCAGCCAGCGCACGATCACCGCGTTCGCCGCCCAGACCGGGTAGCGAGGGTCCTCGGCCTCGACGGCGTGACCGAGATCGTGCAGCGCCCGGCCTGTGGCCCGTACGGCGCCGACGAAGTCACGGTGCACCAGCACGCCCGCGGCCGGCGGCTTGACCGACAGCGCAATCCGCAGTGGTGCCGGCTCGGTGACCGAGGCGAGCGCCGGGTCTGCGGCCAGCACCGACAGCATGAGGGCGGCGTCAGCGACGGTGGTGGCGAGCGGCCCGTTCTCGGACATGCCCGCCCAGTCGTCGATACCCAGCTCCGCGGGGACGACCCCGGTCCCTGGCTTGAGGCCGAACAGGCCGCAGTTGGCGGCCGGGATGCGGATCGAACCGGCTCCGTCGTTTCCGTGCCCGATCGCGACCATGCCGGACGCGACCGCCGAGGCGGACCCGCCCGATGACCCGCCCGCAGTCCTGGACAGGTCCCACGGGTTGCGGGTGATGCCGTACGCGCTGTCACTGAAGGGGTAGATGCCCAGTTCGGGCAGATTCGTGAGGCCGACGACGACCGCACCGGCCGCCCGCAGCCTGGCCACCACCGGATGGTCCTTCTCCTGCGGACCCGGCGGCGTCGCCGCCGAACCGCTGCGCATCGGCTCCCCCGCGACCTGGACGTTGTCCTTGATCGCGATGGGTACCCCGGCCAGCGGCAGATCCGTCATGTCCTGCCGGGCATCGATCTCGGCGGCCTCGTCGAGTGCCGCCCCCTGCCGTACCTTCACGAAGGCGTTCAGCTCACCGTCGCGCGCCGCGATCTGTTCCAAATGCTCCTGTACGACGTCGCGGGCCGTGACGTCGCCCGCCCTCACCGACGCTGCTATCTCCGTCGCGGCCCGGCCTGCCCATATGCCCATTAGGTGCCCCTTCGCTACCGTTCGGCCCTACCCGAGTCTCCCGCCCACAGGGCCCGCAGACTACCCATGGCGAACAATTTCCCTCACCGCCGATTCCGCTTGACCATCGATCGGGGACCTTCGAACGGGGGGATCCATGAGACGAGGCAGGGCGGCGGCCACAGTGGCGGCGGCAGTGGCCGTACTGGGCATGCTGGGACTGAAGACGGCCAACGACCATGCCGTCGCCCAACGCGCGCAACCGCTCGGACGGCCCGAGGCGCCGGTGATGGCGCCGCCTGTGGTGCCACGGCCCGTGATCGTGCCGCCTGTGGTGCTCCGCCGGGCGGGAACGCCGAAGGCCGATCGGGCGGCGTTCACCGCCGGGACGGGCGCGCTGGTGATCGGCAACCCGGCGGGCCGGCACTTCTGCACGGCCAGCGCGGTGGCGAGCCCGCACCACAACGTGCTCGTCACCGCGGCGCACTGCATTCACCAGGGCGAGGGCGGCGGCTACCGGAGCGAGTTGTACTTCGTCCCCTCCTACCGCCCCGGGCACCGGCCGAGCATCGCGAAGCCGATCCGCCGGATGCTCGTGGACCGCCGCTGGGCGCAATCGTCGGACCCGGACCTGGATGTCGGTTTCCTCATCGTCGCCAGGAGCAAAAGCAAGGTCCCCGGAGAGGCCCCGCTCGCCTTCCACCCGCCGTTCATCAGCGTCGTCCAGGTGACCGGCTACCCGGACGAGGACGACGAGCCCATCACCTGCGCCAACAAGACGAGCGCCCACAGCGGCACCCAGTTGCGGTTCGCGTGCGACGGCTACGAGGGCGGCACCAGCGGCAGCCCGTGGGTGGCCGGGCTCGGCCCCACCACCCGCACCGGAGAGATCATCGGCGTGATCGGCGGCTACCAGGAGGGCGGGGCCACCCCGCACATCTCCTACAGCCCCTACTTCGGTGACACGGTCAAAGATCTGTACGACCGGGCGGTCCGCCTGAGCTAGGTGCTTGGGCCGCGTGGCCTGGACTGAGGAGCGAGGGAGCGTAGCGACTGAGTGACGAGGGAAGGCCGCGCGTCAAGGCCCGAGCACCGCGCGAGCGGAGCGAGCGCCAGCAAGCCAGAGAACGGGCATGAAGGCTCTGCCAGGATGGGCGTCATGCTGGATGTCGTGGCCTGGGTGCATGCTGTGGACGGCCGGATGCTGACCGTGCGGTCACGGGGCCGGGACCGGCTCTACCTGCCGGGCGGCAAGCGGGAACCCGGCGAGGACGACTGGACCGCGCTGTCGCGGGAGGTCCGGGAGGAGCTCGGGGTCGCGCTGGACAGGGACTCCTTCGGTGCACTCGGCACCGTGGACGCACCGGCCCACGACCAGCCGGACTTCCCGACGGTCCGGATGGCCTGTTTCACCGCCGGATTCGCGGGTCTGCTGGTGGCCTCTGGCGAAGTGGACGAGTACCGCTACGTCGGCCCAGCGGAACGCGACCTGCTGGCCCCCGCGTCGCAGGCCGCGTTCGATCTGGCGATCACCTCCGGGGTGCTCACGCCATCGCGGTGAGGACCTCCTCGACGACCGGACCATCCGGATCTGACTGATAAAAAGGCGGTTCGCCCCCTCACCCCCTGGAGCATGATCATCAAGGGTTTCCGGAACTTCCTGGTACGCGGCAACCTCGTCGATCTGGCGGTCGCCTTCGTCGTCGGTGCCGCCTTCGCCGGCCTCGTGAAGGACTTCACGTCCTCCTTCATCTCACCGCTGATCGCGCTGATCGGCGGCAAGCCGAACTACACCAGCCTGTCCTTCACCATCAACGGCACGCCCTTCCCCTACGGCGTCTTCGTCACCTCGGCGATCTCGTTCTTCATCACCGCGACGATCGTCTACTTCTTCGTCGTCACACCCGTGGCCAGGCTGCTCACGCGCCTCAGCCGTAACAAGGAGGCCACCGAGCGGGACTGCCCGCAGTGCCTCAGTGCGATCCCGGTGAAGGCCAGCCGCTGCAGCTTCTGTACCTCCGAGGTCGTACCGGCCGGCTGACCATAAGGAAGAAATCACAGCGGCCAGGCGTGGTTGCGGACGGTGTCCCGGGAGATCCCCTCGGGCCGAGGCCTGCCCGGCGGGCGAGCGGGACGACGGCGCGCGGGGGGACGCGGCGCGCGGGGGGCTTCCGCCCGCTGCCCGGCCCGGAGCCCG
This sequence comes from Actinomycetes bacterium, assembly GCA_025964615.1. Taxonomy (GTDB): domain Bacteria; phylum Actinomycetota; class Actinomycetes; order Streptosporangiales; family Streptosporangiaceae; genus RYN-227. Next base: position 8,074 of record JAOPYM010000455.1, read on the forward strand.
TCGAGCAACCGGTCGAGGTGGACCAGGAGCTCGCCGTGCAGCGGCCAGTGCCCGGGGTCCTCGCGCAGCAGCCGCCCGAGTTCGTCGTGATGCCGCCGCCCTTCCGACACGTACGCCTCCAGAGCCGCCGGGTTCACGCCGAGGGCCAGGGCCGCCGCGGCCAGTTCGCGCAGTACGGCAGCAAGCCGGTCGCGGACGTCGCCCTCCCACATGTCGGCGCCCAGACCAGCCCGGTCTGCCGCCACGAGACCCGTGCGGTCGGCCATCGACCGGGCGAGCCCCCGGATGGTCACGGTGGCGAGCTCCAGGGTCTCCAGCCGGCCGCGCAGGATGAGGCCGGGCGACAGGACACCCCGGGCCCGGGGGTTGAGGCGCACGCTGTCCTCGGCGGTCGCCAGCTCTTCGTCCACACGCTGGATCTTCTGAACTAGCTTTCTGGAACGTTCCAGCCAATCTTGGACCACCCGGTCGTCCGGCTCGATGGCCAGGCCGTCCGCCATGTCGCCGAGCAGCTCTGCCACCGACCGGCCGAGTTCGGAGATCGCCTCCTCGGCGGGCTGCACCCGTACCGGAGACGCCACCAGGCCGGCCAGCAGCCCGACTCCGGCACCGATGAGGGTCTCCAGGATCCGGTCGGTCGCGGCGGCGTCGGTACCGAGCTGAAGGACCAGCATCGCGCTGATCGGCACCTCGAGGATGTGATCGCCGAGCCGCAGCGCATACCCCACCACGAGGGCGCCCGCGATGGTCACCGCCAGACTCCACCAGGTGAACCCCAGGGACGCGGCGAGGACGACCGCGACCGTCACCCCGGCGACCACGCTGATGACGCGCTGCACGGCACTGCGGATCGTCTGGTACAGCGACACCTGCACGACCAGGAGGGCGGTCAGCGGCGCGAGTAGCGGCGCCGGGTTGCCCTGCAGCCGCAGCGCGATCACGTACGCCAGGACAGCGGTGATCACCAGCCGGAGGATGAAGAGCAGCGTCGGCTGGGTACGGCGCCGGACCAGCCGCAGCTGTTCGGCCGGGTCTGCGGCTCGGACGCGCTCTGGCAGAAGGGGACGTGCGAAGGGAAGAGGCATGGAGAGATCGCTCACTCGTCTAGGCGGTGGACATGCCTGACCTGTCCAGATGTAATCAACAGCCCGCCCGGGCTATTCCCCGCATCATGGTTTGTCGGTGAGGTGGATGGCGGCCTGCTCGGCAGGCTCGGACACCTCCGGCAGGCGATCCTTCCGGCTGGAGGCCTCCTGGGCAGTCCATTCGGTGATGCCGATGGAGCCCTGTTCCTCGTCCTCGGCGATCACCAGATCATCGGGTGGATCCTCGATGTACTTCTCATAGAGGCTCACTTCACCGGCCTGTTCGTCGTCCCACATCTCGTCCGAAGCGCGATCCTTCATATCGCGAGTATTCCCCCAGTGCCAAACGGTATTCGGGCTCGGCCGAAACCCAGGACGCCGCGATGTGGCGGGCCCGCGCGACCCTTCGGTGGCGGTAGATCCTGGTCTGGTGGAAGATGGCCTCGCCGAACCCCCCGGCGGCCTTGGAGGCGAGCATGACCAACCCCCGTCCCCTGCGGCCGGGAGATCCACAGTGGCTGGGCCCGTACCGGCTGCTCGGGATCATCGGCGAGGGCGGGCAGGGCATCGTCTTCCTCGGCCGGTCAGGGGACGGGCAGCAGGTCGCGGTGAAGTTGCTGCGCGCCCAGCTCAGCGGCGATCCCAAGGCCCGGAGTTACTTCGCGAAGGAGTTCTCCGCGGCCCGGCGGGTCCAGCCGTTCTGCACGACCCGGATCCTGGACGCCGATGTGGACGGGGCCACCCCGTACATCGTCAGCGAGTACGTCGACGGCCCGTCACTGCGCGATGTCGTGGACCGCCAGGGCCCGAGATCGGGTTCCGCCCTCGACCGGCTCGCCGTCGGCACGGCCAACGCGCTGATCGCGATCCACCGGGCCGGGGTGGTGCACCGCGACTTCAAGCCGAACAACATCCTGCTGGGGCCCGACGGGCCGCGCGTCATCGACTTCGGCATCGCCAAGGCCCTCGACTCGACGTCCTCGATGACCAGCGGGATCGTCGGCACACCGGCGTACATGGCGCCCGAGCAGCTCACCGGCGAGCCGATCACCCCGGCGGCCGACGTGTTCGCCTGGGGCGCGGTCATGGTGTACGCGGCGAGCGGGCACCCCCCGTTCGGCAACGACTCCATCGGCGTCGTACTCAACAAGATCCTCAATGCCGAGCCGGAGCTCGGAAACCTGACGGGCGCGCTCCGCGAGATCGTCGTCTCCTGCCTCGCCAAGGAGGCGGTACGGCGGCCTACCGCCGACCAGGTCCTGTCCCGGCTGCTCGACGCGGCCACGCCCGTTCCGATGCAGGCACCGGCGCCCCATCAGTGGGCGCCGGTGGATGTTCCCGCGGCCATGGCCTTCCCGCCGCCGTACCGGCCGATGCCGTCGGGGACGTTGCCGCCGGCACCCATGACCATGCCGCCCGCCGCCAGGCAGCGGACCGGCCTGGCCGTGCTGTCCGCGGTCGCCGGGGTGGTCCTCGTCGCCGCGGGCGGGGTGGCGGCGTACGAGTTCACCGGTGGAAACCCCAGGCCCGGCCCCACGCCCACCACCGCCCAGGGGTCCGGCTTCAACGCGGCACTGACCAGCGTCGCCAACCCGGCGGCGAAGGTGGGGGGCACGCTCAACCTGCCGACGAGCTCCGACGTCGATTCTCTCGACCCGGGCAACATGTACTACGCGTTCATGTGGAACTTCAGCCGCCTCTACGCGCGCCCGCTGCTGACCTACCAGGCGGCGCCGGGCAAGCCCAAGCTCGTCCCCGACCTGGCGACGGGGCTCGGCAGTCCGAGCGCCGACTTCAAGACCTGGACCTACAGGTTGCGATCCGGGGTGAAGTTCTCCGACGGCACCCCGGTCACCGCCAAGGACGTCAAGTACGCCGTGGCCCGCAGCAACTTCGCCCCCGCGGTGCTCTACAACGGGCCGACGTACTTCAGCACGCTGCTGGACGGCGGCGTCTACCAGGGCCCGTACAAGGACCACAACCTGAACCACTTCCCCGGGATCACCACCCCGGACGACCAGACCGTGGTGTTCCACCTGCGGCAGCCGACCGCCGACTTCGACCACCTCGCCGCGCTTCCGCAGACGGCACCGGTCCCGGCGGCCAGGGACACCGGGGCCGGGTACACCGACCAGGTCGTCTCGACAGGGCCGTACCAGATCCAGAACTACCAGCACGGGAAGTCGATCATGCTGGTGCGCAACCCAAAGTGGGATCGGGCCACCGACCCGCTGCGCAGCGCGCGGCCCGACAAGATCGTGGTGACGCTCAACGGCAACGCCGACGACATCGCCAACCGGCTGATCACCGGGCAGGCCGACGCCGACTTCAGCGGCAGCAGCCTGACGGCGACCGCGCTGACCAGGGTGCAGGCTGATCCGGCCCTGCGGAAGAACTCCGACGCCGCGCTGACCGGCGCCGAGCGGTTCGTCGAGATCGCCACGAGGGTCGCGCCGTTCGACAACCTGCACTGCCGCCTGGCCGTGGAGTACGCCACCGACCGCTCCACGATGCAAATGGCCTACGGTGTCCAGACCAGCCTGCCCGCCACCGACCTGCTGCCGCCGACGGTCCCGCACCAGGCGGTGACCAACCCGTACCTCGGCTTCGATGTGACCAAGGCCAGGGCGGAACTGCAGGCCTGCGGGAAGCCCGGCGGTTTCAGCACCAACATGGCGATCCGGACCGGACGTCCCAAGGACCTCCAGGCGGCGACCATCCTGCAGGGGGCTCTGGCCAAGGTCGGCATCCGCGCCGCCATCAAGCAGTACCCGTCCAGCACGTACGCACTCTCGAACGCCGGCAGCCCGGCATTCGTGCACAGCAACGACCTGGGACTGCTGTTCTACGGGTGGCTGCCCGACTTCCCCACCGGACCTGGTTTCCTCAAGGACCTGGTGGACGGCCGGGCGATCGTCGCGAAGGGCAACGTCAACATCTCGGAGCTCCACGACGCCCAGGTCAACAGCCTGCTCGACCAGGCCGGCAATGCCACCAGCGACGCGGAACGGGAGCGGCTCGCCGGTCAGCTCGACAGCACGGTCGCGTCCCGGGCCGTCATCGTGCCGCTGGTCTACGACCGGGCGTTCCTCTACCGCAGTCCGCGCCTGGCCAACGTCACCGTCAGCCAGGCGTACGGGATGTACGACTACCTCAACCTCAGCGTGAGCTGAGGCCGGCGACCAGCTCATCGAGGTCCTGCGTGCTGATCCCCATCCCGGGGAACATCGCCAGCCTGCTCATCGGCAGGGACCCGATCACCTTGAGCAGCTCGGCGTCGTCCAGGATGCCCCCGCCGGCCCCGGACTCGCGGAGCAGGGCTGCCGCAGCCGGTTGCGCCAGCCACTCGGCCAGCGTGGACGTGCGGGTGAGCGGCGGCGCGAGCGGTGCGGCGTCGACCTCGAGGGAGGCGGTCAGCCGCAGGTCGCGCGATGAGGCACCGACGGCGATGTCGAAGAGCCCGCCCTCAAGGACCCAACGCCCGTGCCTGGGCGACCAGTAGGACAGGTCCCGCCAGGTCAGTCGCAGGCTCACCCGCTGCGCGGCCCCCGGTTCGAGGGAGACCTTCGCGAAGGCCTTGAGCTCACGCGGCGGCCTGGCCACCGCGCACGAGGGATCGGCGACATAGACCTGCACGACCTCCTTGCCCGCCACCGCCCCGGTGTTCGCGACGGTCACCTCGACCGCGAGCCCGTCGCCGAGCACGGTCACCGCCAGATCCGAGTAGCCGAACGTGGTGTACGAGAGGCCGTGCCCGAATGGGAAGCCCACCTCGCGCCGGGTCGCGTCATAGAAGCGGTAGCCGACGAAGAGACCCTCCCCGTAGCGCACCTGCCCGTCCTCGCCGGGGAAATTGAGGTACGACGGGGTGTCCTCCAGGCGGAGCGGAATGGTCTCGGCCAGACGCCCCGACGGGTTGGCGGCACCGAGCAGCAGGTCGGCGACCGCTCCCCCGCCCGCCTGGCCGGGCAGCCAGCATTCGAGCACCGCTCGGGCATGGACCTCCCACCCGGCCATCACCACCGCGGACCCGTTCGCCAGCACCACGACGGTCCGCGGGTTGACGGCGGCGACCTCACGCAGCAGCGAGATCTGGTTCCCGGGCAGGTCCAGATGCTCGCGGTCGAACCCCTCGGACTCGGTACTGGCCGGAAGCCCGAGGAACAGCAGGACAGTCTCGGCCTCCCGGGCCAGGACCAGTGCCTCCTGGAGCAACTCGGCATCGGCGTCGGTGGTGTCGATTCCGAATCCGGCCGCGAAGCCGACATCGCCCGCCGCCGAGCGCAGCGCGTCGAGCGGCGTGTCGAGCCGCGTCGGGACCACCTTCGAGCTTCCGGCCCCCTGATAGCGGGGAGTACGGGCGAACTCGCCGACTACGGCGAGCCGCCCGCCCGGGCGCAGCGGCAGGATGGCGTCCTCGTTCTTCAGCAGTACCGCGCAGTCCTGAGCGGCGGTACGGGCCAGGGCGTGGTGTGCGTCCGGGTCGTAGGAGTCCCGCGATTCCACGCCCGGCAGGGTACGGACCAGCAGGCCGAGGAGCCGGGTCACGGCCCGGTCGACCACCGCCTCGTCGAGCTCACCGGCCCCCACCGCCGCGACGATCTGGGCGTCGGACAGACCACCGGTGGACGGCATCTCCAGGTCGAGGCCCGCGGCGAGGGCGGCGACCCGGTCGTCGACGGCTCCCCAGTCGGAGACCACGAGCCCGTCGTGGCCCCACTCGTCGCGCAGCAGCCCGGTCAGCAGCCACGGGTCCTGCGAGGCGTACGTCCCGTTGATCCGGTTGTAAGAGCACATGACCGTCCAGGGCCGGGCCTTCTCGACGACCCGCTCGAAGGCGGGCAGGTAGATCTCGCGCAGCGTCCGCTCGTCCACCTCGGCGCTGACCCGCAACCGGTCGGTCTCCTGATTGTTGACCGCGAAGTGCTTCAGGGACGCGCCGACCCCCTGGCTCTGGATGCCCTGTACCAGCGCCGCCGCGAGTTCACCGGCGAGCACCGGGTCCTCCGAGAGGTACTCGAAGTTCCGGCCGCACAGCGGGGAACGCTTGATGTTGATGCCGGGCCCGAGCAGTACCGCGACGTCCTCTGCCCGTGCCTCCTCGCCCAGCGCCACCCCGATCCGGTGCAGCAGCCCGGTGTCCCAGGACGAGCCGAGCGCCGAGGCGGTGGGGAAGCAGGTGGCCGGGACGCTGCCGCGCAACCCGAGCTGATTGTGCCGGTCCCGCTGTTTGCGCAGTCCGTGGGGGCCGTCGGTCACCATCACCGAGGGGATGCCGAGGCGCTCAATGCCCTGGGTGTGCCAGTAACCCGATCCCGAGCACAGCGAGGCCTTCTCCGCCAGCGTCAGGGCGGCGAGCAGTGCGGGTACGTCCATAGATGTGATCATCATGAATCTTCTCCCCAACCGGCACATCCTTCAAGCACGCACCCTCACGGTCGTCTGGCACTCGATCATGCAGCAGTACGTCCCGGCCGCCGAATGGGCACGCGTCGAGGGTGAACTCGACCGCCTCGCCGACGCGAGCACGGCGGACGCGGGGTTCGCCCACGTCTCGTTCGAGCCGCGCACGGTCGGCGGGAAGTCCCGCTTTCAGCTGGCCGTACGGGTGGGCGGCGCAGCGGAGACGGTGCTCGCCGAGGCGGGCCCGCACGGCCTCCCGGCCCGCGCGCTGACCTGAGTTGACGCTGTTTGCTGGCGCTCGCTCCGCTCGCGCGGCGCTTGGGCCTTGACGCGCGGCCTTCCCTCGTCACTCAGTCGCTTCGCTCCCTCGCTCCTCAGTCCAGGCCACGCGGCCCAAGCACCTAGCTCTTGGACTCGTGCAGGATCAGGTCGAGGACGATGGCGGTCATCACGATGAGGGTCCGCAGCGGTTCCTCGACAGATCCGG
>JAOPYM010000457.1 GCA_025964615.1 Actinomycetes bacterium
TGACCCCTTGGACGAGCATGCGGAAGGTGGTCCTGCCCCAGGCGGCGCGGATCGTCGTACCGCCGCTGGGCAGCGACTTCACCGTGATGCTCAAGTCCACGTCATTGTTGAGCGTCATCGGGGTGAGTGAGCTGTTCGGTGCTGCCCAGAACATCAACTCGGCGACTTTCAAAACATTCGAAATCTTCGCCGTCGCCGGCATCTGGTATCTGATGCTGACGTCTGCATGGACTTTCATCCAGGCTCGCATCGAGGCGCGCTTGGCCCGATCGGACCGTGTCGTCGCACCGGTGTCGAGCCGCGCGACACTACGCGAACGCATGATCGGATCACGTATGAAGGCCGCCCGATGACAGACTCCATTAACGGCACTGCGCAGCATGTCGTCGAAGCGACATCTGTCGATAAATGGTACGGCGATCTGCACGTCCTCGATGACGTGAGCTTGACCGTCAAGGAGCAGGAAGTCGTTGTCATCGTCGGCCCGTCGGGATCCGGCAAGAGCACGTTTCTGCGCTGCCTGAACCACCTGGAGAGGATCGATCGTGGAGAGATCCTCGTCAACGGACATTCGATCGGTTACCGGAATGTCCGCGGCAAGCTCGTCGAAGACACCGAACGCCGCATAGCGAAGCAACGGATGGAAGTCGGCATGGTCTTCCAGCGCTTCAACCTGTTCCCTCATCTGACGACACTGGAGAACATCACCGTTGCTCCTGTCCTCGTTCGAGGTGTGTCCCGCGAACAGGCGAAGGAGACGGGAATGCGGCTGCTGGAGCGCGTCGGTTTGGAGTCCAAGGCATCCTCGTACCCCAGCCACCTGTCCGGTGGTCAACAGCAGCGTGTGGCCATCGCCCGTGCACTGGCCATGCAACCGAAGATAATGCTGTTCGACGAGCCGACGAGCGCACTTGATCCGGAGATGATCGGCGAAGTACTCGAAGTGATGAAGGACCTCGCGCAGACCGGTATGACGATGGTCGTAGTTACCCACGAGATGGCGTTCGCGAGGGAGGTCGCCGACGAGGTCGTCATGATGGACCGGGGCCGCATCATCGAGCGCGCCGCACCAACGGAATTCTTTGGAGCACCTGGGCACGAACGAACACAGCAGTTCCTCGAAAGGATCCTCAGATGACAGTGCCCCGGCCCCAGCGCGCCCAAGGCGGTTCGTCTCGATCGATGGCCCGGACCGGCTGGCCCTGGACGGCCTCGGTACCAGGTCAGCGACCATACCGGAGCGGGTTCCGCCCGATCCTCGGCGAGCGCGGCATGGTCAGTGCGGCGCATCCCCTCGCCGCGCAGGCCGGCCTTGACGTGCTGCGTAGCGGCGGAAACGCCGTCGACGCCGCCGTCGCGACGAGCGCGGCGTTGATGGTAGTGGTCCCGATGCAATGCTCACCGGGTGGTGACGCGTTCTGGCTCATCGCACCCCCGGACGCACCGCCTCAGGCACTCAACGCCTCCGGCGTGATCCCGGAGTCCGCCAACGCCGATGAGCTCCGTGCCCTGGGGCACAGCACGGTACCGACACGCTCGGCGTGGGCGGTGACCGTCCCCGGCGCGGTCGCCGGGTGGGCCACGGCACTCGAGCGGTTCGGCACGCGTTCTCTGGACGAGGTCCTCAAGCCCGCAATCACGATCGCCGAACAGGGCTTCATCATCGGCCGCCACCTGCGAGCCTCCATTGTGGCGGCAGAGCCGCTCCTGCGGGCCAGCCAGGACGGCGTCGAATGGTTTCTACGCTCTGGTATCCCGGCGCTCTACGACAAGCTCGTCCAACCCCTGCTCGCCGACACGCTGCGGCAACTCGGTCGATCAGGGGGAAAGAGCATGTACAACGGACAGCTCGCAGAGGCGATCGCCGACGCGGTTGTAAGCCGCGGAGGATGGCTGAGCGAGTCTGATCTGGCGCGCTGCGAACCCCGGTGGGACTCGCCGCTCAGCGTCCAGTGGAGGGGCCTGGAAATATTTCAACCGCCTCCCAACACTCAAGGTACGGTTCTCCTGGCCGCTCTGCGTACGGTCGACGGCCGCGATTCGGGGCCGCTCAAGCTTGATGCGAGCCAGGCCCATCACCTCTTGATCGAGGCTCTGCGCGCCGCTCGCGCCGACTGCGAATCGCACGTCATGGACCCGGCTTACGCGCGCCTGAAACCCGATGCTCTCCTCGACGAGAGCTATCTGCGGCTGCGGGCCGCGATGATTTCGCCCACCGCAGCGCAGCCCACCTGGACGTCGGCGATCGACGAGTCCGCGATGCCGGGACCGGTGAGCCGAGAGCGGGACGGCGACACCGCCCACCTGGCTGTGGTGGACTGTGATGGCATGGCTGTCTCCCTCACGCAAAGTTTGTTCGACGATTTCGGCAGCGGCGTTCCGGTCACAGGACATGGATTCTTTCTCCAGAACCGTGCCTCGTCGTCTTCCCTCCAACGCGGGGCGCCCAACGAACTGCAAGGTGGCCACCGCCCGCCGCACACCCTGGTACCCGGGTTGGCACTCGACGGTGGACAGGTCCGCTTCGTCCTGGGTGCGATGGGCGGAACAGGACAGCCACAGACGCAGCTCCAGTTGCTGGTACAGATGGTCGATGAGGGACTCGACCCGGCCGAAGCCATCGCGGCGCCACGCTGGTACAGCGACGTCACGACCCGCGAGCAATCCCGCGTCTACGTCGAGTCACGTCTGTCGCGCCGCATAGTCGACGAACTGAAAGCGCGTGGCCACGAGATCGTCCGGCTGGGGCCATGGGAGGAGCTCATGGGCCACGCCCAGGTCATCGAAGTGAACTCCGGTGGCGTGCTGGTAGGCGGTGCCGACCCTCGCTCGGACGGGGCGGTCGCGGCGTGGTGACATCCCATCCGACAACTGGCACCGTGCCCGGCCGAGAACCAGAGGCGATCTGGTGAGCGGACTATCTCAGCAGGCATATCGCGTCGATCACCCAACGGCCATCTCCGGACGGCTTTTCGGCCTCCCTCGTGAGAACACCCGCATCACGCTTCTCCTTCTCCTGACCTCGGTTACCGGATCGGTGGACGCCGCCAGCTACCTCGGTCTCGGTCGCCTGTTCACTGCGAACATGACCGGCAATGTCGCGCCTTATCAGCGGCCTGTTCTTCCAGGTCCGGCCCGTTTTTTCGCTTCTGCCGGGCCTTGTCGTTCTCGCCGCCGTACTCGCCTCGATCTTGTCCCGCCCGGCTGGATCGGCCCGACACAGGTGCGGAGTGAGGCATCTACATCTCTTTCATCTCAGTCGAGGCTCGCGAAGCTCGGTGAACGACATCCCCATGAACGTCATCTCAGCCCTTCAAACGTTGCCCACCGAACGACGAGGACCGTTGTCCCACCGAATCCAGAATGTCATCGGCGGCAAGGACGCGGACGCCTTTACCGCTCCAGAACTCATCGCACCCGTGTTGGCCTGCGAATTCATGGGACCTGTTACGCCGCCCCGTAGTACTCGTTGATCACACCGCCGAACATGAGCAGAGAGAACGAAGATGACCAAGATCGCGACCTGTGCTTTCCCGCCCACCTACGACGTTGCCAAGAGCCTCGAACTCCACCTGTCCTATATCGACGAAGCCGCCGACGACGGTGCGGATCTGGTCGTGTTCCCGGAGACCAGCCTGCAGGGCTATCCGCCGAACTTCAGGGTGGGCGACTCCGAAGAGGCCATCACGCGCATGTTCGAGGTGGCCGAGCCGGTACCGGGCGGCCCGAGTGTGCAGGCCATCGCCGCCAAGGCCGCCGACCGGGGGATTCACGTCATCTACGGGCTCACCGAGGCGAGCGACCGGCCGGGCATCGTCTACAACACGATGGTGCTCAC
>JAOPYM010000486.1 GCA_025964615.1 Actinomycetes bacterium
AGCCGCGGCGGGGAGAGCGACCTGCGCGGCTACTCCGTCGCCGGGGACGCCGGTTCGCGCAGCGGCCAGACCGCCGCGTTCTGTGCGGGCGCCTCCTGTTCGGCCGCCTTCGGACTGCCGGCCGGCAAGTCCGGCTCGGTCGCCGTCACGGTGACGGCCCAGCGCAGTGACGGCGCGGGCGGGCTGATCGGCTCGGCCGGCTCCCGGGCGAGCGTCACCGTCAGCGGCCCGCCCGCAAGCGCCAAGCCCAGCACGGGTGCGAGCGCCAGTGCGAGTGCGAGCGCGAGTGCCACGCCGGGTTCACCGTCCGCCAAGCCGGGGAAATCGGGGAAGGCCGCAGCGCCCGCCGGTACGGTCCCCCAGTTCGCGCTTCCTGGTGGACAGGCTGGCACGGGCGCAGTGCCCGCCGCGAACGTCTCCCGGGCGGGGAACCCCGCGATGCTCTGGGGCGGCAGCCTCGCCGCCGTAGTGGTCCTGCTGCTGTGCGGTGCCCACGTGGGCACCCGGATCCGCCGTCGCCGGCCCGGCCCGGTGGACGCCGCCGATCCCGGCGACCAGCCTGCGATCACCGTCCGGTACGAGGACCCGTTCTCATCCGAGGCACCTGCCGAACGGTGAGCGGCGCGCCCCTGGACCGGCCCGGTTCGATGTTGTGACTTGCTTCACACATGAGTTCCAAAATATGTTGTCCCGCACAACATTGAGCCTTTGTGGGTTCATTCCGGTCTTGGGGGGCCGGCTCATCGAGGCATGCAGATCGGAGCCTGCCGTGTACACCCCGCACGCGCCCACCACACCGTCCACCGACGCGTACGCCCATCAGTACCTGGCCCGCCTGTCGCGCGGAGAACTCGGCGCGCTGCCCGCGCTGGGCGGCCTGATCGCCTGCAGTACCGTCTTCGCCCTGCTGCGGCCGGCATTCCTGTCGCCGGCGAACCTGGCCAATCTGGTCACCCAGGCGGCGACGATCGGCATCATCGCGATGGGTCTGGTCTTCGTGCTGCTGCTCGGCGAGATCGACCTGTCGGTCGGCTACACCAGCGGGGTGTGCGGCGCGGTGGCGGCACGCCTTGCGGGCACCGGCTGGCTGCCGTGGTACGTCGCGGTCGCGGGGGCGCTGCTCACCGGGGCCGCCATCGGCACCACCCTGGGGCTGCTCGTGGTGCGGACCCGCATGCCCTCCTTCATCGTGACGCTGGCGGCGCTGCTCGGCCTGCAGGGAGTGGCGCTGCTCCTGATCGGAGGAGGTATCAACATCTCGATCCAGGACAAGGCCCTCCTGGCGATCGCGAACGGCGACGTCACCCCGGCCCTCGGCTGGCTGTTCTGGCTGGCGGGCGTGGCCATGTACGTCATGATCGAGTTTCGGCGCAAGCGCAAGGGCGTGCACCACCGCGGTGCCGCGGCCGACCCGATGCCGGTGATCGCCTGGCGGATCACCCTGGTCACCGTGCTGTCTGCGGTGATGGTGTTCGTCTTCAACCTGGAACGCAGTCCGCACCCCGACATCGCTACCCTCCGGGGTGTGCCCATCGTCGTGCCGGTCACGGCGGCGCTGATCATGTGGTGGACGTTCGTGCTGCGCCGCACCGCCTACGGGCGCCGTCTGTACGTCGCCGGACGCGACCACGCCGCCCATCGCCCCAGCCCCGATGCCATCAATGTCGCGAAGCTCCGCAGGTCGGCGTTCGTGATCTGCTCGCTGATGGCCGCCCTCGGCGGAGTCGTCGCGGTATCGCACGCCAACTCCGTCGATGCGAACACCGGCGGCATCAACGTGCTGCTCTACGCGATCGCCGCCGCGGTCATCGGCGGCACGAGCCTGTTCGGCGGTACGGGCAGGGTGGTCGGCGCCGTTCTCGGCGGCACCCTGATGGCGGTAATCGACAACGGGATGGCGCTGCTCGGGCTCAGCGCCGGTGTGAAGTACATCGTCGCGTGCGTCTTCCTGCTGCTGGCCGCCGGTCTTGATATGTCTCGCGAGTCTCCTGGCCGCCTCCGGAGCAGAGGGGGCCCGGCCTGAGCCGGGCCCCCTCGCCTCATCGGGCTAGACGCACGCGAACTGGAAGGATGCCGCCAGTTCGGCCACTGCCATGGTGGCCACGTCGGCGGCGGCGGTCTTCGCGTCGGCGGCGAGCTTGACCTTGTCGCGCAGAACGGTGCGCTCACCTTGCCGGCCCGACTCGTACGTGCCGATGTTCCAGCCGGTCCACTCGTCCCAGACCAGCGCGATGGAGCCCGGCAGGACGATCGTGGCATCGATCGGCCCCATCGGGTCCATCCAGCTCCGCTCCGCCCGCACACCCTGAGCGCTGAGGGCCATGACCACGAGAGTGATGTACGGCCGGTGGGCGTCGACCTCGGCGACCGGGTGCGGCGCCGGCAGGTTGTCGTCTGTCATATCGGATTCCTTTGGATGTGGGTGACGACGCCCCCCGCGCGACCTCGCCGCGAGAGAGAATGCCGCACCGTGGGAAGTGGAGCCCTTCCGGCCGACGGCCTGCGCGGCCGGATATGGATCAGGGCTCCCCCAGCGGTTCGAACTCCGCTGGAACGTCCCCGCCGAAACTACGAATCTCATTTCGGCCGGACGCGTATACGGTGACGGTCAGCCGGAAGGGCAGCTTGTCCTTGTCGTACGCGGTGCGTGAATGGACGAGAACCGCAAGACTTCCCTTGGACAGACCGAAGAAGGCCAGCTCATCAGGGGTGGGCTGGCGCGCATCGATGACATCTTTGTACCAGGTCTGGGTGAGTCCCAGCGAATGGAGATAGGCGACGGTGCCCTGCTCGATATCCTCCGCGTTCAGGAGGAGAGGCGCTGTCAGAGCACGCTTCAGGGAGAAGTAGGAGGTCTGCAGGGAATTGGGGGTATCGCCAAGAAACCGTTCCTGCATACGACTGACGATCTGCGGGAGACCCTCGTCTGTCTCACTCGTCGGGATCTGCAGTTCCTTGATCTGCAAGGGCGTGGCCGGCCTGATCGCCACCGCTGGTCTGGTGGTACGGGCGCTGTGCCCCTGGAGCGCGGCCTCCTCCTCGAACGCCTTGCCCTCGCCACCGCCGAACCCGGTACCGGCGAGATCGCCTGGCAGCTCCACCTTACTCAGCGTGATCACGAAGGGCTCGACACGGCCGGTGACGAAGCTCCCCTCCCTCGGGCGAGTGGAGACCCTCCCGTTCTTGCGGAGTTCCTTGAGCGCGTCCTTGACCGTACTGCCCGAGACGTTCCACCTTTTCGCCAGCTCAGCCTCAGTGGGGAGCCGGTCGCCCGGCACGAGTTCTCCAGCGTCGATCCGACGCTGGAGATCCTCCGCGATCAAGATGTACTGCGGCTTGGAATCCGCCATGACCATCCCTCATCCCAATCAGACCGTTCGAACCCGTCAAGCCACCCTTCCGGATTAAGTCCTTCAGGGAGGTTTTATCCATCTTGATCCCGGTAAGACCCTTGGTAGGGTTCAGGTAGGGATGAGTGGTATGAACAGGTTCATAGGTTCGAGACTACACCGCTGGTCACGTCTGTGGAGAGTGACTCGCCCTATCAATCTGCAGACAGCCTCGCCGCCCACCACGCTAATGAGCCGATCAGCGAAAAATGTCCTGATCATCGTGCCACGCCGTGCACTGCCGGTGGGTGTGATCAGCGCAGCTTCACAAAGACGTCATCTGGCACAGCCGAACTCTGATCGGCAACGCAACATGCCAGGTAGGACGCACCACTCCCGGCGCGCTGGGCGCCGGGCCACCCCCGCTCACCCGAATGGGAGCAAGCAATGATCACCGTGACTCTCGCCGCCGCCGCCCTCGCCTTCGGCGCCTTCGCCGGGCACGTGTACGGCTTCGGTCTCCGCACCCGCAACACCCATCTCCACACCACCCCGGAGAGCCGCCGGGACGAGTACGATCGCCGGTCGGTCGGACTCTGGGAGAAGCACTCGATCGACCACTGATCTCGCATCCGCGGACGCGGGCGTGACGCACTGCCAGAGAAGGAGGTGTTGTGGACAGAGAAGAGGTCCGGCTGGTCCACGACCTCACCACGCAGCTTGACGGTGAACCAACCGACCGCGCAACACCGGTCATCGTGCGCCAACCGGCCGACGTCGCGGGTATCGGACCACTGCACAGAGCGCCGGCCGTGATGGTAATCGGCGCGATGGTCACGGTGGTACTCGTACTGATCCGCAAGCACCACCTGGTGAAGCGATTCCCGGCAACCCTGCCGACCGACACTACTGTGTAAAAGGAAACATATTCGGCCATACCTCGCAAATGCCCCCAAGGGGCATACTGGGGGAGGATGTCACCCCCCGGAGCGAGAGGGAACCGGTCGATGGCAGGGCAGCCGAAGTGGCGGGAGAGCTCCAGGCGTCTCCGCAGCCGGACCGCGGCCGACGTGTTCGGCCCTCGAGGGGAGCCGATCCGGCCCATGCCGTTCCATGTCAGGGTGCCTTCGCCGGACCGCCGCCAGGCGGAGTTCCATCGCCGGCCCCGCGGTGCCGGTATCCCGTATATCGCCTACGACCAGGACGGCGCGCCCGGCTCGGTCATCAAGGCCCCGGCGTGCCGCGAGGCCACCGATTGACCTGTCCGCCCACTCCTCCCCAGGGGAGCGAGCCCCCGTTCCGGAGCCATGGCCGCCGAACAGTTTCAGGTCCGTCGAGCGACGACCGAACACCAGACGACCGTCACCGCACTCATCGACGATGCGGCGGACTGGTTGCGCAGGGACAAGGACACCAGCCAGTGGAACCGCCCCTGGCCCTCGCACGAGGGTCGCAGAAAACGGATCTGGGGCGGGCTCATCGACGGGCATACGTGGATCGTCTGGGACGGCGTCAAGCCGGCCGCGAGCGTCACCATCGAGATGACCGGCAACCCCCACCTGTGGACCGCAGACGAGCGGGAGACTCCCGCCGTCTACCTGCACCGCCTCGTGGTCGGCAGGAACTACACCGGGATCGGCCTCGGCGCGGAACTCCTCAACTGGGCGGGGAAGCGCGGGCACTCGGAGGATGCGACCGTGCAGCAGATCCGGATCGACGTCTGGACCGACAACGACGATCTGCACCGGTACTACCAGGCTCAGGGTTTCACGTTCGTCGATGATCGGGAGACGCCCGACCGCTGCCCCTCCGGCAGCCTCTTCCAGAAACCGATCACTGAGGCGCTGCAGGCGGAGGCCGCGCGCCTGGTCACGGAACCGGCGGCGCCGCAGTCCCGGGCACTGGTCGTGATGGCGCCGCGGATACTGGCGACGGCATAGAGATTCCTGCCGGTCAAGTGGCGGTGAAGTGGCGGTGAAGTGGCTGGTGAGTCACAGGAAACGCACCCGCTCGAGTTCGCCGGACCCGGCGTCGCGGGCGTAGACCGCACCGCCGTCCCGCATCGTCTTGTGCAGGAACGCATAGATCAGCAGCGCGCGGTTGATCGTGTCGGTCTTGGTGTCACCGGTGATCTCCGCCGACTCGTGAAGTGCCTCGGCGGCCCTGGCGGTCAGGTTGACCGTCACACGCTCACCGCTGGTACGGGGCGGGTCGGCCGGAGGCCGGGGCTCGGGCTCTACGGGGGTGCCATGGTTCTGGGTCTGCACGCGAGGTCTCCTCAACGGCGGCGATGAGGCATCCATATGCATCCAGTATGCAGATGCCATCCACCTGCTGTCAATACTGCTTCAATCGTGAGGCGTTCATACAGTCATTGTATGTACATCGACTGTATGATGACCTATTCTTTGAGGTGAGCCAGCCCACGCAGGGGGTGCACCTCATGATGATCGACTTCTTGCTCGTCGCCGTTCTCGCCGTCCTCGGCGCCTACCTCGGCCATGTGATCCTCTTCGGTCTGCGCACTCGCCACACGGACCTGCACGGCCGGCCCCGTACCCGTCGCGACGAGCACGACCGCCGGTGGGCAGGGATCTGGGAGCGGCACCCACGGCAGAGCCCCAACGGGCACGTGAAGACAGAAGAGCCCCCGTCCTGGGACGAGGGCTCTGCGTACACGTGGACTCAGCCGCCCGGGCTGTAGATGACGTGCTCGGGGGTGACGCGCACGGTGACACGCTGCTCCCCCTCCTGCCGGAACGGGTAGGAGTCCTTGCCCAGGTACTTCTTCGCCAGCCTGTCGATGACCTCATCGGCTCCGTCGAGCTCCAGGACCCCGTTGCCCGAGACGCTGACGAAGTGGTAGCGGTCCTCCGGATCGAGGACGCTGATCGACACCCGCGGGTCCGCACGCAGGTTCTTCTCCTTGGCGCGTCCGACGGCGGTGTTGAAGAGGACGTCATCGCCGTCGACGGTTACCCACACGACGGTGCTCTGCAGCGAGCCGTCGGGCCGTACGGTGGTCACCCAGGCGTGCAGGGGCCGGTTCAGCAGGTCCTTCGCGCCATCGGTGAGCTTGCTCATCAGGTACCTCCGGGATGTTCACGCCGATCGTTGCCGACGTGCCGAACATGACTACGCGTGCCCGTATTCCCCAGCGACCCGATCAGTTCAGCCGGATGATCCGCCCTACCAGGGAAGGCCCCGGCAGCGATTCCTTGAGCACGAGGCCGGTGCGCGCCCCCCCAGTATTGATCACACCCGGCTGATCTCCGCTCACCGGGTGTGCCGGCATGGTGTCCTCCACCGCGATGGGCACCGTCAGGCCCGGCCAGCCCACGACGGTGACCGGCGCGGCGGCGGCCACCGGCGTCCGGCCGCCGAGACCGTCGTCGATCTGCGCCACGACGTCTCCCTGGCGCGCGATGGTGACGCTGACGAGTGCCTGCTCAGTGGCGGCGACCAGCTTCTGGGCCGCGCGGATCGCCGTACCCGCGCCCGTGGTCGTCTTCTGGTTCATCACCGCGCCGACGATGAGCCGTCCCTTGTCCTGCGCCGCCACCACGAAGTTGCCGCCCGCCGCGCTGGTGAATCCGGTCTTCCCGCCGATCACGCCGTCCTTGCCGAGGAGCGTGTTGGAACTGTGCTTCGCGTCGCTCCCGCTGGGCGAGAGGTAGTCCGGCTCGGCCACCACGGTGGCGAAGGCGGGCAGCTTCATGGCGGCGGTCAGCAGCTTCACCTGGTCCGCGGCGGTACTGACGGTGGCCGGGTCGAAGCCGCTCGGATCGGTGTAGGTGGTGTGGGTCATGTCGAGTTCGCGGGCCGTGGCGTTCATCTTCGCGGCGAAGGGCCCGTCGTCACCGGCGTCCCAGCGGGCCAGTTCGTGCGCCAGGCTGTTGGCCGACACGAGCAGCAGCGCCTCCAGGGCCTGGCGTTCGGTGAACGGCTCCCCCGCCGTCACGGTGATGTTGCTCTCGTCGCGCGCCTTGCGCCACTGCAGGCGCTGGGCCTCCTGCTGGGAGATGGTGAAGGTGGGCCCGCCGGCACCGGCCGGCAGCGGATGGTCCTTGAGGAAGACGTACGCGGTCATGACCTTGGCGACGCTCGCGGTGGACGTGGGCGCCTCGCCGCCCGAGCCGCCGAGCGAACCGAGGCCGTCGACCGCGACGGCGGCCTGGCCGCCGGCGGGCCACGGCAGTACGGGGGCCGTGCCGGTGAAGGTGTGCTGCGAGACGGTGGTCAATCGGAGGGTACGGACCGGGAGCGGCCGCAGGAACTGCCCCGCGACCACGCCGGCGAGCAGGATCACCAGGATCAGCACCGCCCAGAGCCGGCCGCGCCGCGACGACCTGCGCGGGGGCGGTGCCACCGGCGGAACCCCCCACGGTGCCGTTTCTGGTGCCGCCCCTGGGTACTGCGTCACCGCTCGACCTCCTCGTTTTCCGTACGACCGGTCACGCGCCGTACGAACCCGACCCAAACCAACGCATCAATGACAGAAGTGCCACAAGCTCTGACTCGGCGGGCGAGGACAAAGTTCGGACCGGCGTCAGCCGGCCCGCAGGTAGGCCATCCGGACCGCGAGCCGCGCATGCAGCAGGTCGACGGCCTCACGCGGACTCGGCGCAGCCGCCTGGGCGCGCACGATCCGCCCGCCGTGGTCGACGGTCACCCGCATCAGCGCGGGACGCGGCAGGTCCGGATCGGCGACGACGGTCAGCATGACGCTGGCGGTCGCCGGCGGCGGGCCGAGCCGCTCCACCGCGGAGGCGACGACCTCGCGCGCGTGCGCGGCCTCCTCCGGCGAGACCGCACCTGAGGTCAGGACATGGACATTCCGCAGATCTGTCATAACCGCATCCCCCAACAGGAGTGATTTCCTTCCACTCCTATTGAGCCATGCGGCGGATCTGCCGTTCGGTCAGGTGCCGGAGAGCTTCGTCACGTTCGATCCGAATTCCCGCTCGATGCCGTCGAGCAGCCATTTCAGGCCGCGCTCGAAGGTGTGCTCCTTGGACAGCATGCCGTCGCGCAGCAGCGGCGCCAGGTACGGGTACTCGCCGCCTGCGGCGACCTCGTCGAAGTACTCCCTGAGGTGCACCTCATCGTTGCGCGTCCGGGCGAGGGACTCGTGCACCCCGTACCCGAGGACGTACTCGTCGATGGAGCGCATGACGGCGTACACGTCTTTGTTGGCCAGACCGAGGCCGCTCAGAGCCTCCAGGGACTGATCTGCGTGCCGGAGCCCGTTGGGCCCGAGCGCCAGCCGCCGGCCCTTCAGGTCCACCGCCCACGGGTGCCGGAGCATGGTGTGCAGGGTCAGGCGGGAGATCTCGGAGATCGCATCCCGCCAGTGCGCGGGCAGTTCTCCCTCGACGACCAGCTCGGCATTGATCTCGTCGCCCATCAGGTCGAGAAGGTCCTCCTTGCGCGCGATGTAGGTGTAGAGGCTCATCGCGCGGGTTCCGAGCTCGGCCGCAACACGGCGGATCGAGACCGCGTCGATGCCCTCGGCATCGGCGATCGCGATGGCAGCCGCGACGATCGCCGCACGGCTGAGCGCCGGCCTGGGCGCGTCCTTGGTACGCGCCCAGATGGGCTGGCCGCATTCGCGGTCCGATCGACTTCCTACCACGCTCCGATCGTACTCGTACAGCGTATCCATCTGAAGGTACACTGTACGGGCAGAGCGATACGGTGTACGGTCTGAAGGACACCGTACGGAGGGACCTCCCGAATATGACGACTGCACAGGCGACCCGCACGGGAGCCGACCAAGGGTTCGATCCGGCGCTGCGACGACTCGCCCTCGTCGTGCTCTCCGGTGCGATCATGACGATCCTCGACACGACCATCGTCACCGTCGCGATCAAGACGCTCGGCACCAGCTTCCACACCTCGCTGTCCACCATCCAGTGGGTGGTCACCGGGTACACGCTCGCGCTGTCCATGGCGATCCCGATCACGGGATGGGCGGTCGAACGCTTCGGCGCCAGGACGATGTGGCTGATCTCGCTGGTCCTGTTCATCAGCGGCTCCGCGCTCTGCGGCGCCGCCTGGTCGGTCGGCAGCCTGATCGCCTTCCGGATCGTGCAGGGCTTCGGCGGCGGCCTCCTCATGCCGATCGGGCAGACCATGCTGGCCCGCGCGGCGGGCCCCGAGCGGATGGGCCGGGTGATGGCCGTCGTGGCGGTCCCCGCGATGCTCGGCCCGGTGCTCGGCCCGATCATCGGCGGCCTCATCGTGGATCACCTGAGCTGGCGGTGGATGTTCTTCGTGAACGTGCCGTTCTGCGTGATCGCCCTGGTGCTCGCCGTTCGGCTGCTGCCGCGCGACGCCGACCGCAAGGCCGATGCCAGGCTCGACACCCTGGGCCTGGCCCTGCTCTCCCCCGGCCTCGCCGCCCTGGTCTACGGGCTGTCGGAGGCGGGCAGCGGAAGCGGCCTGACCAGCGGGAAGTTCCTCGGCGGGGTCGGGGTGGGCGCGGTGCTCATCGCGGCGTTCGCAGTGCACTCGCTACGGCGCGGGCAGGACGCGCTGGTCGACATCCGGGTGTTCCGCAACCGCTCGTTCAGTACCACCTCGATCGGCATCTTCATCTATTCCGGCTCGCTGTTCGCCCTGTTCGTGCTGCTGCCGCTCTACTTCCAGCTGGTGCGGCACAACAGCCCGTTGCAGTCCGGCCTGCTGTTCGCGCCACTCGGACTGGGTGCGATGATCACCATGCCGATCTCCGGCCGGCTGACCGACCGGATGGGGTCCCGTACCCTCGCCGCGGCCGGCGCGGTGATCGTGCTCGCCGGGGTCCTGGTCTTCACCCGGATCCAGGTGGACACCAGCACGTACCTGCTCACCGCCGCCGCGTTCGTGGTCGGGCTCGGGCACGGTCTCATGATGCCCGCGATGATGGGCGGCGCGTACCGGGGACTGTCCAGGTCCGACGTGCCCAACGCGACCACGGCGTTCAACATCCTGGTCCGCATCGGCGGCGCGTTCGGCACGGCCGCCCTCGCGGTGGTACTGCAGAACTACCTGCGCGACCGCTTCCCGCACACCGGCGGAAGCCTCGGCGCGGTCGCCGCGATCCGCAGTCCCGGCGCCGCCGTCCAGCTGACCGGTGCCTTCGGCGACACCTTCTGGTGGTCGCTCGCGATCATCGTGGCGGCGCTGGTGCCCATCCTGCTCATCCCCCGCAGAAGCCCGGCCCCCGCACAGTAGGCACATCCACTACGTACAACTGATTCAAAGGTCAAACTTCTCAAATACCTTCGATTCAATGTAGCCTGGCGGCATGATCGATCGTGCGCACCTAGCTTCGCTGGTGTCCCGGGAGCGGGCCACCTACACCGAACGTCACCCGCTCAGCCGTCAGGCCTACGCGGACGCCCAGTCCTCCCTGCTCGGCGGAGTGCCGATGACGTGGATGAACCTGGCGGCGGGCGGCTTCCCGGTCTATCTCGCGGAGGCGCACGGCGCCAGGATCACCGACCTGGACGGGCACACCTACACCGACTTCTGTCTCGGCGACACCGGCGCGATGGCCGGCCACTCCCCGCGCCGGACCGTCAAGGCCGTACAGCGGCGGATCGCCGAGCAGGGCGGCATCACCACGATGCTGCCCTCCCAGGACGCGCTCTGGGTCGGTGCCGAGCTCGGCCGCCGGTTCGGCCTGCCGCTGTGGAGCTTCAGTCTCACCGCCACCGACGCGAACCGCTGGGTGATCAGGCTGGCCCGGCAGATCACCGGCCGCCCGAAGATCCTGGTCTTCAACTACTGCTACCACGGCAGCGTCGACGAGACGCTGATCTCGCTGGACGCCGCCGGCCGGCCGGTCTCCCGGCACGGGAACGTGGGCCCCGCCATCGACCCGACCCGCACGACCCGGATCGTGGAGTTCAACGACGCCGCGGCCCTGGAACGGGAACTCGCCCACGGGGACGTGGCCTGCGTGCTGATGGAGCCCGCCCTCACCAACATCGGGATCGTGCTGCCGGAACCCGGCTTCCTGCAGAAGGTACGTGAGCTGACCCGCGCGACGGGGACGCTGCTCGTCAACGACGAGACGCACACCTTCTCGGCCGGGCCCGGAGGCTGCACCGGAGCCTGGGGCCTGGAACCCGACATCGTGACGATCGGCAAGGCCATCGCGGGCGGCGTGCCCGCCGGGGCGTACGGCCTCAGCGCCGAGGTCGCCGAGCGGATCGCCGCGCAGAAGGACGCCGACCTCGTCGACGTCGGCGGGGTGGGCGGCACGCTGGCCGGTAACGCGCTGTCGGTGACGGCGATGCGGGCCACCCTGGAGGAGGTGCTGACCGACGACGCGTTCGCCCGGATGACCGAACTGGCGACCCGGTTCACCGACGGGGTCCGCGGGGTTCTCGCCGAGCACCGGGTCCCCTGGTCGATCTCCCAGCTCGGCGCCCGCGCGGAGTACCGTTTCGCCTCCCCCGCTCCGGTCAACGGCGGCCAGTCGCACGCCGCAGGGGACGCCGACCTCGACGACTACCTGCACCTCTACACCCACAACAGGGACATCCTCATGACCCCGTTCCACAACATGGCGCTGATGTGCCCGGAGACCACCACGGCGGACGTGGACCTGCACACCACGGTCTTCGCCGCCGCCGTCGCCGAACTGGTCTCGTGATCGCGCTCGACGATCTCGACAGGACGATCCTGAAGGAGATGCAGTCCGACGGGCGCATCTCCTATGCCGCGCTGGGTGAACGGATCGGCCTGTCCGCCCCCGCCACCCGGCAGCGGGTCCAGCGGCTACTCGACGCGGGCGTCCTGCAGGTCGTCGGAGTCACCGACCCGCTCGCGCTCGGCTGGCCGATGATGGCCATGATCGGCATCCATGCCGACGGGGACGTACGGCGGGTGGCCGACGTGGTCGGGAGCCTGCCGCAGGTCATCTACGTGGTGCTCACCTCGGGCGGCTACGACCTGTTCGCCGAGGTCGTCTGCCGTTCCCCGCAGGAGCTCCTGGACCTCGTCGAGGACTCGCTGAAGCCGATCGAGGGCGTCAGCAAGGTCGAGCCGTTCATCTACTATGGCATCCACACCCACCGATTCACCTGGGATATCCCGTGAGCTGCAATACGAGATTGAATTCTCCTTAACACAGCGGAAACTCTCGTTCGGCATGTGCGAGTCACATTCACGTACCCGGCTATTGTGCTGGTCTCGGCTGTGGCAGACTTTCATTCGTCAACGGACCCGAAAATGCGCGGGGGACCAACGATGAGCGGCACTCAAGCGGATCGCGATCCGCCAGCCGGCCACCTTCTGACCTATCCCCGTGGCGGGCCCACGGTGGTCAGGATCCTGCTGGGCACCCAGCTTCGCCGCCTGCGCGAGGCCCGCGGGATCTCCACCGATGCCGCCGCGCATCCGATCCGGGCGTCCCACTCCAAGATCAGCCGGATGGAGCTGGGCCGGGTCGGCTTCAAGGAGCGCGACGTGGAGGACCTGCTGACCCTCTACGGGGTCACCGACCTGTCGGAGCGATCGGCGCTGCTCGCGCTCGCCCGGCGGGCCAACACCCCCGGCTGGTGGCAGCACTACAACGATCTGCTGCCCGCCTGGTTCGAGCCGTACATCGGCCTTGAGGAGGCCGCGTCCCTCATCCGGACCTACGAGGTCCAGTTCGTGCCGGGGCTGCTGCAGACCGAGGACTACGCCCGTGCGGTCATCCGGCTCGTGCACTTCGACACCCCGGAAGAGGACATCGAACGCCGGGTCCGCCTGCGGATGACCCGCCGGCGCAGGCTGACCGAGCCGGACGCGCCCACGGTATGGGCCGTGGTGGACGAGTGCGCGCTGCGCCGGCCGGTGGGCGGCGCCGAGGTGATCCGCGGCCAGGTCGACCGGCTGATCGAGCTCACCGAACTGCCGAACGTCACCGTGCAGATCGTGCCCTTCGACACCGGCGGGCACGCGGCCGCCGGCGGCCCGTTCACCCTGCTGCGGTTCTCCGAGCCGACGCTGTCGGACGTGGTGTACATGGAGCAGCTCACCAGCGCGCTGTACCTCGAGAAGCCGCATGATGTCGACACCTATCTCGATGTCATGAACCGGCTGTGCGTGGAGGCGGTCCGCCCGGAGGACACCGTGGCGCGGCTCGCCGCGATCCGGGCCGAGCTCTGACATGACCAGCCGGGAGTCGGGACCCGCCGGAATCGACGTGACCGTCGCGCACCCCGCCCGCCGGTACAACTACTGGCTCGGCGGCAAGGACAACTACCAGGCGGATCGCGACTCCGGAGACGCGGTCGCCGCGGTCTTCCCGACCATTCGCATCGCGGCGGAGGAGAATCGCCGTTTCCTGCGCCGGGCGGTCACCTATCTGGTCAGACAGGCGGGCATCCGGCAGTTCCTGGACATCGGGACCGGCATCCCGTCCGCGCACAACACCCACGAGGTCGCCCAGTCCATCGCCCCGCAGTCACGTGTCGTCTATGTCGACAACGACCCGATCGTCCTGGTGCACGCCCGGGCGCTGCTCACCAGTTCCCCGGAGGGCATGACGTCCTACCTCGAGGCCGACCTGCGCGATCCCGGCACGATCCTCGGTCATCCCGGCCTTGCCCAGACCTTGGACCTGTCCCGTCCGGTGGGCCTCATGCTGGTGGCGATCCTGCACTTCCTGACCGACGACGACAATCCGTACGACGCAGTGCGGAAACTGACCGGGGCGCTGCCGGCCGGCAGCCATCTGGCCATCAGCCACGCCACCGGCGACTTCATCCCCGCGCGCCTGTCCAGCGGGGTCGACGAGGTCATCAGGAGCGAGAACGCCCGCACCCGGATGCCCTTCCACTTCCGCGACCGCGAGGAGTTCGGCCGGTTCTTCGACGGCCTGGAACTGGTCCCGCCCGGCATCGTCCCCATCGTCGAGTGGCACAACGACGCGGCGCCCGGGCAGCGCCCGTCCGTCGCCGACACCTCCGGATACGGTGCCGTCGCCCGGATCCGGTAGTCCGATCCAGGAAAGCGATCGCTTGTTCGGTTACCAGGAATCGAACTCGGCTCCGCCGGGGTCGAGCTCACGGGCGCGCGCGCGGATCCGGTGCAGCAGCCGCCGCCGGCCCCGGGTGCCGGTGACCTCTTCGGGCAGATCCCTCAGGTAGGAGAGATCACGCGCGATGACCCGGCCCTGCTGGAGGAGCAGCCACACCTCGGCGTACCGCTCGTACCCGACCAGCGCCCTGATCTGCAGGGACTCGACAGGCCCGGAACCGGCCCGGACCGCCTCCGCCAGTTCCCCGCCCTCCCGCCGCCGGGCCAGCAGCGCGGCCATCTCGGCGACGAACGGGTCGGCCGAGGAGGCCCGGGCCCGCAACCGCGCCAGCGCCAGCGGATACCGGTTCTCCGCCAGGAGCTCCAGCACCTCCGCCGCCAGTTCCCGATCATCTGCGAACCGGTCGAGCTCGGCCACCGCCCACCCGGCGCGCACGGCGCCGAGGAGCCCCGCGACCGCAAGGCGCACGGCGTTCTCGGGCCGCGAGGAGGCCGCCGCCACCAGCGCCCGGATCTCGTCCTCGGTCACCAGCTCGGAGCGGTGCAGCAGCTCCGCGGTCCGCAGGACGGCCTCGACCTCGGCGACCGGTGCCTTGGCGACCAGATCACCCCACTCCTGCTCGGACAGCAGACCGTTCGCCCGATCCCGCCACCCGTCCGCGAGCGCAACCATGATGTACACGAGGGTAACGATGCCGGACGGAATTGAGCAGCCCCGTGTGCCTGCACGCCAGTCCCGGTCTGCGCCCGCCCTCGGCACCACTCGCACGGACCCCGTGTGCCTGCACGCCAGTCCCGGTCTCGTTCTGAGCACCAAATCAGCACAAAACCTCCCACGATGCGCGGTCGCCGACATAATGCGGGAATTCACCACCCCCGCATTGAGGAGCCCAAATGCGCATGCGCGCTTTGGCGACGACCGTACTGACCGCCGCAGGCCTCCTGGCAGCCGGGCAGACCACCGCGTCGGCCACCACCACCCACTACTACGTGTCCCTCGGAGACTCACTCTCTCAGGGTCACCAGCCCGGGCACGACACCAACGAGGGCTATGCCGACGACCTCTACGCCACGCTCAAGGCCAAGGACCCGTCGCTGCGGCTTGTGAAGCTCGGCTGCACCGGCGAGACCACCACCACCATGGTCATGGGCGGGATCTGCACCTATCCGCAGGGCTCGCAGCTCGGCGCGGCCAAGGCATTCCTGGCGGCGCACCGCAGGCAAGTACGGTTCCTGACCCTCGACATCGGCGCCAACGACGTCGACGGCTGCCTGACCGGCGGGGCCATCAGCCCGAACTGCATCCTGACGGGACTCGGCACCATCACCGCCAACCTCACCCGGATCACCGCCACCCTCCGCGTGTCGGGCTCGCCGAAGACCACGTACCTGGCGATGAACTACTACGACCCGTTCCTGGCCGTCTGGCTGAAGGGGGCGAGTTCACACTCGCTGGCCGCGGAGTCCGTGATCTTGAGCGACACCATCAACACCGTGGAGCAGCGCATCTACGGGGCCGCCGGCTTCAAGGTCGCCGACGTCGCGAAGACCTTCGCCACGAACGACTTCGGTCACCCGGCCGACCTGCCCGGCGCCGGGTCCGTCCCGCAGAACGTCTACCGGATCTGCACCTGGACCTGGATGTGCCTCAAGGGCGACATCCACGCCAACGCGGCGGGCTACCAGCAGATCGCCACCACCTTCGCCGCCCTCATCCCCCGTTGACCCGTGGCTTTTCCCGCACCCTCTCTTCAAACGGTGCGGGAAACGCCACGGCTCAACGAGGGTCAGGCTGGTTCGAGCCGTACCACCACGGACTTGGACGTGGGGGTGTTGCTGACGTCCGCCGTGCTGTCCAGCGGAACCAGCACGTTCGTCTCGGGGAAGTACGCCGCCGCGCAGCCCCGCGCGGTCGGATAGGCGACGATCCGGAAGCCCGGCGCACGCCGCTCCACCCCGTCGGCCCACTCGCTGACCAGATCCACCATCTCCGCGTCCCGCAGACCGAGCCCGGTGAGGTCGTCAGGGTGCACGAAGACGACCCTGCGGCCCGCCTTGATGCCCCGGTAACGGTCGTCCATGCCGTAGATCGTCGTGTTGTACTGGTCGTGACTGCGGACCGTCTGCAACAGCAGCCGGCCCTCGGGAACCCGCAGCACCCGTAGCTCGTTGACGGTCAGGTTGGCCTTGCCGGACGCGGTCGGGAACTCGCGCTTGTCGCGGGGCGCGTGCGGCAAGGTGAACCCACCCGGCCTGCGGATCCGTACGTTGAAATCGGCGAAGCCAGGCACGACCCGCGAGACATGGTCGCGGATCACGTCGTAGTCCCGCTCCATCTCCGCCCAGCCCAGCCCGTCGCCGAGCACCGCGCGAGCCAGCCTGGACACGATCGCCACCTCCGGGAGCAGCCGCTCCGACGCCGGGGCGAGCCTGCCGCGCGACGCGTGCACCAGGCCCATCGAATCCTCGACCGAGACGAACCGCCCGCCGTCCTCCTCGGTACGGCCCAGCGTCGGCAGGATCAGCGCCTGCTCGCCGGTCACCGCGTGCGAGCGGTTCAGCTTCGTCGAGACCTGCGCGGTCAGCCGGCACGACCGCATCGCCGCCTCCGTCACCGCCGAATCGGGCGTGGCACGCACGAAGTTGCCGCCCATGCCGAGAAAGACCTTGACCCCGCCCTCCCGCATCGCCCGGATCGTGTCGACCGTGTCCAGGCCGGGCTCGCGCGGCGGCTCGAACCCGAACTCCGCACTCAGCGCGTCCAGGAAGGCCTTGCCGGGCTTCTCGTAGATGCCCATCGTCCGGTCGCCCTGCACGTTGGAGTGACCGCGCACCGGGCAGACCCCCGCGCCGGGCCGGCCGATGTTGCCGCGCAGCAGCAGGAAGTTGACGACCTCCCTGATGGTCGGCACCGAGTTCTTGTGCTGTGTCAGGCCCATCGCCCAGCACACGATGATCTTGTCGGCACGCAGCACCTCCTGCAGGGCCTCATCGATCTGGGCTCTGGTCAGGCCGGTCGCCTCAAGCACCTCGTCCCAGTCGACTTTCCGCACATGAGCTTCGAATTCGGGGAAGCCGGCCGTGTGCTCCTCGACGAACGCATGATCGATCGCGTCGCTCTCGATGAGCAGCCTGTTGAACGCCTGGAAGAGGGCGAGGTCCCCGTTCACCCGGATCTGCAGGAACAGGTCGGCCAGTGCCGTCCCAGTGCCCACGATCCCGGACGGCCGCTGCGGGTTCTTGAACCGCATCAGCCCGGCCTCGGGCAGCGGGTTCACCGCGATGATCCGCGCCCCGTTGCGCTTGGCCTCCTCCAGCGCGGAAAGCATCCGCGGATGGTTGGTGCCCGGGTTCTGCCCCACCACCAGGATCAGATCGGCCTGGTACAGGTCCTCCAGGAGCACTGAGCCCTTGCCGACGCCGATCGTCTCGTTGAGCGCCGAACCCGACGACTCGTGGCACATGTTCGAGCAGTCCGGCAGGTTGTTGGTTCCGAACGCGCGGGCGAACAACTGATAGGCGAACGCAGCCTCGTTGCTGGTCCTGCCGGAGGTGTAGAACGCGGCCTCGTCCGGAGTCGCGAGCGCCCTGAGCTCCTCGCCCAGCAGCGCGAACGCCTCGTCCCAGCCCACCGGTTCGTAGTGCGCCGAACCCCTGCGCTTGAGCATCGGCTCGGTCAGCCTGCCCTGCTGCCCCAGCCAGTAGTCGCTCCGGCCGGCGAGCTCCTCGACCGTGTGCCGCGCGAAGAAGTCCCGGTCGATGCGCCTCGTGGTCGCCTCCTCGGCGACGGCCTTGGCGCCGTTCTCGCAGAACTCGGCCACATGCCGTTTGCTCCCCTCCGGCCACGCGCACCCCGGGCAGTCGAACCCATCCTTCTGGTTCACCTTCAGCAGCGTCAGCGCGGTGCGCTTGACCCCCATCTGCTGGTACGACTGCTTCAGCGCGGCGGTCACGCCGGGGATCCCCGCGGCGTCCTCCTTCGGCTGTGACACCTTCAGGCCACGGTCGTCGGGATCCTGAATCGGCGGCTTACGGCTCATCTCACATCCTCACAGGCTGTTCGACATACAGATTACGTCCCGTTTGCGAAGGTTTGCCCATGTCGGAGGAGTACAGGCGATCACCTGGACCGGCAGCGCCGTCCGCCTCATCGATCAGACCGCGCTGCCCGGCGCGCTCACCTACCTTCCGGGAACAGGCTCATGGGCGCGCATGGCGCGTCCTGGATCGCCTCTCGGATCTCCCGGCGGCCGCTACGGGTGCTCACGCACTGCAATGCCGGCGCGCTGGCCACCTGCGGATGGGGTACGGCCCTGGGCGTGGTCCGGACTCTCTTCGCACGCGATCTGCTCTCACGGGTCTACGTGAACGAAACCCGGCCGCTGCTCCAGGGATCCCGGCTGACGGCGTACGAGCTGGCGCACTACGGGATCGCCTATGTGGTGCAGGCCGACGTCGCGGCGGCGAGCACGATCCTGCGAGGGCTCGTGGGCGTCGCGATCATCGGCGCGGACCGGATCGCCGCCAGCGGGGACACCGCCAACAAGATCGGCTCCCTCGGGGTGGCGCTGGCCTGCGCCGACGCAGGCATCCCCTTCGTGGTGGCCGCCCCGTGGAGCACCATCGATCTGGCTGCCAGGACGGGCGCGGACATCTCTATCGAACAGCGATCTGGCGAGGAGGTGCTGGCCTGCGGTGGAGTACGGACCAGCCCTGCAAGCGCGGAGGCCTTCAACCCGGCCTTCGACGTCACCCCGACCCGGGCTGATCACCGCCCTCGCCACCGAGACCGGCATCCTGGAGATCTCCTCCGGCCAGACCCCAGCCTGACCAAGATGGGCCATCGCGGGGATAGCAGAGAGGCTGGTTCTCGCTTTGAGATCCAGCCTCTGACCTGCACTTACGTCGGGGTGCCGAGATTCGAACTCGGGAATCTCCGGTCCCCCAGACCGGCGCCCTAAACCAAGCTAGGCCACACCCCGGTTGCCCCTGGGGACTTGGACA
>JAOPYM010000505.1 GCA_025964615.1 Actinomycetes bacterium
GAACGGGGAGCGACGGGAGCACGCATGGTTCCCGAACCGTGCTGAACATGCCTCAACTGACCTGAACGACCAGCCCTGACCTGCGGCGCCTCGAATACCCGCTGGTCGAGGCATGATCGGGACTACCGTGGCATGGAAGAGGTCTAGGGTTCGAATCCCTATAGCTCCACAGCTATATACGCAGGTCAGAGGCCCCATCCCGGAACATCGGGGGTGGGGCTTCCGGCGTTCTTGGAGATATTTCGGAGATCATCCGCTGGAGAGCGCTACCACGCCCTGCGGGCCCTCTCCGGTTGCTTGTCACCTTGGGTGATGTCGGCAGGTCAGGGACCGATCGGTTCGGTGCTCCCCCGGTTGGAGTAGGTGGTCGAACTCGTAGGACGGGTCGCAGCAGTGCCAGATCCATTGGGCCGCCCGTCGATGGGTGACGTCGTGGTTGGTGAGATGGCCGGTTTCGTCGATCTCCAGGGCGGTGGTGAAGATCGTGGGCACCATCTCTAGTGGAGAGCCCTGCTGGACCAGGGCGGGCTGGTAGCCGATGACGTCCAGCAGTTCCATGTCGAGGGTGTCCGCACTGGGCGTGCCCGGAAAATGCGTTGCTCGAATGGGCTGCCCCGGCGCACTATTGATCCTGTCACGGTAGCTCAACGGGACAGAGTTCCAGCTTCCGCAGCTGAGGGCTGCCGGTTCGAATCCGGCTCGTGACACGCCTTCGCGGCTCAATGGACAGAGCGTCCGGCTACGAACCGGGAGAGTGCAGGTTCGACCCCTGCCGAAGGCGCCCCGTGAGTTCTGGGAAACACGGGAGGTTGTAACCCTCTCGCCTACGGGCTAGCGGAGTTCGATTCTCTGGCACGGCACGTCCGCTCTTTGACAACTGCACATCTTGTTTCCACCTCGTCCAACGGCAGGACGCTGGACTCTGAATCCGGAAATCGAAGTTCGAATCTTTGGGTGGAAGCCGATCCCGCTTGGTCTAACGGCCAGGACGCCGCATTCTGGAGCGGGAGCGCACGCCTGTGTGGTGCAAAGGCAGCACACCACCTTGTCATGGCGGCGACGCCGGTTCGAATCCGGTCGCAGGCTCTCATGCCATCATCGCCTAACGGCCAAGGCACCGGATTGTCGATCCGGCGATCGGGGTTCGACTCCCCGTGGTGGCGCTGCGGGATAGCTTAACGGTAGAGCTGCGGCCTCATAAGCCGTCAGATGCGGGTTCGAGTCCCGCTCCCGCCACTACGGTCGCGTAGCCCAACGCAGAGGCGCGGCGCTCAAACCGCCGCCAGTGCGGGTTCGAGTCCCGCCGCGACCACGGCCCTCTAGCCAATGGCAGAGGCGGCAGTCTGAGGGGCTGCACAGTGCGAGTTCGACTCTCGCGGGGGCCACGCCGCTGTAGTCCAACTGGTAGGAGACGCGAGTCTCAGACACTCGATAGTGCGGGTTCGAATCCCGCTGGCGGCACGCTCATGGACGGCTCGTAGCTCAGAGGACCGGTGCGGCGGTTTCCCAAACCGCGCGGCGCCAAGGTTCGAGTCCTACCGGGCCGACCACGCTCCATTGGGGTAATGGCAGCCCTCCAGATTTTCACTCTGGCAGCGACGGATCGTAACCGTCATGGAGTACCGGACTGTAGCTCAGCAGGTAGAGCGCCCCCGTGAAGTGGGGGAGCGCGGCGGTTCGATTCCGTCCGGTCCGGCTCGATGGTCTGTAGCTCAACGGGAGAGCAGCGGATTCCAAACCCGCATGTTGCAGGTTCGAATCCTGCCAGGCCAGCTTGATGACTCGTGGTGTAACGGCAGCACGGCGGACTGTTAATCCGTCCGGACCAGGTTCGAATCCTGGCGGGTCAGCTTCAAGCC
The DNA here is from genome assembly GCA_025964615.1 of Actinomycetes bacterium. Classification (GTDB taxonomy): domain Bacteria; phylum Actinomycetota; class Actinomycetes; order Streptosporangiales; family Streptosporangiaceae; genus RYN-227. The sequence continues at coordinate 1,860 of JAOPYM010000505.1, forward strand.
CCTGTGACGCTGAGAACGTCGCATCCTGCGTTAGACATGAATCTGGTAGTAGCCGGTTCAACTCCGGCCGGTCACCCCTGTGGGATAGCACAACGGTAGTGCGCTCGTCTGATACGCGAGTGATCAGAGTTCGATTCTCTGTCCCACGACTTTGCCTCGTTGGCGCAACGGCTAGCGCAGCGGACCTGTAATCCGCCGGTTCCGAGTTCGAATCTCGGACGAGGCTCGGACGCTTAGCTCAGCGGCAGAGCAGCATCCTTACAAGATGCGGTGCGTAGGTTCGAGTCCTACAGCGTCTACGTGTTCTCGCCTCGCTGACGCAATCGGCTTCGCCCCGCGCGAACGCTTTTGCCGAACGCTGGGTACGGGCGGGATCTTGATCACCTGGGTGCCGTTGCCCGCCATGACGTCGTCGAATGCCCCGGTGAACTTGCCGTCCCGGTCGCAGATCATCGCTGGCGCCTGTGACTCACAGTAACGGAGAAGACGGCGCCGTCGAAGGCTGCCTACGTCTTCAGGGCGTGGTCGGGGCCGGACCCGCCGTAGGGGAGCCAAGGAAGGGTGGGTACTTGCCGCCGGGAGTGAGCTGGCCGTCGTAGAGTTCGGAGATCGTCACGAAGGCGTAGCCCTGGCTGGCCAACGTCTTCAGTATGTCCGGGACTGCGGCCACGGTCGTCGGCCGGATATCGTGCATGAGGATGATGTACCCGGGCTGGGCGCCCTTCAAGACACGTTCTTTGATGAGGGCAGTGTTGCGATCCCGCCAGTCAACCGTGTCGACGCTCCAGAGGATCTGTGCCAGAGCCTGTTGCTTGGTGATCGCGTCTAGCTGCTTGTCGGTGGCACCGTACGTTGGGCGGAACACCAGCGGCAGCTTCCCGATCACCTTTTTGATGGCATCCTGGGTGTGGGTGATCTCCGTCTCCACCTTCGCAGTCGGCGCCCCCGCCAGTTTGGCGTGGGTGAAGGTGTGGTTGCCGATCTCGTGGCCCTCGACGGCTTCCCGCTTGAGCATGTCGGAATTGCCCTCCACCTGCGACCCGAGCACGAAGAAGGTCGCTCGCGCACCGTTGGCCTTGAGGATGTCCAGCAGCTGCGCAGTACCAGGGACCGGGCCGTCGTCGAAGGTCAGCGCAATGCACTTGCGCACATGGCAGTTGACCTTGGAGGTCGGGGACGCCTTCGCCGAGCGATGTATCTTGCCGGCCGCGGTCTTGGCAGCAGATGTTACGCTCCGATGCTCGGACGAGCAGGCGCTGAGCGCGATCACTAGGCCGCCCGCCAGCCCTCCGATCGCAGCAGCCCCCACGCCCCATCGCCTGGCCGGCGCACTTATCTTTTCCAACATCGTCTCGCTTACCACCGCTGCCCCCTGACTCACTGATCGCTCATGACAAGGTCAGACGTCGTCTTCGGCGTCGTCGTGCTCGCGCTGGTCGGCGGTGGACTGGGCTCGGCTGTCGGACCCGGACTGTGCGCTGTCGGATTCAGGATCGCGGGTCGTAGCCGACTGGATACGCGAGGCGGCGTCCACGTCCATCTGTGTCTCTTTTTCCATGATCGCTCGATACCCACGCTGTGACCAGCGGAATCCGCACCGGCAGAGTCATTGCCCGGTGTTTCCCGTCGACTGGGTGAATTAACCAGTGCAGCACTGGCGGCCCGGCGCCTTCGTCAACGTAGGCGATACGGTTCGCGCCGACCCGGACGTGCCGCCTGGTCACCACGGACCGTTCACCGGTTCGCATCAGCAGGCCGGAGTTGTTACGGCAACGTTACGCGGGGGTCTTGAAGCGGCGTGGACTCCTGTGGCATTTTCTCGGTAACTTAATTTAGTTACCGAGGAAAGTGGGTTGAGGTGGCAGCCGGACAAGATCTGACCCGTTCAGCCGTGCTGGCGGAGCTCGGTCGAACCGGTCCGCTCAGCCGCGGCGATCTCGGAGCGCGGCTGAAGCTGAGTTCGGCGACCATGACGGCGGTGACCCGCCGGCTCCTCGAGCTCGGCATGATCCGCGAAGTCGAGACCACACCGTCCCGGGGTGGCAGGCCGGCCGTGCTGCTGGGACTGGTCGGCACGGCGGCGCGGGCCGTCGGGGTGAAGGTCGCGGCCGATCACCTGACCATCGTGGGGGTCCGGCTCGACGGCGAGGTCCTCGGCGAGACGACGCAGCCGTTCGATGCCGCGCACCCGGACGCGCTGGCCAGGCTCGCCGACGCGCTGAGCCCGTTCTGCGCCGACACCTCAGGGGCGCCGCCGCTGCTGGGCGTCGGGGTCGGCATACCCGGGGTCGTCGCGGATCCCGAGGTCGGCTCCGTGGACGCGCCCATACTGCAGTGGTCGAGCAAGCCGGTGGGTGCGGAACTACGGTCCAGGCTGGGGCAGCCGGTCATCGTCGAGAACGACGTCAACGCGGTGGCGGTGGCCGAACGGCTGTACGGGAACGGCCGCGATCTGGACTGTTTCCTGGTGGTGACGATCGGCAGCGGTGTCGGTTCCGCGCTGGTCCAGGACGGCGTGGTGTTCCGTGGCGCACGCGGTGCCGCAGGAGAGTTCGGCCACGTCCCGGTGAGTGTGGACGGGCCGCTCTGCCGCTGTGGGCGCCGGGGCTGCCTGGAGGCCATGATCGGGTCGGCCGCGCTGGTCGAGAGCGCACGGGCCGCCGGGGCGATCGAAGCAGGGCAGGGCTTGGAGATCCTCACCGCGCGGGCCGAAGCCGGGCTCGAAGCGGCCCGCGACGTCTTCGCCCAGGCAGGTGAGACACTCGGCCGGGCCATCGCCGTGCTGGCCAACGTCCTGGACCCACGGCAGGTGCTGATCCTCGGCGAGGGAACATCGGCCTGGAGCCTGTGGGAGGGCACTTTCCTGCGAACCGCTGAAGCCCATCTCACCGGGCGTCTCGCCTTTACCGTCGACCCGTGGGATGACAGCCGCTGGGCCCAGGGCGCTGCCGCCCTGGTGCTGGCCGCGCCGTTCGACTCGCGCGGCACCGGAGGCCGTGAGTCGGAGAAGGTGCTGGCGAAACTGGCCGGCGAAGGCCGGTCGACGTGAGGGGCCTGCGCAAGGCCGGCGTGGTCGCGGTGTTCCTGCTGCCGAGCGCGGTGCCGTTGCTGCTCTTCATCATCGTTCCGATGGTCTCGTCGGCCTGGATCAGCTTGCACGAGTGGAACCTGATCAGCCCGATGAAGTGGGTGGGCCTGCGCAACTACGCCGACCTGGCCCGGGACGGGGACTCGCGGGCCGCGCTGCTGCACACCCTGGAGTACCTGGTCGGCTACCTGCCCCTGGTGTACGTCGGGGGGCTGTCCATCGCGCTCGGGCTCAACCGGGTGATGCCCGGACGGAACCTGTTGCGCGGCGTGTACTTCCTACCCGTGGTGACCAGTTGGGTGGTCGTCGCACTGGTGTGGAAGTGGCTGCTCAACCCGAGTTCCGGACTGGTGAACGACTTGCTCGGGCGGATCGGTGTGCCCGGACCGGGCTGGTGGACGGACCCGGCCTGGGCGATGCCGTCGGTCATCCTCGCCTCGGCCTGGAAGGACCTCGGTTATGTCATGGTCATCCTGCTGGCCGGCTTGCAGAGCATCCCCGCCGAGTACCACGAGGCGGCCCGGATCGACGGTGCCGGCGCCTGGCAGCGCTTCACCCAGATCACCTTCCCGCTGCTGACCCCGTCGACGTACTTCGTCGTCATCATCTCCCTGATCAACGGGTTCCAGGTGTTCGACCAGGTCTTCGTGATGACCGGAGGCGGTCCGGCGGGCAGCTCGCAGGTGCTGGTAGAGCGGATTTACGACCAGACCTTCAGGTACGGGCAGGTCGGGTCCGCGTCAGCGCTCAGCTGGGTGCTGTTCGTCGTGATCCTGGGCGTCACGCTCGTGCAGGGACGGTTGCAGCGACGGTGGGTGACCTATGCGTAGCCCACTACCCCGCCGGCTCGGCTGGTACCTGCTCTTCGGCACGGGTGCGGCGCTGATGCTCTTCCCGTTCCTCTGGTCGGTCGCCAGCTCGTTCGAACCGGCGGGGAGCGTCCTGGACAAGCCCCGGCTGATCCCGCGCCATCCCAGCCTGGACGGCTACCGGACGTTCCTGTCGGCCCTGCCGTTCTGGCGGCTGCTGGCCAACAGCATGGGTCTCGCACTGTGCTCGACGGTGCTGCAACTGGTGACCAGCTCGATGGCGGCGTACGCCTTCGCCCGGCTGGAGTTCCCCGGCCGGCGGGTGATCTTCGGGATCTATCTGGCCACGATGATGATGCCGCTGCAGGTCCTGGTCGTACCGCTGTTCGTCGAGATGAAGCAGTTCGACCTCGTCGACACCTATGCGGCGGTCTTGGCCCCCACGATCGCTTCGGCCTTCGGGGTCTTCCTGCTCCGGCAGGCGATCGTGGCGGTGCCGAGAGAGCTCGACGAGGCGGCCGTGATGGACGGCGCCGGCCACCTGCGGATCTTCGCCACCGTCATCCTGCCGCTGATCAGACCGGCGCTGGCCACCTTTGCCGTCTTCGCGTTCATGGCGAGCTGGAACAGCTTCCTGTGGCCGCTGGTCATCATCCGGTCGCCGGAGTTCATGACGCTGCCGCTCGGACTGTCCAACCTGCACGGCCAGTACACGACCGAGTGGAACGTCGTCATGGCCGGGACTGTGCTGTCGGTCCTGCCGATCATCCTTCTCTATCTCGCGGCCCAGAAGTACGTGGTGCAGAGCACCGCCCTGACCGGCCTGAAATAACCCACCCCCCGAGAAAGGCCCGACATGACCGTTCGCCGGTACGCGCGGCAAGCCGCCGCGCTGATCGTCGCAGTAGGCACACTCGCCGCCTGCGCCAAGGGAAGCATTACCAAGAACAACGACGCGGGCGGCGCGACGACCACGCTCCATTACTTCACTTTCTCGGCGGCACCCGACCACCTGAAGGATCTGGACAAGATCGTGCAGGCGTTCGAGGCGCAGAACCCGAAGATCAAGGTCACCGTCGAGTCGGCCCCGTTCGCCGACTACTTCACCAAGCTGCAGACCGCGTTCGCCGGGGGCACGGCTCCGGACACGTTCGAGCTGGACTACCAGGACTTCGTGTCGTACTCCTCATCCGGCTCGCTGCTGGACCTGTCGGGCCCCGCGGGCAAGGACGGCTCTTACCAGTCCTCGGTGTACGAGCCCACCTCCTTGTCGGCGTTCCAAGCGGCGGGCAAGCAGTACGCCATGCCGGAGTCGTTCTCCACTGTTGTCCTGCTCTACAACAAGAAGCTCTTCGACGCGGCCGGCGTCGCCTACCCGACGGCCGACTGGACCTGGGCCGACGAGAGCGCCGCCGCGGCCAAGCTCACCGGGAAGGGCGTCTTCGGCGACTACCAGCCGGTGTCGTTCTTCGAGTTCTACAAGGCGCTCGACCAGGCCGGCGGCTCGTTCTTCAACGCTGACAAGACCAAGGCCACCTTCAACAGCCCCGCCGGGGTCAAGGCCGCGCAGTGGCTGCTGAGCAAGCCGGGCATCACCATGCCCACGCTGGCCCAGATCGGCGGCACTCCGGACTACGACACCAACCTGTTCAAGACGAACAAGCTCGCGATGTGGCACAACGGCATCTGGCAGTTCGCCACGCTCAAGGACAAGAGCGACTGGGACGTCGTCGTCGAACCGGGCGACACGCAGAAGGCCAGCGCGGTCTTCCAGAACGCGGTGGCCGCGTCCAAGACCACCACGCACCCCGACGCGTCGTGGAAGTGGCTGAAGTTCCTCACCTCGTCGACCGTGATGGCCCAGACCCGGGTCGACACCTCCTGGGAGCTGCCGCCGCTCGCGGACGCCGGCGTGCTGAAGAACTACCTGGCCCAGAGCCCGCCGGCCAACCGGCAGGCGGTGTTCGACTCGCTGAAGGCCCAGGCGCTGACCCCGGTGATCGCCCAGCAGCAGAAGATGCAGGACATCCTCGACAAGGCGTTCCAGGGCGCCTCGAAGGGCACCGACCTGCAGAAGCTGCTGGACGACACCGCGGCCAAGGTCGACGCGCTGCTGAAGTGACCCTACGCCGGTGTCCGGCCGCAACGGACCGGGCACCGGCGCGCATCACCACAGATCGGGGAGTCTTCCGTGTCCATCTCGTCCGGCCCAGCCCGGATCGCCGAACTAGCCGGCGCGAGCCGTCATTTGATCACCTCGCTGCAGGCTCCCACCGGCGCCTATCCGGCCAGCCCGACGTTCTCGCAGTACGGCTACTGCTGGTTCCGCGACGGCTCGTTCATCGCCGACGCGGCCGGGCGGGCCGGCGACCGCGAATCGGCGACCGCGTTCCACCGCTTCTGCGCCAAGGCGATCATTGATCGCGCCGGGCGGATCGAGGATCTGATCAGCCGGGACGGGCCGGTCGCGGCCGCGGAGCAGCTGCCGACCCGGGTACGGCTGGACGGCACCGACAGTACGGCCGACGGCTGGTGGAACTTCCAGCTCGACGGGTACGGGACCTGGCTGTGGGCGCTTCAGGCCCACCTGACCCGGTATGGCCTGGACGGCGCGGAGTACCGTACCGCGGTCGAGCTGTGCGTCCGGTATCTGGCGCGGTTCTGGGACACCTCCTGCTACGACTGGTGGGAAGAACACGTCGACCGCCGGCACGTCTCGACCCTGGCCGCGCTCCAGGCGGGCATGGCCGCCGCGCGCACCCTGCCGGACCTCGACGAGGACATCCGCCGGACGGCCGCGCACGGCGAAACCCTGATCGCCCGCCGGATCGCCGACGAGGGGATCGCCGATGGGCACCTGATCAAGTGGGCCGGCTCGACCGCCGTGGACGCGAGCCTCCTCGCGGCCGTCGCACCGTTCGGAGTCGTCCCCGAGGCGGTCGCGGTCACGACGGTCGCCGCCGTGGAACGCGACCTGGTGGCCGGCGGCGGCGTCTACCGCTATCTCCAGGACACCTTCTACGGCGGCGGCCGGTGGCCGCTGCTGGCGGGTTTCCTCGGCCTGGCCTACCTCCGGCTCGGCCGTGCGGACGACGCCGGACGGCAGTTGGAGTGGATCGCATCGACGGCCACCCCGGAGCGGTACCTGCCCGAACAGGTCTCCGACCTGCTCCTCGCACCGGACCGGCACCAGGAATGGGTGGACCGGTGGGGCACGGTGGCCACTCCGCTGCTGTGGTCGCACGCCATGTTCCTGACCCTGGCCGACGAACTCGGCGTACTCGAAAGGCGCACGTCATGATCCGCCACCGGCCGTTCGGCAGCGAGCATCCGTACGCAGTCACCGAGGACCAGCGAGTCCCGCCCCGTCCGCAGGCCGGCGAACCCTTCCGGCTCGGGCTCCTGGCCGCCGAGTCGGCGACCGAGGTGCGATGCGAGTGGCAATCCGATGGCACCACGGTCTCCCTGCCGCTACGACGCGGCAGGACACAGGCCCCGTCGGCTCCGTCGGGGCCCGCGACCCACCTGGCCGCGGCCGCGCTGCGCACCCGAGGGGCCGGTGTCCCCTGGCACACGCAGGCACCGCCGCTGGCGCCCGGCGCACGGGCTCGCTACCGGTTCCTGGCGGCCGCGGAGACCGGAAGAACCCACACCACCCGATGGTTCACCGTCAGCGCCGCGTCCTGGTCGCCCGATGGCGGTGACCTGGCGGTCGAGGGGATGGACCGGGTCGTGCCGGGCACTACGACCTGGCTGTCCGACGCCGACGGGCTCCTGCGGGTACGGTTCGCGCTGCGGCTGGATCCGGGTGCGCACGTGCTGGGATTCGGCGAACGATTCGACCGGCTCGATCAGCGCGGCCACATCCTGGACTCGGTGGTGTTCGAGCAGTACAAGGGCCAGGGCGCCGCCGGGCGAACCTACCTTCCGATGCCGTTCGCCATCGTGGCGGGCCTGTCCGGGTGGGGCTTCCACATCCGTACCTCGAGGCGCACCTGGTTCGACGTCGGCGCCTCCGATCCCGGCCGGTTGTGGGTCGAGGCCGAACTCGGCGGGGACGAGCGCCTGGAAGTGGCCTGCTACGCCGGCGACCCGGCCGCCGTGCTGGCCGCGTTCCTCGCCGAGGTCGGAGTGCCCGCTGCCCTGCCGGACTGGGTCTTCAGGCTGTGGGCGAGCGGGAACGAGTGGAACACTCAGGAGCGGGTGCTCGCCGAGATGGACCGGCACATCGCCGAGGACATCCCGGTCGGCGCGGTGGTGATCGAGGCGTGGAGCGACGAGTCGACCTTCGCCGCCTTCCGGGACGCCCGCTACCGGGTCCACCCCGACGGTGAACCACACCGGCTCGCGGACTTCGACTTTCCGCCCGACGGCGCGTGGCCGGATCCGAAAGGGATGGTCGACCGGCTGCACGACCGGGGCGTCAGGGTCCTGCTGTGGCAGATCCCGCTGCAGAAGATGCGCCCGCATCCGCTAGGGCAGGCTGCCGCGGACTCCCGGGTCATGGTCGAGCGAGGGTACGGAATCCGGGAGCCAGACGGGCGGCCCTACCGGAACCGGGGCTGGTGGTTCCCGCTGGCACTGATGCCGGACCTGACCAACCCGGAGGCGCGCTCCTGGTGGCTGGCCAAGCGGCGCTACCTGGTCGAGGAGATCGGCATCGACGGTTTCAAGACCGACGGCGGCGAACACGCCTGGGGCCACGATCTGCACTACGCCGACGGACAGCGCGGCGAGGCGGGCAACAACCTGTTCCCAGTGGACTACGCGGCCGCGTACGGAGAATTGCTGCGATCGTGCGGCAAGGACCCGGTGACCTTCAGCCGGGCCGGCTTCACCGGATCGCAGGCGCACGGGGTGTTCTGGGCGGGCGACGAGGACTCGACCTGGGAGGCGTTCCGGCACTCGGTCACAGCGGGCATCAACGCATCCGCTTGCGGGATCGTGTACTGGGGCTGGGACATCGCCGGCTTCTCGGGCGACGTCCCCACCGCGGAACTCTACCTGCGCGCGACCGCGATGGCCTGCTTCGCACCGATCATGCAGTACCACTCCGAGTTCAACCATCACCGCACGCCCTCGCGGGACCGAACCCCGTGGAACATCGCCGAACGCTCCGGCGACCAGCGGGTACTGCCCCTCTTCAAAGCGTTCGCGAAGCTCCGCGAACGCCTGGTGCCCTACCTGGCCGCGCAGGCCACCACGGGGCTCCAAGCCGGGAAACCGCTGATGCGGGCGATGGCCTTCGACTTCCCGGCGGACGAACACATCTGGGACTACCCGGCCCAATACCTCCTCGGCGACGCGCTGCTCGTCGCACCGGTCCTGACGCCCGGCGCCGCCTCCTGCGAGGTGTACCTGCCCGAGGGTGACTGGGTGGACGTATGGACGGGCGACTCCGTGCCCGGCGGCCGGGTGATCACCGCGGCGGCGCCCATCGACCGGATCCCCGTCTGGTGCCGCCAGCAGTCCTGGCCGGACCTCGCGGACACCTTCGCACCGGGCATGTCATCCTGACCGGGCTCCGGCGCGAGACGACCCTCACCCCGGTGGGTGCCGGTCCTCGGGGTCCACGCCTGCGCCGAGCACGAGTGCCAGCGCAGCGACCACCACGGCGAGTACCAGCATCCCCGGTGCCAGGGAGTCGAGCGGCACACCCCGGCTCTAGGAGCGGGTGAGACATGCGGTCTTGTGTGCCATCTGCTCGTAGGCGCCGAGTACTCGGCACCCACAGGCTGCGCGGGCCGGCGCAGGTCCGGTCTGGGCAGCCCCGAACCGCTTGAGCGAGTGGCGTATCAGGCGTCGTCGGAAGGCTTGGTGACGGCCCCGGCCAGCCTGCTTCGAGAGGCGTTCAGGTGCGCGCTCATTGCCTGGGCCGCTCCCGTTCCATCGCGTCGGGTAACGGCTTCCAATACTTGTTCATGCTCGCGCACCGTGTCCGCGGTGATTCCAGCCGTGTAATAGAGCCGATACAGCTGAGCATGGGATCGAAGTCGTTCAAGAGTCTCGACCATAAGCCCTACGCCCGTCGCCGTGGCAAGAGCCAGTTGGAAAGCGGTGTCCTGAGTAGCAAAGGCCTTGTAACTGTCATAGCTGTTGCCGAGGACCGGCTCGCTCATCGCGGCGATCAGATCCTTCATGCCTGTGATCTGCTGCGGGGTCGCCACCTGCGCAGCCCACAAAGCGCAGGCGGGCTCGAGGAGCAGTCGCATGCGGAACAGTTCATCGAAGGTCGTTGAGTCGATCAGTGGAGCGGCGGTGTAGCCGTAGTGTGGGCGCTTCGCGACCAACCCGTCGGATTCCAGCCGCGCCAGGGCCTCGCGGATCGGAGTCGCCGAACAGCCGAGGTCGCGGGAGAGACCATCGATCGAGAGACGCGACCCAGGCTCTACCACATTGTCCATGAGCTTGGACTTCAGGAACTCGTAAATCTCATCCGTGAGAACGGATCGCCGAGGTGCGCCGTCGGTCAGCCATGGTGATGGTGCC
>JAOPYM010000543.1 GCA_025964615.1 Actinomycetes bacterium
CAAGCCCCTCACCCCGGAGGCGGTGGTCGCCGCCATGCTCCGCGGTACCGAGAAGGGCCGCCCCACCGTCATCCCCGATATCAGCACTCGGGGCCTCCGCCTCGCCGCCGGAGCCTTCCCCTCCCTCCTCAACCACATCCTCGACCGCACCATCACCAGGTCCCGCCCCCTCCGTTGACCCGTGGCGTTACCCGCACCGGAAGGAGAACCGGTGCGGGAAACGCCACGGGTCAACGAAGGGGACGGACGTGATTGGCACGGTGGTCAGGGTTCGGGGTTTCTGCGCAGCTCAAGCCCGGTTTCTGGAGTGTGCTGGTTACGGGGTGTTCGGGGGTTGTGGGGGGTTTGCGGCCCTTTCGGCTGACGGGCTGTTGACGTGTTCCGGTCACCCCGGTGACGGCTGCTTCCCCGGTCCTTGGGCGGGTCGATCAGTCCGCTTCCTGCTGGCCCCGTCGGTGGAGCGGGGTCACGGTCGCGACCTTCGGCGGTACGGGCTTGGTGTATGGCTGGTCGAAGTCGACATTGGCGGACGCGCGGTAGGGGGCTTGGAGGGCTCCGGTCTTGCGTAGCTCCTTGGCCCATGATTCGGCGAGGCGTACGGCCGGGTCTGGGTGGTCGGGCACGGCGTCCTCCTGGCGGGTTCGGCTGCTGCTTCCAGTCTGCCCCACGCGTACCGGGCCGGGTGTCTAGCTCTGGTCGGGTAGCCGTCTGGAACCTATCCTGAGCCCATGGTGCGGCCCCTGGCTCACGACAACCCCGTCACGGCGGGGTTTCACGGCGCGTGGTGGCTGGCCCAGCTGGCCTTTCTGTGCCTGGTCGTGCTCACCGTCACCATGGTGGTTTTGGCCGCGCTGTTGTATGCCGTGCGGGGCCGGTCGCGTCAGCGCCGATAACCGGGGCGGTGCGCGCGCAGGCCGGTGGTTCGATCGTGCGTGACGTGGCCAAGCCCGTACTAGCCAGGTGAGTGCCGGTCGCTACAGTAACGCCGCAGGTCAGAGAAGTGCGGCGAACCGCCACAGCTCCCGTTTCGTCGCGGTGACGGCGTCGCGAACGGCTCTCAGAGCGCCCTGACGACGCTGGCGGCGTTCCCTAACGCGGAGCCGTAATGACGAATAACCCCGGAGTTCGCTGAGTGGCTTCCTGCCGACGTAGTCCCTGGACCTGGGCTTCTTCCTGGGATCTATGCCTGTTCTGCCATCTGAAGAGTCTTCAGGAAGACTGAAGCTCCATCGTTTTTTGTGTTGGTCTTGCGGCTTCGGTGAAGGCGAGGAGGCCGGGGTTGACGCTAGCGGTGGTGCGGGATCTTCGGGTGGCTCGGGCTCCGGCCACACCGGATGATTTGGAGGCGTTGGAGACCGACGTGCTGGCCGGGTTCGTGCTGGCGCGGGCGGCGGCGGGGCTGTCGGACGGGACGATCTCGTCCGACGTGGTGCATCTGGAGCAGACGCGGGCGTGGTTCGGCCGGCCCGCCGATCCCGGGTGCCCACTGCGTCGCGGCCCTGGGCCGTATAAGGATTGGCTGCGTGCGGTGGATGCCGAGTAGGGTGCCGATCATGGCTTGTCGCATTTCCGAACTGATAATCCCTTGCCAGGATCCGCAACGGCTGGCGGCGTTCTGGTGCGAGGTGCTGGGCTTCATCGTGCTCGACACCGACGACGGCGCGGTGGAGATCGGACCACGGGAAGGGTTCGGCGGATTGCAGCCGACTCTGGTCTTCAGCCCCACTACCGAGCCCAAGGCGGGCCGGCTGCGGCTGCACTTCGACGTCAACGCCACCGACCGGGATCAGGACGCCGAACTCGAACGCCTCCTGAAGCTCGGGGCGCGCCCGGCCGACATCGGCCAGACCGGCGAGGAGCCCTGGCACGTCCTGGCCGACCCCGAAGGCAACGAATTCTGCCTCCTGCAAGCCCGCCTGAGCTGAGCATCGGCCCGCACCGGCAAACGCCGAAACCACACCCTCAGAGCGTGCCGCTAAGAAATATGTGATGGACGGCACTCGCCCAAGGCCGTGACACTCTTTATTCGCGGGTCTCTGCTCGTGACCGATGACGGACTGCCCGACATGCCGCCTGAACTGGATGAACACGATTACCTGCGCCGTCTGGAGCTACTGGCCCGCGATGTCGTCGGTCGGGCTCTCGACGAGGGATGGGTGAGCTATCCGCCCGATCCGCAGGACGCGACGCCGCTTCAGCGCGCGGTCAACGAACTCGCACGCACCTTGCGGCACTACCACTTCGAAGGCGATGGATGCGTGGAAACGCAGCCGCTCTACCGGATCGGCGGAGCTGGGCTCCTCAGGCCGGAGACGGACTCCTTCACCGAAATCTGCGGCCAGCTGGGGGTAGAGGCACGCGCCGAGGGCTGGGCCGGACTGTTCAACATGGCCCGGCAGCTTGGCGCAGCCATCGGCCTCGCTGCGCTCGTCACCCTCGCCAGCACCCTCACCCGCCACCAGCTTTCCGGACACACCGCCGGCATCGCCCAGCTCCAGGGCTACCGAGGTGCCCTCCTCGCGGGGAAGGCCGGTTAGTCGACGAGGTGGCGATTTCGTCGACCCTGCGGCGACCGCTGGCCATCTTGCATGGTCAAGGGGAGCAACTGGTCCGCCTGGAGTTCCTTCGGAGCCTTGCCTTCCCGACCCTGTGGCGTGGTGCTGTGCAGGTCATCGACGGAGCCGGACACGCGCCGCACGAAGAGGTGCCCGAGACGTTCGCAGACCTGCTGGAGCAGTTCATCGCAGACCTGCCGCCACAGCACTGAGCTGTCGGGTGGTGATCGGGCGGCTGAAAAATCCCGCAGAAAAAATGCGTGCGGATGTCGATCCGGGCGGTGGCCGAACGACGCGTTGACAGAACACGCGAGAGAGCGTCCCGGAAGGACCCCCGACATGACCACGCAGACTCTCCCCACCACCTCTGCCACCGCTTCGAAGCCGAGCGCGCTGCGCCGCACGCTGTGGGTGCTGCAGATCCTCATCGCAGCCTTCCTTCTCGTCGGCTCGGCGATGCCGAAGTTCGTCGGGCAGAAGGACGCGGTCGAGAGCTTCGCCAAGATCGGCTGGGGGCAGTGGTTCCGGTATGTGACCGGCGTCGTCGAGGCGGCGGGCGCGATCGGCCTGGTCGTACCGCGGCTGGCCGGCCTGGCCGCGACCGGCCTCATCGGCCTGATGATCGGCGCGATCCTTACCCAGGTGCTAGTGCTGGTTCCCGCGTTCGCGCTGCTGCCCGCCGCCCTCGCCGTCGTGTTCGCGCTGGTCGCCTACGACCGCCGCGCGGAGACC
>JAOPYM010000204.1 GCA_025964615.1 Actinomycetes bacterium
ATCAGCCGAACCTCACCTGCGTCTTGAACTCATCGCGGATGTCCTTGAGGCTCCCGAGCAGGCTCTCCACCCGGTTCCGGAACGGGCGTAGTGCGTCCGGTGCCTTGAACTCGGCGGGCGGGCGGCCCGGGCCGGAAGAACACGTCATCTTCCAGTAAGGCCACGCTCGGCGGCCATGGCCCCCAGCACCGAACGCAGCGCCGTGAGCTGGGCCGGGTCGAGACCGGAGAGGAGCTCCGCGTCGGTTTCGGTGGCCGCGGCGAAGGCCTGACGGCCCAGGTCACGGCCGGTGGGGGTCAGCTCGATGAGCTGGCGCCGCCGGTCCTCGGTATCCCGGACCCGCCGTACCGCGTTGAGGGACTGCAGTTCGTCGAGCATGTCGACCACGACGCTCGCGGTGACCCCGATCGCCCTGGCCAGCTCCAGCTGGGCGAGCGGCCCGCCCCGCAGCAGTTCGAGCACCGCGCAGTGCCGGGGCCGCAGGCCCAGCGGCGCGAGCCGGGCCGCGAACAGGGCCGTGGACAGCTGGCCCAGCTTGCTGAGCTGGAACGCCACCGTCTGGGTCATCGACCCTTCCCACTCCATGGAGGACATGCTAGCGTCGGCCATATGATTCGGTATCCGAATGATATGACACCCTCACGAAATGTTCGGATGTTCGCCGTGCTGATGGCGATGGCGACCATCGCGTCCGCCGGCTACTTCGCCGTCTCCGGCCTGGCCGATCCCGGTGGTCTGGTCCCTGGCGGCGGCACCATGGCGGCGAAGACCTACGCCGCGTACATGACGGTGCGAAGTGCCATCCTGCTCGGCGCGCTGGGCTGGTTCGCGGCGCGGCGGGCCTGGCGTCCGCTGAGCCTGCTGCTCGCCCTCAACGGAGCCGTGCAGCTCGGCGACGCGGTGATCGGCATCGCGAAGCACCAGGTCCCCCAGACGCTGGGCCCGGTCGTGTTCGCCGTGGCCCTGTTCGCGGCGGCGGCGCTGACAAGACGGGTTTCAGCTTGAGTCGCGTACGACCAGGTGCGTGTCGAGGATGACCGCGACCGGCTGCACGTCCTCGCCCCGGATGCGGGCGACGAGCAGCCGGACCATCTCCGCACCCATCGCGTGCACGGGCTGGTGCACGGAGGTGAGTTGCGGGGAGGCGTGCCGGGCGGTGGCCGAGTCGTCGAACCCCACCACGGCCACGTCCGCCGGGATGGACCGGCCTGCCTCCCTGAGCACTCGCATCGCGCCCGCCGCCATTGGGTCTGAGGCCGCGAACACCGCGTCGAGCAGGGGCTCCCTGGCGAGCAGGGTACGCATGGCGAGCGCACCGCTCTCCTCACCGAAGTCCCCATAGGCGACCAGGTCGGACGCCAGCCCGGAGTCCGCCAGGGTCTCCCGGCAGCCTGCGAGCCGGTCGATGCCCACCTGGGTGTCCTGCGGGCCGGCGATCGTGGCGATCCGCCGGCGGTCCCGGGCGACCAGATGCGCGGCCGCAAGCCGCGCCCCGCCGACGTTGTCGGCGTCCACATAGGTCAGGACGGACAGGTCGGCGCCGACCGGGGTGCCGCCGAGCACGGTCGGCACCCCCTGCGACTCCAGGTGCCGGGGCAGCGGATCATCGCCGTGCAGCGAGATCAGCAGCACCCCGTCGACGTGCTGCCCGGACAGGTAACGTTCCAGGCGCTCATGCTCGACGGCGGACTGGGCGAACGCGAGCAGCAGCTGGAACCCCGTGTCGGACAGGGCCCCGCTGATCCCCCGGATGATCCCGGCGAAGTACGGCTCGTCCCAGATGGTCTCCTCGGCCGCCGACATCACCAGGGCGACGGTGTCGGTACGGCGGGTCACCAGCGTGCGGGCCGCCCGGTTCGGGACGTACCCGAGCTCTTCGATCGCCTTCAGCACCGCCGTACGCGCCTCCGTACTCACCTGCGGTGAGCCATTGATCACACGCGAGACGGTGCCACGGCCCACCCCGGCTCGTTCCGCCACAGCTTCCAGGGTGGGTCGTCGCACTCCGGTCATCGGTCTATTGTGCCGGGATCTGCCAGCCCACCTCGACGCGCGGCCTCTCCGTACCAGCGGCCGCTGCTCTTGGGCACCCGCCGCTGGGTCGGATAGTCGACGTGGACCAGCCCGAACCGCTTGGTGTACCCCCAGCTCCATTCGAAGTTGTCCATCAGCGACCAGGCGAAGTAACCGCCCAGCGGGACCCCCGACGCGATCGCCGCGTGGCAGGCCCGCAGGTGGGCGTCGAGGTAGGCGACCCGCTCCGGGTCGTCGACCACTCCGTCGGCGCTGGCCTTGTCCTCGAAGGCCGCGCCGTTCTCGGTCACGTACAGCGGCACGGCCGGGTACTCCGCTGCCACCCGGGTCAGCATCTCCTGCAGCCCGGCGGGGTCGATCTCCCAGCCCATCCCGGTCATGGGCCGCCCGCCGCTGACGAACGACACATGCTCGGCGCCCGGCCACGGCGACGTCGTCGCGAACGGCGAGGTGGCCACGAAACCCTCCGCGTCGGCACGCCCGCTGACGGTGTGCCTGCTGTAGTAGTTGACGCCGAGCATCCCGGCGGGCGTGCTGATGGTCTCCATGTCCCCCGGCCGGACGCACTCCGCGAGGCCGTACGGTTCCAGGTCCGCCAGCACGTCTGCGGGGTACCGGCCGTGGAACAGCGGGTCGAGGAAGAGCCGGTTCTGCAGGCCGTCGATCCGGCGGGCCGCGTCCACATCCTCGGGCTCGTCACTCGCCGCGGAGACCGCGTACAGGTTGACCGCCGCGCCCACCTGACCGGGCAGCACCTGTGCGGCCATTCCGTGGCCGAGCAGCAGATGATGTACGGCCCGTGCCGACGCGGCGGGCTCCCTGCGGCCCGGCGCGTGGTCCCCCGAGGCGTACCCGAGGAAGGCCGAGCACCACGGCTCGTTGACCGTGAACCAGCGCGGCACCCGGTCGCCCAGGCCCGCCGCCACCAGCGACGCGTACTCGGCGAACCGCGAGGCGGTGTCGCGCAGCGGCCAGCCGCCCGCATCCTCGAGCGGCTGCGGCAGGTCCCAGTGGTAGAGGGTCGGCCACGGCTCGATGCCCGCCTCGAGGAGGGCGTCCACCAGGTCCTTGTAGAAGTCGAGGCCACGCTCGTTGACGGGCCCCGAACCGGTCGGCTGGATGCGCGGCCAGGCAATGGAGAAACGGTAGGCGGTGATGCCGAGGTCGCGCATCAGCGCGATGTCGTCACGAAACCGGTGATAGTGGTCGACCGCAATGTCGCCGGTGTCACCACCCAGGATCTTGCCGGGCGTCCGGCTGAAGGTGTCCCAGATGGAGGGCCCGCGCCCGCCTTCGGCCGCGGCACCCTCGATCTGGTACGCGGACGTGGCGGCACCCCAGGCGAAGCCCGCAGGGAAACTGGTCACGCTTTGATGGCCCCTTCCATGATGCCGCCGATGATCTGACGGCCGAACACGATGAACACGACGAGAAGCGGCACTGTCGCGATGGCGGTTCCCGAGAACACCATCGAGTAGTCCGCGTAGTAGGTGCCGTTGAGCTGGGCCAGCGCGTACTGGACGGTCGGGTTGTCCGGGGTCAGCACGGCGAAGTTCCACATGAACTCGTTCCAGGTCTGCATGAACTGAAACAGCGCGAGGACTGCGGCCGCCGGGCGCAGCGCGGGGAAGACCACGCTCCAGAAGATCCGGAAGGTGGAGGCGCCGTCGACCCGGGCCGCCTCGATCAGCTCGTCCGGGATGGCCTGCTCGGCGTACTGCCGCATCATGAACACCCCGAACCCGGTGACCAGGAACGGCACGATCACCGCCTGCAGCTGGCCGGTCCAGTGGATCTTCACCATCAGCATGTAGAGCGGGATGATCCCCATCTGCACCGGGACCATCATCGTGGCCACGATGATCAGCAGCAGCGCGTTGCGGCCGCGGAACCTGAGCTTGGCGAAGGCGAACCCGGCGAGGCTTGAGAAGAAGACCACGCTGATCGCCACCACACTGGAGGCGATGGCGGAGTTGACCAGGGCCTTGGCGAAGTGCGCGTTCTGGTTGCCGAAGACCCGGCCGATGTTCTCGAACAGGTGCTGGCCCAGGACCAGCGGCGGCGGGATCGAGCCGACGTCCTGGTTGGTCCGGCTCGCGATGACCAGCATCCAGTAGAGCGGGAACGCGGACAGCACGATCGCGAAGATCAGGGTGATGTAGGTGAGCGGGCTGGCCTCCCAGAGCCGGGCCGATCTCTCGACGGTCCGGGTCACAGTGCGCCTGCTGAGCACGGTCATATGCGGCCTCCCGCAAGCCGGCGGGTGATCAGATAGTTGATCAGCGCGATGATGATGATGAGCAGGAAGAGCATCCAGGCGACCGCCGAGCCGTAGCCGTACTGGAAGCGTTGGAAGGCGCTCTCGTACATGTACATGGCCACGGTCTGGCCCTGCCGGAGCGAGCCGCCCTGCATAAGGTTCTGGTTGAACATCAGCGGCTCGGTGAACAACTGCAGTCCGCCGATGGTGGAGACGATCGAGGTGAAGATGATCGTCGGGCGGAGCGACGGCACGGTGATCCGCCAGAACTGGACTCGCCGGGACGCGCCGTCGATGGCGGCCGCCTCGTAGAGGTCACGCGGGATGGCCTGCATTCCGGCCAGGAAGATCAGCGTGTTGTAGCCCGTCCACCGCCAGTC
Organism: Actinomycetes bacterium; assembly: GCA_025964615.1. Lineage (GTDB taxonomy): Bacteria > Actinomycetota > Actinomycetes > Streptosporangiales > Streptosporangiaceae > RYN-227. The sequence continues at coordinate 4,675 of JAOPYM010000204.1, forward strand.
GACCATCGTCGAGATGGCGGTCCACTGGGACCACTGGTGGGCCTGCCAGTCGATGTTGTGCACCCCGGCGAAGTGCAGCAGCCAGTTGATCAGGCCGTAGTCGCGCCCGAACAGCTGGCTGAACACGATGCCGACCGCCGCGACGCTGGTCACCATCGGCGCCAGCACACCCATCCGGAACAGCGTCTGCGCGCGCAGCTTCCGGTTCAGCGCGTTCGCCAGGAACATCGCGCCGAGGAGTTGCGGCACGGTGGCGATCACGAACATGGCGACCGTGTTGGTCACCGCGTTCCAGAAGTCCGGGTCGGTGAGCAGCAGTTGGTAGTTGCGCAGGCCGGTGTAGTGGTTGTTGCCGAGGATGTCCCAGTGGTGCAGCGACACCCAGAACGTGTAGCCGAGCGGGAACAGCCCGAAGGCCAGGAACAGCAGGTAGAACGGCGAGATGTAGAGGTACGGGGAGGCCTTCGCGTCGAGCCTGTTGCGCCACGCCCCCCGCGGCGGCCGCGCCGGGGCCGGTTTCGGCCTGGCCGCCGTCTGGAGATCGAGAGTCATGCCCTCTCCTTTCCTGAGAACCCCGGCCCCCCGTGATCACGCGACTGCGTGACCACGGGGGGCAGGAGAGGGTCAGCCTGTTGCGGCGGCACGCTTGGCGTCGGCGATGGCCTTCGTCCAGCCCGCGGCGGGCGTGAGCTGGCCGGTGTCGATGGCGAGCAGGTCGTTCTCGACCACGGTGCGCACCTCCTGGTTGAGTGATCCCAGGTAGACCGGCTTGAGGCTCGTCGCACCGGAGGCGTAGATCTGGCCGACCGGGGCGTTGCTGAAGTAGGTGTTCTGGAAGCCGGTGACCGCCGGGTCCGACAGCGCCTCCGGCGAGGACGGCAGGTTGTTCTTGGCCTTGAAGGCCGCGATCTGGCCCTGCGGGTTGCTCAGGAACTCGGCCAGCGCGGCGGCCTCCTTGGGGTGCTGGCTCTGCGTGGGCACCGCGAGGAACGAGCCGCCCCAGCTGCCGCCGCCACCGGGCAGCGACGCGACGTCCCACTTGCCGGCCGCCGCGTCACCGGCGTCGGTCTGGATGAGGCCGAGCATCCAGGCCGGGCAGGCGATCGTGGCGAACTGGCCCTTCTTGAAACCGGTCGCCCAGGCGTCGGTGAAGGACTGCAGCTTCGAGGACAGGCCCGCCTGCGACATCTTGACCGTCTCGTCGAACGCGGTCTTGATGGCCGGGTTCGTATCGACGACCAGGTTGTTGGACTTGTCGAAGTAGGTGTAGTTCTGCCCCTGACCGGCGGTCTGCATGAGGATGGTGTTGTAGAGGTTCGTGGCTCCGTCGACGAACCCGTTGCCGGGCACCTTGCTCTTGAACTGCTGGCCGATCTTGAGGTAGGCGTCCCAGGTGGGCCAGAGCGCGCCGACCGCGGCGCGGTCGGTGGGCAGGCCCGCCTTGGCGAAGAGGTCCTTGCGGTAGCACATGGCCAGGCCGCCGACGTCGGTGCCGAGCCCGATCAGCTTGGATCCGTCCGCGCTGTGCCCCTGCGTCCACTTCCAGGGCAGGAAGTTGTTCTGCAGTGCCGCCCCGCCGTACTGGTTGAGGTCGACGAACTTGTCGGGCTGGGCCATGAACTTGACCGCGATGCCCTCCTCGATCGCGACGATGTCGCCGGCCCCCGCGCCGGCGGCGATGTGCTGCTGAAGCTGTGGCGTGTAGGTGCTGAGCGTCGCGATGTTGCGCTCGACGATCTTGATGTTCGGGTGGGCGGCCTCGTACTGCTTGTACAGGGCGTCGTAGCCGAAGGAACCGAAGTCGTCGACGCTGAGCGTGATCGTCGAGGCGGCGGTACTGGTCTTCTTGCTGTCCGAGGCGCAGGCGCCGGCCAGGGCCAGGACGCCGACGAGCGAGGCGGCGACCGCGATTGTGGTGGCGCGGCGCAGGGGGTCCCTCATTGCTTCATCTCCGATGGGGTGTTGACGGGGGTGGGGGCCGGACTCGACACTGAGTCCAGGCGAGGTATGGGAGCGCTCCCACGCATTAACCACGAGAGGTGCACTGCACGTCAAGAGCTCGAAACACAACCGTTACCGGAAGGCTTCCAGAGCCACTCCGGTGTCAGTCGTGCGGATATCTCCGGAAACGTCGTTGCTGGTAGCAAGCGCTTGGTACTACGCGTAACCTGATGTCAACGCGCTCGCACGAGCAAGCGGTTGGGTCGAAGCGACATAATGAAAGGGTGGCGACCACGAGCACCAACAGCGGACGACCTGCGGCGAAGCCCCGCACCAGCGGTGAGGGCGTAAGCCGCCGTCGCGCGAAGGGCTCCCCCGCGCTCGCCTCGGAGCGTCGCGAGCACCTGGTCAAGCTCGCGGCCGAGCTCTTCGCCAAGAAGGGTTTCCAGGCCACGACCGTCAGGGAGATCGCCGAAGAGGCCGGCATCCTGTCCGGAAGTCTCTACCACCACTTCGACTCCAAGGAGTCGATCGTGGACGAGATCCTCTCGGTCTTCTTCACCGAGCTGATGGCCGCCTACCGCGCCGCCATCGACGAGGGCGGCACCCCGCAGGAGACCATCGCCGCCCTGGTCAGGATCGCGTTCGGCACCCTGGAGCCGCACCGGGCCGCCATCACGGTGATGCAGAACGACTGGAACTACCTCAAGGGCCTGGACCGCTTCGCCTACCTCACCAAGTCCGAGGACGAGGTCGAGAAGCTGTGGGTCGGCGCGATCAAGGACGGCCAGGAGGTCGGGCTGTTCCGCGAGGACATCGACCCCAAGCTGACCTACCGGATGATCCGCGACACCATCTGGGTCGCAATCCGCTGGTACCAGCCCGGCGGGAAGTTCAACGCCAAGGGCCTGGCCGACCACTACATCAAGGTCCTCTTCGACGGCATCTGCACGCACTGATCCCTGAGGGCCCCGGCAGCCGGGACCCTCAGGGATTCCTCAGTGCACCGTGGCCGGGAGCAGCCGGGCCAGCGGCCGGGGCAGCCACCAGTTCCAGGCGCCGAGGAGTTCCATCAGCGCCGGGACCAGGACCATCCGGACCACCGTCGCGTCCACGAAGACCGCGATCGCCAGGCCGAGGCCGAACTGCTTGACCGCCGGGTCGGAACCGAGCAGCACGGTCAGGAAGACCATGACCATGATGGCCGCGGCCGCCGTGATCACCCGCGCGGTCCGGGCGAGGCCCTGGGTCACCGCCTCGCGGGTGTCCCCGAGCGCGTCATACTCCTCGCGGATCCGGGCGATCAGGAACACCTCGTAGTCGGTGGAGAGCCCGAACAGGATCGGGAACATGAACAGCGGCACCCAGGTGGTGACGGGCATCGCCACCGGGAAGCCGAGCAGCTTCCCGCCCCACCCCCACTGCACGATCGCGGTGAGCACCCCGTAGGCGGCACCGATCGACAGCAGGGTCATCAGCGCCGCCTTCACCGCGATGGTGACCGACCTGACCAGCGCCAGCAGGATCACCAGCGACAGCCCGATGACGATCGCGATCAGCCACGGCAGCCGTACCCCGACGGCATCGGCGAAGTCGACGGTGCCGGCGTTCGGCCCGCCGACGTGCACGGTCAGCGTGGTCGCGCCGGGAATCACGTTGTCGCGCAGTTCCGTCACCAGCTTCGGCGTGGCGGCGTCCTGCTGTGCCGTCGTCGGGTAGGCGAGGAACTGCGAGGCGCCACCATCCGGGCTGGTGAAGACCGGGGTCACCGAGGCGATGCCGGGCGTGCGCCGTACCGCGTCCGCCACCGGCTGCAGACCGGTGCCGCTCTCCGCGATGACGAACAGCGGCGCGTCGTAGCCGGCGCCGAACCCGCTGGCGAGGATGTGGTTGGCGGTGTATCCGCTGCTGCCCTTCGGCAGGTTGCTGGAGTCCTCAAAACTCAGCCGCATGGACAACGCCGGTACGGCCAGGATCAGCAGCACCGCCCCGGCCGAGACCAGGGAGATGACCGGGCGCCGCTGGATGACCCCCGCCCAGCGGATGGCCAGCGGGCTGGCGGTCCGGGTGCGGCCGAGCAGCGGCAGCCGGAACCGGTTGATGTTGTGACCGGTGAAGCCGAGCAGCGCGGGCAGCAGCGTGATGGCCGTGATCATCGTCATCAGCACCGCCACCGAGGCCGCGATCGCGGTCGCGGTGAGCAGCGACTGCTGCATCACGAGCAGGCCCAGCATCGCGATGACCACGGTGACCCCGGCGAACAGCACCGAACGCCCGGACGTCGCGATGGCCTTCACCGTCGCCTCCTCGGGCGACAGCCCGTCCTCCAGGCCCTCCCGGTACCGGGTGACGATGAACAGCGCGTAGTCCACGCCGACGCCGAGCCCGATCAGGCCGGCCACGATGGGGCTGAAGGACGGCGCCGGGAAGACATACCCGATCAGGTCGGTCAGCGCGAGCCCGGTGCCGATGCCGAACATCGCCGTGACGATCGGCAGGCCCATGGCCGGCAGCGAGCCGAACGCGACGAGCAGGATGATCATGGCGGCGAGCAGGCCGATGCCCTCGGTCGAGCCGCCGTAGGGGGTCTCGGCGGTCTGCACCGCGCCGCCGTCCAGCGCGAAGACCACCCCGTCCCCGGAGGCGCCCCGCACCGAGGCGATCAGGTTGCTGGTGTCGCCGACCGGCACCTTGTCCTGCTTGACGGTCAGGAAGATCTGGGCGAACGCGGTCCGGCCGTCCCGCGACACCTGGTTCGGTGCCGCGTAAGGGGAGGTCACCGAGGCGATGTCCGGGGCGCTCCTGAGGGTGGTGAGCACTCCGTCGATCTTGGCCTTGGCCGCCGGGTCGGTGATGCCGCGATCGGCGTGCACAGCGAGGGTGAGGGAGTCGCCCTGGTGCGGGAAGTGCTTGGCGGCCACGTCCCCGGCGAGCGCCGAGTCTGCCTTCCCACCGGCGAAGTTGTTGTCGGCGGGCGCGGCGAAGCCGAACCCCACGGTGATCACGGCTGCGGCGCCGGCGATCCAGAGCAGTAGTACCAGCCACCGCCTGCGGTAGCAGAATCGGGCCAGGGTCTTCATCTCGTCACCTCGTGGTCGGAGCGTCTTGTCACAGATTCGCCCCCGAGGGCAGCCCCGGTCGTCCCGCACCGGGAGACACCTGCGCGGGACCGTACTCCCGGTGGAGTACGTCCCGCGGGGTAGTCAGCGGCGGCCTGGGATGACCAGCCCCGCCTCGTACGCCAGCACGACCAGCTGGGCCCGGTCGCGTGCGGCCAGTTTCGTCATCGCCCGGCTGACGTGGGTCTTGGCGGTCAACGGGCTGACCACCAGCTTCGCGGCGATCTCGTCGTTGGACAGCCCGCAGCCCACCAGGCGCACGACCTCGCGCTCGCGTTCGGTGAGCACGTCGAGCACCGGCGAGGTCACGGCCACCGCGTCGACCGGCCGGGAGATGTACGCCTCGATCACCGCACGGGTCACCGCCGGGGAGAGCAGCGCCTCCCCGCCCGCGACGACCCGTACCGCCTGCAGCAGATCGGCGGGTTCGATGTCCTTGACCAGGAAACCGCTCGCCCCGGCACGCAGCGACCGGAACACGTTCTCGTCCTCGGCGTAGGTGGTGAGCACCACCACCCGCGTCCCGGCAAGGGAGGCGTCACCGGTGATCCGCCGGGTGGCGGTGAGCCCGTCGATCTCCGGCATCCGCAGGTCCATCAGCACGACGTCGGGCCGGTGCACGCGGGTCAGCGCGACCGCCTCACCGCCGTTGGCCGCCTCCCCCACCACCTCGATGTCGGGGGCCGAGTCGAGCAGCAGCCGGAACCCCGCCCGGACCAGCGACTGGTCGTCGGCGAGCACCACCCGGATCACGTAGGCAACCTGGCACTGACGACGAAGCCGCCGCCGGGCCGGGGCCCCGCGGTGAGGGTGCCGCCGACCGCCTCCGCGCGTTCCCGCATCCCGCCCAGCCCGTGCCCGCCGCCGCTGTCGGCGACGGCGACGGTGCCGACGCCGACGCCGTCGTCGGTGACCTCGATGGCCACGCCGTACGGGTCGTACGCCATGGTGATCAGGGCCTTGACCTGGGGCCCGGCGTGCCTGAGCACGTTGGTCAGGGACTCCTGCAGGATCCGGTACGCGGAGTGGTCCGCGGGCGGATTCAGCGGTACGGCGCGTCCGGTGACCCGCATCGTGACCGGAACGCCGGCCGCTCGTACCGCGTCGAGCAGCGCGGGCAGCCGGTCCAGGCCGCCGACCTGTTCCGGTTCCTGGCCGTCGCGCAGGATGCCCAGGGTGGCGCGCAGTTCCTGCAATGCACCCTTGCTCGTCGCCCTGATGGCCTTCAGCGCGAACTCCACGTCCTTGGGCCGTTCCCCGAGCACGTGCAGGGCGCCGCCCGCCTGCACGGTGATCGTGGCCATGCTGTGCGCGACCGTGTCGTGCAGTTCGCGGGCGATCCGTACCCGTTCCTCGGCGACCTGCTGGGCGGCCTCCCGCTGCCGGTCCTGCTCGGCTTGGCGGAGCCGCTCCCTGGTCTCCTCGGCGAGGGCGCGCCGGGATCGTACGACCTCGCCGAGCAGCACGGTCACCGCGGCGAGCGCGATGTGCGGCAGCAGCCCGCCGAAGGTGTTCAGCCAGCCCTGGTGCTCCCCGACGGCCAGGTCGAAGAACCCGTAGCTGTAGAAGAAACCGGGCACTACGATCGCCCAGGCAAGGCGCCCGGCGAGCGCCGCCGCGTAGAGCGGGAGGGCCAGGATCGGGCTCGGCGGAATGCCGGGAAAATGCAGGGTGTAGTACGCCAGCTGCAACGCCGAGGAGACCAGCAGGACACCGAGCGGCCAACGCCGCCAGCCCAGCACCGGCAGCGCCATCAGCACCCCGAACAGGTACGGCGCGAGGCCGACCGGCGGAGTGACCGACTTGGCGCCGATGCCGATCGCCACCGCGACGCCGGAGGCGACCAGGACGGTCAGGCCGACGTCGATGAACTGTGCACGCGGATGGATCGCCACGCCCTTAAGGTACGCGTTTCAGCCCCGGGTAAGGATGGCTGCGCTCCCGTAACTGCCGCCGAATCCGGTGCAGAGTGCCACCTCGGCGTCGCGCACTTGGTTGGTCCCGTCGCCGCGCAGCTGCCGGACCGCCTCGGCGACGTTGTTGAGCCCGTGCACGTAGCCCTCCGAGAGCAGCCCGCCGTGCGGGTTGACCGGGTGCAGGCCGTTCCACGCGATCTCCCGCCCAGAAAGAGTGGAAAGGATCGCCGGCAGGTCCTCGCGGGCGACCAGCCCGAAGTCCTCCAGCTGGCGCGGCACCAGCCAGCTGTAGGCGTCGTAGAGGAGGGCCACGTCGATGTCGCCCGGCTTCATCCCCGCCGCGTCGTAGAGCTTCGGCGCCAGGTACCGGGAGAAGAGCGCGGTGATGTCCGGGGCCTTGTCCATGGTGGACGCGCCCGGCCCGCCGCCCCGGACCACCGCATGGATCCGCGGCGCACCGGGCGCGTCCTGCGCCCTCGTGACGACCAGGGCGCAGGCGCCGTCGGACTCCTGGCAGCAGTCCGTCCTGCGCAGCGGGGAGGCGACCAGCCGGTCGGCCAGGTACTGGCCGAGGTCGAGGGGCTCGCGGCGCACCGCGCGCGGGTTGCTGCCGGCGTGCAACCGGGACTGAGCGACGACCGCGTACAGGTGCTCCTCGCCGAGACCGGCGTCGTGCAGGTACCGCTGGGCGGCCAGCGCGAACTGGTGCACAGGACCCGCCATCCCGTACGGGTGGGTGAACTGTTCCTCGGTGCCCTCGCCGAGCTTGAGCCCGAGGGCGTTCATCCGCGTGCCGGACCGGCCGTTGAGCGCACGGTAGACCAGTACGTTCGCGGCCAGGCCCGCGTCGATGAGCATCGCCGCGTCGGCCAGGATCGAGGCGCTCTGGGTGCCCCCGCCGTAGATCTCGTTGTGCCAGCCGATCTCCTTGAGCCCCAGCTCCCGGGCCAGATAGAGCACCGGCGCGGAGTCGTTCAGGTGGTAGCTGAGGATCGCGTCGGGCCGCTCGAGACCGGCGTCCAGGAGCGCGGCGCGGGCGGCCTCGGCTGCCAGTTGCAGTTCGGTACGGCCCGATGCGCGGGTCAGCGTGGTCATCCCGACCCCCGCCACAGCGGCCTTACCCGCGAACCCCTGCATCTGCTCTCCAAAGTTGAGCCGCCCGCCGGGAGCGGGGCGCGATCCACTCTCGGCGGGCGGCGTTCACGGGGCCCGCCCGCACCGGCCCGAACCGGCCGGCGGCCCACTGCGAAACTAACCTGAAACATTCTCTTAGGCAAGCGCTTGCTCGGTTTCCCTCAGAACCAGTAACCCGTTGAGTCGTGGCGTTTCCCGCACCTCTTCTTCAATAGGTGCGGGAAACGCCACGACTCAACGAGTCACACGGTGTACTGGACGGAGGCGCGGGCTGCTCTGATGGGGCCGATCAGGTTCTTGATCACGGTCTGGTGGTCCGGGTGGTCCCGGTAGATCTTGTATGCCTCGACGTCGGCGAACTCGGCGAGGATCGCGAGGTCGTAGTTGCCCTCGTTGATCTTCGCATCGCGGCCGAGCTGGAAGTGCAGGACCTGCGGGATCAGGCCGGGCAGCTTCGCCAGCCCCTCGATCACCTTCGCGATCTGCGCCTCGGTCGCGTCCTCGGTCCAGGACAGCAGGACTACATGGTGGAAATTACTCATACCCCGCAGGCTATTGCGCCAGTCCGGCCCTGCCCGGTACCGGCTACCCGGCGAGTTCGGCGGCAAGGATCGCGCCGAGCTCCCAGCACTCTTCGAGATCCGGCCGGGCCAGTGCGCCGATCACCACCAGTGGCGGCCTGGTCCGGCGCCAGGCCAGGCCGGTGGCAATCGACTCGATGGCCCTGACCGCTCCGGTGGCGTCGCTGTTGCCATGCAGGTACGCGGCGTAGGGCCGCGCCTTCGTGGCCTCCAGGCAGGGGTAGTAGATCGTGTCGAAGAAGTGCTTGAGCGCCCCGGACATGTAGCCGATGTTGACGGGTGTACCGAGCAGGATGCCGTCGGCCTCGAGCACGTCCACCGGCGAAGCCGTGAGCGCCGGGCGGGCGACGACCTCGACGTCGTCGATCTCGTCGGTGTTCGCCCCCGCTCGTACCGCCTCGTACATCTCCTGCAGCGTGGGCGAGGTCGTGTGGTGGACGATCAGCAGCCTCTTCACACCACCCGAGCGTAGTCATCGTCCTTGAGGACGATCTGGCTGACCGGAATCGGTCACCATCGGGCAACAGATTCCGGGAATCAGCTGAAGGTGGGATTGGTTGCCGCCTGTCGGGAGGTGTTCCTTTATGTCGGACTCACCACCGATGTGGCCACTCGCACTTCCGACCGCAGCCGTCGCCGGGCTGATCGCGCTGGCGGCCCTCGACACGACTCCCTCATGGCTCTACCACCTGGCCGTCGACGTGACCGGCGAACCACTCTTCCCGCCGCACGCGGTGGTGCTGTCCGTCGCCCTCTTCCTCACTGCCCGCGGTCTTCTGCTGCGCCGCCGGGCCGCCTGGTACGCCGCGCTGGCCGTGGTGACCCTCGGGGTGCTGGCCGCACTGACCGGTGCCGACCCGCGCTGGCGGGCGCCGCTGCTGATGGTGACGGCGTTCGCGCTGTGGCGCTGCCGCGACGCGCTGCTGGTCCGGCCGCATCCGGTGCGGGTGCGTACGGCGGTACGGACCTTCGCGGGCATCGTCATCGCCTCGATCCTGGCGATCCTGCTCCTCGGCGGCGCCTCCGTGCACTCGGTGGGTCCCGATGTGGTCAACGGACTCGGCGCGGGCGGGCTCGATCTCAACGGGCCGGCCTGGCTGCCCGGAGCGCTGGGGCTGCTCGGCGGCATCGGCCTTCTGGCGATCATGCAGATCGTGCTGGCCCCCGCTCCCCCGCCGCCACCCGGCTCGGCGCTCGAACGAGACCAGGTGTCCGAACTGGTCGCGCACCCCGGCTCGGACACCCTCGCGCCGTTCGCCCTGCGGCGCGACAAGTCCTACGTGTTCAGCCCCGACCAGCGGGCCGCGATCGGCTACCGGGTGCTGTTCGGCGTCGCGGCGGCGGGCGGGGACCCGGTCGGCGACCCCGGCTCGTACCATGCCGCCATCCACGAGTTCCTTGCGCTCTGCCTGCGCATGGGCTGGCGGCCCGCCGTGCTGGGCGCCGACGCCGCCCAGCTGTCGTCCTGGCCGGGACTGCGATCGATCGGCTTCGGCGACGAGGTCATCGTCGCACCCGCCACGTTCAGCCTGGCCGGGCGGCAGATGCGCAACGTCCGCCAGGCGGTCAAGCGCAGTTCCAACGCGGGAGTGACGACTTCCATCCTGTTGGAGCGGTCCCTTTCCGCTCAGCTCCGCACCGAGCTGCTCGCCGTCGCGCATGAGGCGCTCGACGGCTCCGCCGAGCGCGGGTTCTCGATGAACCTCGACGGGCTGCTGACCGGTGGGCATCCCGGGTCCGTCATCGCGATCGCGTACGACCGGGACGGCGCCCCGGTCGCGTTCCAGCGGTACCTGACCGCCGGGGGCGGTCTTTCACTGGACGCCATGCGCAAGCTCCCGTCCGCGCCCAACGGGGTCAACGAGCACCTGATCACCGAGATCATCTCGTATGCGCGGGACCTGCCCGTGCCGGTCGTGTCGCTGAACTTCGCGGCGTTCCGCGAGCTCCTGGACGCGACGTCCCGCAGCCCGATGGAGCAGCTCGGCTACCGTGCGATCCACCTGCTTGATCCGCTCATCGCCGTCGAGTCGCTCTATCTGTTCGACAAGAAGTTCCGGCCGTTCTACAAGCCGCGCAGCGTGATCTTCCGGTCCTGGGCCGATATCGGCTGGGTCGCCGCGGCCCTGCTGACGCTGGAGTTCGGCCGCTCGCACTCCGCCGCCGTACGGCCCGATGCCGAACCCGTTCCCGAGCTCTCGCCCGAGCACCGCTGACCCCGCTCTCGCCTGCTTCCTCACTCCCGGAGTAGCTGCTACGCTACCAAGCGAGCGCTTGGTACGAATGCTGTCCGGCGATGACAAGGCATGAGGGAGCTCGACCCGTGACTGACCGTCAGATGAAGTTCTCGACCTTCCACCTCTTTCACCAGAACGACGGGCAGACCGCCAAAGAGGTGTACGACTATCAGATCGAGGTCGTAGAGCTGCTGGAAGAGCTCGGCTTTGACGGCGTGTGGGTCGCTGAGCACCATTTCCGCAACTACGGCGTGGTCAACAACATTTTCACGATGCTGTCGCATCTCGCCGCCCGGACGGAGAAGATCCGGCTCGGCACCGGAATTGTGGTACTCCCGTTGCACAACCCGGTCCACGTGGCCGAAGAGGCCGCGATGGTCGACCTGTTGTCCGGCGGCCGCCTTGAACTGGGGATCGGGCGCGGTTACCAGAGCATCGAGTTCGAGAACTTCAACCTGGACCTGGCTGAGGCGCGGGACCGTTTCAACGAATGCCTCGACGCGATCCTGGGCCTGTGGACCCAGGACAATTTCGAGTACAAGGGCAAGTTCTTCGAGACGCGCCACCCGCTGACCCTGATGCCCAAGCCGCTGCAGCGCCCGCATCCGCCGGTGCACATCGCGGCGGTGAGTCCCGAGACCGTCGAGATGTACGCCGCGCGCGGCCTGCCGATCCTGGCCGACCCGGCCACCACCTTCAAGAAGATCGCCAAGGCCGCTGAGACCTGGCATGCCACCGCCGCCGCCCACGGGGTCGACTCCGACACGGTCGAACTGGTGGCCACCCGGGCGGTCTACGTCGCGCCGACGCTGGAGCAGGCCCGCGAGGACCAGGCCCGCTTCGAGGCCAGCTTCGACCGCGCCCGCATCTTCAACGCGCAGAGCGCGCCGATCGACTCGAAGACCGGCGAGTTCGCCAAGGGTTTTGAGTTCTTCCAGGCCCAGTACATGAAGGGCGGCACGGTCGACAACGACTTCCGCTGGGAGCAGCTGGAGATCATCGGCGACCCGGAGCGCGTCATCAACCAGATCAGGATGGTCCAGGCCATGGGCTACTCCAACCTCATGTGCGACTTCGGTTCCACCCGGCCGGTCCCGATCGAGGAAATGCGCAAGACCCTCAAGTTCTTCGCCAAAGAGGTCATGCCGGCCTTCAAGTAAGCCGGTCTGCCACCCCACCCCTCACGCAAGGAGGCGCGATGTCCGTACACCAGCTGACACTCGGGGATGTTCTAGGGGAGCACCGGCGTGGCCGGCCGCTCGATGCCGCCGCCGTCGACGGGGACGTGCGGCTCACCTATCCGCAGCTCGACGCGCGGGTGAACCGTCTCGCGCACGCGCTGGCAGCCGACGGCGTGGGCCGGGGTGAGCGGGTGCTCTGGCTGGGCCAGAACTCGCACCTGGTCCTCGAGCTGCTGCTGGCCTCGGCGCGGCTCGGGGCGATCTTCTGCCCGGCCAACTGGCGGCAGAGCCCCGACGAGCTGGCGTACGTCCTGAACGACCTCACCCCGAAGGTGGTCGTCTGGGAGGACGCCGAGGCCACCGAGAAAGCCCGGGAGGCCAGTAAGGGAAGCGAGCAGGTGACTCTCGACGCGCGCTGGATCAACGCGGGTGAGTACGAGTCGTACCTGTCTTCCGATACCTCGGAGCCCGTGGTCCCGGTGTCCGGTTCATCGCCGGTCCTCGCGATGTACACGGCGGCGTTCGACGGGCGGCCGAACGCGGCGCTGCTTTCGCACGACGCGCTGATCGCGCACTCGGTTTCGCTGCTGCACATGCGGCAGATGGAGAGCGGGTTCTCGTTCCTGGCGTGCGGGCCACTGTTCCATGTCGGCACGATGATGTTCACGCTGGCCACGTTCCAGCTCGGCGGCAAGATCGTGTTCACCCCGGCCTACGAGGCCACCGAGGTGTGCCGGCTGATCGACGCGGAGAAGTGCACGCAGGCGTTCCTGTTCGGGCCGATGATCGACGGCCTGGTGGCGGCGAACGCGTCCGGGGACTACGACCTGTCCTCGCTGCACTTCGTGTCGCACAGCCCCGAGTGGGACGCGATGATCACCGTCGACTCGTCGCCGTGGTGCGCGTCCAAGATGGGCGGGTACGGCCAGACCGAGGTGGGCGGGATGCTCACCTTCCTGGGTCTCGGCATGGGCGGCAAGGGGTACGCGGGCCGTCCGTCGCCGCTGATCCAGGTGCGCATCCTGGACGCCGCCGGTTCCGAGGTCGCAGCCGGCGAGGTCGGTGAGATCTGCGCCCGAGGGCACAGCATCTTCTCCGGCTACTTCAACCGTCCCGCGCTGAACGAGGCGAAGTCGGCGGGCGGCTGGCACCACACCGGTGACCTCGGCCGCCGCGAGGCCGACGGCACGCTCACCTTCATCGGCCCCAAGCTCCGCATGATCAAGTCGGCCAACGAGAACATCTACCCGGCCGAGGTCGAACGGGCCCTGAAGGCACATCCGGCCATCGGCGACGCCGCCGTGATCGGCGTCCCGGACGAGCGTTTCGGCCAGACCGTCAAGGCCATCGTGGTCCTCAAGGACGGCTCCGCCGCCACCCCGGAAGAGATCATCGAACACGTCCGCACCGAGATCGCCTCCTACAAGAAGCCGAAGTACGTCGAGTTCGTCGATGCCATCCCCAAAAAGGGTTACACCCCCGACTACGACGCCCTCGACGAGTCCCACGGCGGCGGCGCCTACCCCAGCACCTGACCGCTGACCCGTCCAATAGAAGCTGGCGTTTCCCGCACCTTTTCCCTCCCGAGTGCGGGAAACGCCACGACTCAACGAAGATCAGAGGACGGCTACGGGGTTGATGGGGCTGGCTGTGCCGCCTTCGATGGCGAGGGGGGCGGCGATGAAGAGGAAGTCCGCGCGGGCCGACTCGGTGAGGACGGGGGCCAGCTCCTCGAGCCAGAGCATCTCGGCGAGGTGGATGCCGTGCCGCCACAGGAAGATCATGTGAAGGTCGTCCGTGATCGACTCGTCGGCCCCCTGGTGGGCGTTGAGGCCGCTGATCGCGGCGTTGTCCGAGGCGACCAGGCAGACGTCACGCTCGGCCAGCCAGCGGCCGCCGCCGGCCGACAGGCCCGGCTGGCCCGCCCAGTACGACTCCGGCGAAACGGCCCAGGCCTGCGGCCATCCGGTCCGTACGACAGCGATGTCACCGGCCCGCAGCTCGACGCCCGTACCGTCCAGGCAGGCCTCGAGATCGGCGGCGGAGATGCGGTCGTCCACCGCCAGGTGCTGGACGCCGCGCAGCCGGGGCAGGTCGAAGAACACGCCGCGGCCGACCACGGGACCCGCCTTGTCGATGCCGCAGCGGGTCGCGCCGTAGGACCGCACCCGGTTGGCCGGATGCCCGTTGTAGAGCTCTTCGCCCGACCACATGTGGGCCAGCGCGTCCATGTGCGTGGTGGTCCCGTGCGAGGTGACGATCAGCGCGTCGTCGCACATCTTGAGACCCGCGCCGATGGCCTTCGTACCGGCCGCGTAGTCGCCGCCGTCCACCGACATGAAGTGCTGTGGCAGCGGCCGTCCCCTCAGGTGCGGCACCGTCGTGGGCGCGGGGCTGGAGGTCGCGCCGCGGATCGGCAGGGAGAGGCTGAACGTCCGTCCGTCGCGTACCGAGGATGCGGCCGCGGCGACCACCGAGGGAGTGAGGAGGTTGAGCGCGCCGCGTTCATCCGCACCCCCCCATCGACCCCAGTTATTTGATTCGAGCATCATTCGGTTTGAGACCTTTCCACGAGAGGACCCCGTCCATGACTGTGCAGGGCCACTGCGATCCGGCGTTCGGCGCCGTACGCGAGGTGTTCGAGAGGCATTTCGCCAAGGGGCGTGAGCTGGGCGCCTCGGTCAGCGTCTACCAGGGCGA
>JAOPYM010000587.1 GCA_025964615.1 Actinomycetes bacterium
CCGCTTGTCCCCCGCCTGCACGATCGTGTGGTTGAGCTGTACGGACATGGCTGTGCTCCTAACTTGGCGCTGTTGGTGAGGATGTACCCGAAGGGCCGCGGACCTGACGATCACGCGTGGACGGACCGGATGATCACGCGTGGGGGCGTGTCAGCGCGCACGTTATTGGGTTCTGGATCAAAGTCTGTCGGGGAGGTCACGTTCGGTGAGTTCAGTTGTGGAGTGCCATCTCCCGAAGTAGGTCAAAGTTCGCACGTCCTTACATTTTCCTCTTCAGATACTTACAAGTTTGCAGACGGTGCCCTCTACCGCACCAGATGAGTAGGGCAGGGTGAGCCCGGCCTGGACGGCGTCGTGGTCGCGTTGCAAGCCGTTGGCGAAGGAGTGCAGGGCGGGTAGCGTGTCGGCGCGGACGTCGGCGATTCACTGGTCGAGGCGGTGGCCTCGGCGTTCGGTCATCATGGTGGCGAGGCTTCGGACGTGGGCGGTGGTGGCCGCCAGTTCCGGGCTGCGTTCCAGGATCGCGGCCAGGCGGTCCGTGTCAGCCTTGGCCAGGTGCCCGGGCCTGGTCATGATCCATCGGACCACGCGTCGCGGCTTGGGCGGGGCGGGGTTGGCGGGAGCCAGTTCGGCGTGTGCGTCGTCGGGCCGGAAAGGGCTCGGTGTCGTGCCGCGGAATTGGTGCAGGTAGCGGCGGACGGCCTGGACGCCGCCCTTCCATCCTCGGACCTGCAACTCGGCGTGCAGGACAACGGCGTTAGTGACCCCGGAGTTCCATCGCTGATTGAGGAACAGCACTGCCGAAGCGCGGTAGATGTCACCAACGACTTGGTCTGAGCTAGGTCGGCGGGCTAGTTGTCACCTGCGGTGTGCCTGTGAGTCGTAGTTGGCGGTTGTGAACGATGGTTGGCGGAGTTCGGCGGGGGTCTTGATCTCGTCTTGACCGTCGAGTTCGCCGGCGAGGTGTTGGGCATAGCGCAGGAGCGCTTGGCGGAGGCCCTGCGAAGAAGTGTTCATGCCTTGAGTGCGGAACCCCGACGTAGCGTCAAGGTCAACCCTTCTCGGCGGAGAATCTCAGGGGCGCAGCGCCAGCTTGCCGACAGTCGCCCGGGCCTCCAGTTCGGCGAGTGCCTTCGGGCCGTCGGCCAGGTCGTACACCGTGGGCCGGCCCGGGCTGAGCACCCCGGCGGCGATCAGCGCGAACAGCTCGCCCATGACCTCGCCGAAGATCTGCGGGGTGGCCTGGATCAGGATGCCGAGGTTGAAGCCGATCACGTGGACCTGGTGCCGGTAGACCAGTTCCCAGTTGGTGAGCGCCGCCTCGCCGCCGGCGCTGCCGAGGACCACGACCCGGCCGGTGACCCGCTTCGCCGACGCCAGGCTGGCCTCGAAGGTGGTGCCGCCCGCCGACTCCAGCACCAGGTCAACGCCGACGCCGTCGGTCAGCTGCAGCACCTCACCGGCGATGTCGGCGCTGCGCGAGTCCAGGATGTGGTCGGCGGCCTGGAGCACCGCGTGCTTCTCCGGCGAGGCGGCCGCGATCACCGTCGCGCCGTAGTGCTTGGCCAGCGTCACCGCCGCCTGGCCGGTCGCACCCGCCGCCGCGTGGATGAGTACCGTCTGCCCGGCGGTGAGCCCGCCCAGCGACCGGAGAGCGGCCAGCGCGGTGGGGCAGTTCACCACCAGCCCCAGCGCCTGCTCGTCCGACCAGCCCGCCGGCACCGGCAGCGCCGCGACGGCCGGCAGCACCATCGACTCGGCGAAGGCGCCGAGCCCGAAGACATTCGTACCCACCACATGCGTACCGGGCGCCAGGCCGGTCACTGCCTCGCCCACCGCGGCAACCTCACCAGCCGCCTCGAAACCCGCCAGGTAGGGCGGCTGCGGACCGCCCGCGAACGTGCCGCGCGCCTGCGAGAGGTCGGCGAAGTTGATCCCGGCGGCGGTCACGCGGATCAGTACCTCGCCCGGTCCGGGCTCCGGCGTCGGGGCGTCGGTAATGAGCCGGAGGTCCTGGGGGCCGTTGAGCGAGGTCTGCTGGAGGGCGCGCATGCGGGTCTCCTTTCGAGGATTTCTTGTCGAACGACAAAGAAATCGTGGCATAGGCCTCCAGGAGGGTCAAGGTATTCTGGATCGAACGACAAAGATGTATGGGGAGACGCTGGATGGCTACTCGTGGTAGGCCGCGCGGCTTCGACGCGGACGTGGCCCTGCGCAAGGCGCTGGAGGTGTTCTGGGAGCGGGGCTACGAGGGGACCTCGCTGAGCGACCTGGCCGAGGCCATGGGGATCGCCTCGGCCAGCATCTACGCCTGCTTCGGCAGCAAGGAGGCGCTGTTCCGCCAGGCCGTGGCGCTCTACGGGACGCTTTCCGGCGAGCCGCCCCGGCGAGCGCTGCGCGAGCAGCCGACCGCGCGCGCCGCCGTCGAGGCGATGCTCCGCGCCGCCGCCGACGAGATCACCCGCCCGGACGCGCCGCGCGGCTGCATGCTCATTCTCGCCGCGCCCACCGGCGCCGTGGAGAACCACAGGGTGCGGGAGTTCCTGGCCGAGCTGCGGCGCGGCCAGTTCGAGGCCATCCGCGAGCGGCTAGCCGCCGAGCTGACCATGGCGGCGGGCGACCTGGACGCCATCGCGCGGTTCTACACCACCGTGGTGCAGGGCCTGTCCATCCAGGCCCGCGACGGTGCCGGCCGCGCCGAGCTGGAGGCGGTCATCGCCTGCGCGATGGCCGCCTGGGAGACGCTCGTCAGCCAATAGAGCGAGGGGCCCGGCTTGCTGTAACGAACTGTGATCTTGTGATTGACGAGTCCCGGCTGGACACCTCCAGTGGAAACGAAAACCAGGAACCACCAAGTGGTACGTCTACACGTTCATCGCCGACCGGCTCATCCGGTCGGTGAAGGACAAGATCCGTGCCTTGACCCGCAGGACGTCACAGGCCAACCCCAAGGACGCGCTGATCCGGCTCAACCAGATCATGCGCGGCTGGGGGTCCGGGCTGCCGATCACCGCGGACGGCATCGACCTGATCAATCTGTCGCGGACACTGGCGATCACCCGGTATCGCTATCGAGGAGACATGATCCCCAGCCCTTGGCCACTGGCCTGATAAACGAGCCCACGGCAGACACCGTGGGGAGCCCGTTGCTCAGTAATGGGCACGGCGGGTTCGGCGAGCAGTCTGGAGAAACGGGCCGGTGGCAACACCGGAACCGCGCTCCAGGCTGACTCAACCGCTCCGGCCGGGAGTCCCGTGGCGGTACAGGTGGGTCGTTTAACAAGCAGTGGGGCGAGATGCAACTTCTTGGCCACATTGGGACAGTTTGTTCCATATGTGGAGGAGTTCTTTAACACTGCGATCACAGGGAAAGTTCCTCCGTGAGAGTAGGACCCGATGACTTTCGTCCCCCGCCGATCGCTCCTCCGCCTCCTCAGTTCGACCACCGCGGCCTTGACATCAGCTGCCGCGATACTCGCCTCACCCGCTATCGCTCAGGCCGCTCCCCAGCCGCTGACCGACGCTGAGATCGTCGCGTTGCCACTCAGCCAGCAGGCCGCCCTGCTCAATCCTCTGCGTGCCACCGCCAGTGCGCTTGACGCGGTGGGCCGCGGCAGGGGCGCGGGCATCTACTCCGGGGTGAGCATCGATGCTCCGCATCGGAGAGTCGACTTGTTCCTCACCGACACTGCGAAGGCCAGAACTTTCCTCGCAGAGGCTAAGGCCGGGCACCCGTCTGTGAACCTCGTGTCGGTCAGTGTGGCCAGATCGAAGTTCAGCCGGGCTGCGCTGCACGCAGCCCGGGACCAGGTGCTGCGCAGCGCTGCCACCCTGCCCATACAGGTGGACTCGGCAAGTGCACCGGCCGACGGACACGCGCTAGTACTGGGAGTGGAGCAACGGCCGGGACAGGCGAACAGGTCGCTGGCGACGTCACTGCCCAAGGTGGCCGGGGTGGACGTCGTGCTCACCGCTGGGCAGAAGGCGACGCCATCCGACCGGTACAACGACACGGCGCCGTACGTCGCCGGTGACTACGTCACCAACAGCGGCTGGTCTTGCACCACGGGGATCCCGATGGCTGACAGCAGCGGCCGCACCTACATCAGCATCGCCTCCCATTGCGGCCACACCGGCACCACGTGGTACACCGGCGGCGGCCACACAGTGGGCACCGTCTCCGGATACTCGACGCAGTGGGATGTCGCGATCATCCCGACCAGCTCCGTCGCAGAGGAGTACGACACCGGGGGCCGGCTGTTCTACCTCGACAGCACCGCGTACTCCTACAACGGGGACTATGTCTGTCAGAACGGCTACACCTCCCAGATGGTGTGCGGCATCAAGGTGAACAACGCCGATATCTACGTCACCCTCGGCGCCGAGCGGTACAGCAGCTTCACCGCGCGCGGCGTAACCGGCTACCGGGTGGGCGGCGGAACGGCCTGTCAGGGCGGCGACAGCGGTGGCCTGGTCTTCAGCATCGACGGCTCGACAACGCGCCAGATCCGCGGCCAGGTTAGCGGCACCATCAACGGCACCGGCGGCAACACCATGTTCTGGACCGAAGCCCTCGACATCTACAGCGCTTACGGCCTGCACAAGGCACCCTGAGCCGTCATCCAGATAGTCGCCGGGCTCCGGTCAGCAGGGTCTGCGAGCCAGAGCCCGGCGATTCGACGGGCAGGGTCTGCGGCGCCGGCATGACCGCGACCAGCGAATAGGCGGCTGAATGGGGCCAAACATCGGCCCACCGGGCTCCACCGCACTCGCTCCCCCCGTCGACCGTGATCACGTAGGGACGGGCGGGGGCCACATCGACGACGCGCCCTATGCCCCCTTCCCCACTCGGGGACCGCTCCGCCCGCGGGTTTGGATACCCGAAGCGGTCGACCACCACTCCATCGCGGATCAGCAAGACCTGAATGTGCGTCCGCCCAGGCAGGACGACCTTGACGTCCCGGTTCGAGCTGAGCAGGACCGTCGCCTGGGGCGGCATCTGGGCAGCTACCCGGCGCACTCCAGCGATGCTCAGCCTCAGTCCGCGAGCAGAGGCCGGTACTGGCAGAGCGAGTCGTGTCCCGCAAGATGAGAGCTCACCCCCCGCTGATGCTCCAGCGGAAGTCGAAGCCGGACCAGATGATCCGGTTGTAGCGTGGCCGGGTGAACAGGCGGCCACCGAGATGGCGGCCGCCAGCCCCGCGGCGGGCACTCGATATCTGACCATTCGCTTCTCCGGCATCATCTTAACGAGTTTTGTCCTTGCGAGACCGGGCTCTGCTCAGTCCGGTCTCGCAGGCGCACCCTTGGCGATGACGAGGTAGGGACCGTATCTGGCGAGCGCCTTCCGTGCGACGCCCGGATTGTCGACGCCGACGCTGACCCGGCCGTCCAGGAGAGTGGCCACCGTGAAGATTTGGAAGCCGGACTGCTTGCGAAATCCTATCTCCTTGATGATCTGCACCTGCTCCGGGTCGATCGGCTGCACGACCCCGGGCAGGTTCACGAACGGGACGCTCTTCAAGAAGTCGTTGTACGCGCCGACCATCTGGGCGACGCGGTCACGTTGCGGGTTGGAGGTCACCGCGGTCACCCCCTGGCCTGGTCGAGGTAGCGGTGCCGCCTCGCGGCCCGGTCCGCGGTGTCGAGCTGCTCGGCCTGCGCCAGCACGCTGGCCAGTTGGGTCTGCGCCTCCACGAGCAGGGACTCGCTCCCTATCTCGCCGACCTCGACACCAGGCGTAGCCCAGCACGGGACAAGGCCAGCCAGCAGCGGCTCGGCGCGAACCGCCGACGAGCGCCCGGAGGCCGCCACCCCAAACTCACCCTCGCCGACCAGATCACCGCCACCCTCCTGCACCAGCACCTGGCCCTGCCCACCGCGGTACTCGCCCGGCTGCTCGGGGTCAGCAAGGACACCGCCCGCCACGCCGTCAACCAGACCCAACAGCTACTGGACCAGCACGGATTCACCCCACCGCACACCTGACCACCCTGGTCGGGCTGTCCGCTACGCCACAGCCTGCGGCATCCACCCCGCAACGAAGATCAAACCAGCGTGTTGATTATTTACAGGCCCTAAGTTTTTCGGGGCGTGGACTTGCCCCTTGGGGACATGGCGATTGGGCGTCATCGAGTGCTCTCCTCGACGATCTCGATGAGGTGGCGGTAGGGAACGCCGGTGGCGCGGGTCATGCCGATCTCGCAGGTGCGGTTACATGAGGCGTATGCGGTGAATTCACGGTGGGCGAG
>JAOPYM010000598.1 GCA_025964615.1 Actinomycetes bacterium
GTACCGGGCGGCCGCCTACAGACGATGATCGTTGTTGCTGGGTCTCGGTATCTGGGTGGTATCGGCCAGTCGGGCGGGCGGCTGCGGGTGGTCACATCGTGCCGATGACGAGGTTCTGGCGGGCGGCGTCGACGACTTCCTTGGTGACGATGGACATGTGGTTGATGCGGAGGACGCGTTCGATCTGGCCGATGAGGCGGACGGTGAGCCGGAAGTTGCCGCTGGTGATGCGTGCGATCGCGGCGATGGCTTCGGTGGTGGCGTAGTCGTCGGTGTCGCCGAGGCGCAGGTGGGGCCAGGATCTGGCGAGAACGAAGGCCTGCTCGTCTGCGGACATGGGTTTGTAGTGGTGGACGAAGCCGACGCGGCTGTACAGCTGCGGGTATCGGGCGAGGCGCTTTTCGATGCCGGGCATGCCGATGAGGATGAGCCCGATGCCGGTGCGGTCGTGGTGGTCGCGCAGTTGTTCCAGCGCCGCGACCCTGAGCCTGTCCGCTTCGTCCACGATGAGCAGTTCGGCATGGGTGCTGGAGTTGAGCATGCCGTGTTCGTCGATACCGCGCCCGGGGTTGAGCATGATCTCGACGTTCCAGCCGAGCCTGTCACACAGGTAGGAGATTTCTTTGTCCAGGTTGTGCGGGGTGTTGTGGACCTTGGGGGTGTACATGACGGCGCGGGCCGCCAGGATGTGCGCGGCGGAGATGTCGCTGCCGCCTGAGCCGGCCGGGCGGGTGCCGTCCAGATGGTGGGCGAGCTGGTCCCATTTGGAGTAGTGCCGAGCCGACTCGGTTTTCCCGACGCCCGGGGCCCCGAAACAGAGGCCGACGTAGCGGTCACGGCGTACGGCGTCGGCGAACTCGATGAACAGCCGGTGTTCCTTGGTGATCACGATGGGGATGGTGACCGCCACCGGCTCGTGCCCGTTGCCTTCCTGACCGGCAGGGACGCCAAGACCAGGCGGCTGGGGCTGGTCGCTGATCTGGAGGCGGTCGCCCTTACCTGGACCGGCATCGGGGCCAGCCGTCTGGTCGCGAGAGGGGCTGGCGGCGCCGATGGGCTGGGGGTCGGGGCGGCCTGCTGGATTGGGGAGTGGGTCGGGGGTCTGGCCTGGGCTGGCGTCGTCTGTTGGGTCCACGCCGTGGTGTCTGTCCGCGCCTCGGGCGGCTCACTCATTCCAGTAGCGTTTGAGTCGCGGAGCGCCGCGGCGGGTAGCGTCGGCGTCCGGCCCGGTCAGGGGTGCGGCGGGCGGGCCGGCGGTCTGGGTGGCGGTTACGGGGTCGTCACCTGCGGGCTGGGTGGTCTGCCAGTTGGCCAGATCCGTGGTGGGGTAGGCGGCGGGCAGCGGTTCTTGGTGGGCGGCCAGGAGAGCGTCGACGACGGCGGAGCGGCTGGTCAGGCGGCCGCGTAGCTCCTTGCGGCGGGCGTTGCGGGCGGCGGTGATCTCTTTGAGGCTGATGGTGGTCCCGGACAGCTCCGGACAGATCGCCCTGCACAGGAACTCCTCGCCACCGTCGGGTGTGCGCAGGTAGACGCGGATCTCGGTGATGTCGCGGGGGTCGTAGCGGATGGTGGCCTGCTCGCCTGTGTAGAAGGCCAGCACCGGGTCCAGGTAGCGCAACGACAGGAAATGGATCCCGTCGGTGTGGATCTTGCGGGGTTTGGCGACCGTCAGCAGCAGCAGGTCCAGCTGCTGCAGCGAGTCGGGCATGCGCGGGATGAACGCGCCGGCCTCCCAGCGAGCCTGGGGCGGCATCTTGGTCTCCGAGTGCGGGCGCAGGTTGTAGACCTGGTGGATGAACCTGCCGATCGCGGCGTCCAGCTCGGGGAGGGTCAGCTTGGCCTGGGCGGCCCGGTCGGGGGTTCCGCGGGGCGCATACCCGGGCAGGTGGGCCAGGCACATCTGGTTGAACGTCTCCCACAGCCGCTCGATCTTCCCATGGCCATGCGGCCGGCCCTTCTTGGTGAAGACGGGTACGACCTTCAGGTCGGCCATCACCTGCTCCAGGTGCGCGGAGGTGAAGTCGGAGCCGTGGTCGAGGTGGAACACCGCCGGGATGCCGCACACGTGCCAGGACGGTTCTGCCTTGCGCCAGATCGCGTGCCGGAACGCCAGCGCGGTGTTCAGCGCGCAGGGGGCTTCCAGGTTGACGGCGTACCCGGCGATCGCGCGGGAATGGTCGTCCTCGATCGCGGTCAGCCACGGCCGGGCCGGCTTGCCCTTGTCGTCGATCACCCAGATGTCCAGCTCGGTGTGGTCGGCCTGCCAGACCTCGTTCGGTTTGGTGGCCTCGCGCCGGTACACCAGCTCGTAGGTCTCCCGGTACTTCTTGGTGCCCTCCACGCCGAGGGTGACCAGCGCCGGGTCCAGGCAGGCGACGATCTTGTGCACCGTCCAGTACGTGGGGACCGGCCAGCCGCGGGCGGCGGCGACGCTCTCGGCCTGCCGATGGATCGTAGCCGCGCTGGGCCGGGGTTTGCGCAGCGCCAGCCCCTCGATGAAGGCCACCAGCTCGTCGGGGAAGCGGCGCAGCCCCTTGTCGCGGCGGCCCGCCCGAGCCAGGGCCTCCAGCCCGCCGCGCCGGTAGGCCGCCAGCCACCGCTGCAACGTCCGGTAGGTGACGCCGCTCTCGGCCTGCTGCTCGGCAGCGACTCTGGCGAGCGGCACCCCCTCGTGCAGGTGCCGGGCCAACACCGCATACCGTGCCATCGCCAGCCCACGCCCGGCCGCGGGCCAGCCGGAGCGGCCCGGCGCCGGCCCAGCCTCCCGATGCTCCTCGCTCGCGGCGCTCACCCTGCCATCGTCAGCCCCGGCTGCGACCGCGCGCCACATACCGCGCGCCACATACCGCGAGGTCACACCCATGCAGCAACCAATGCGATCTGGGTCGTACCGGTGCGGCTGCTGCGGGGCCGTGTCCACGGTCTTCCATTCTCAGTGGATAACCCGCCTTATCCACTGAGTCAGGGTAGGATCTCAGCGGATAACGACGTCTGGAGGGTCCCGGAACCCAGGCCGGAACTCAGCGGATAAGAAGGGGGCCGTTGTCATGGCAAGCTCCGACGCGAACGTCGTACCTCTGCGACCCGACGCCGAACTCCTCGACGCCGCCGAGCGCGCCCTGGCCGCCGTGCACCGCCACCTCGATCGGTGCAAGCTGGCGGCCAACTCGGTGAGGGCCTACAAGCGGCAGACCGCCGCCTACCTCACCTGGCTCGGCGAGCGCGCCGCCGAGCACCCCGACGCCTTCGCCGACCTCGTCGGCGCCGAGGCCGCGGTCACCGCCTGGCGGCGGCACCTGACCATAAGCAAGGCCAGCCCGGCCTCGGTCAACCAGGGCCTGGCGGCGGTGACGCTGATGTACGAGCACAGCGTCCGGCTGCGAATCCAGATCAAGCGGGCCCGGGTTCCCCGGCCCGGTGAACCGGACGCACTCGCCCCCGCCCAGCAGGGCGCCGTGGAGCGGGCCGCCACCCGCCGGGGTGTCCGGGACGAGGCGATCGTCGCGGTGCTGCTGTACTCCGGAGCACGCGTGCAGGAATGCGGCCGGCTCGACATCGCCGACGTGGCCATCACCTCCCGCACCGGGACGGTCCGCCTGCATGGCAAGGGCGACGAGGTCCGCACCATCACCCTCCCCAAAATCGCCCGCACCCCGATCTCCGCATGGCTGGATGTACGCGGCGCCCAGGAAGGGCCGCTGTGGATCGGGCAGCGCGGCAGGCTGACGGACTCCGGTATCACCCAGGTCGTCCTAGCCGTCGGCGCCGACGCCGGAATCGGGGGCCTTCGCCCCCACACCCTCCGCCACACTTACGCCACCCGCCTGCGCCAGGGCGGCGCCGACCCCGCCCAGATCCAAGCACTACTCGGCCACGCCTCCCTGGACACCTCCGCCCGCTACTTCCGCGCCGGAACCGCTGAGACCGCCGCCGTCATCGAGCGCGTCTTCGAGTAGCCGCCCCCCACCGTTCCCACGGCTTCTCCCGGTCTCCTCCCGCTCTGGTCGGCAGCTATCTGGCTGGGTTGTGCGGGCGGCTGGTGATGACTGATCTGTGCTGGATGGCGTCCGTGATCGCTTCCAGAGTGTGCAGGACCGATCTGGCCACCACCGGTTGGGGTTGTACGTGGTTGCCGGTGGGCGGCTGTTTGTAGTCGGGGCATGAGCTGCAACCGACCGGAAAACGGCGTTAGTGAGCCGGGGCGGCCGGAGTTACCGCCGTTCATCGTTCCGATGCAGCTTCTGGCTACGGCGATGCGAGCTGGTCTGGGAGCAGGTCGGCGAGCGCGGTCCGTATGGCGGCGCGGCTTACTCCGTGGGTGCGTGCGAGGGCGGCGATCGACGCGCCGTCGCCTTGAAACGCCGCTCGTACTTCCTGCCGCTGGGTGCCGCCCAGCGCGGGCGGCCGCCCGCGGTAGCGCCCTTCGGCTTCGGCGGCGGCGATTCCCTCGGCGGTCAGTTCGTTCTGCAGGTCGCGCTGGAACTGCCCGACCGCGGTGATCACATTGATGATCAGGTCGGTGGTGGCGTCGTTGGCGGCCAGGTCGTGGAAGTTCGACAGCGGCCCGGACAGGACCCGCAGCACGACGCCGCGGGCTTGGCACCAGCCGCGGACGGCGTGGATGTCGACCAGGTCGCGGCAGAGCCGGAACAGCTCCGACACCGTGAGGATGTCGCCGGGGTGCGCGGCGGCGGCGACCCTGGCGAACGCGGGCCGCTCCAGCGCGGGAATCTTCGAGGTCGTCGCCGGGTCCTCGAACAGCAGCACCCCCGGCGCCGGCTGGAACCCCGCCGCGACACCCTCGATCCGGACCAGCAGCCCGGCCTCGGTGAGGATGTGCCGCTGCCGCAGCAGCGACTGGGTCGCGGTGGACGAGCGGGAGTAGACGATCTGCACCGGCGCTCCTCGGGAAGGACGAAGCCCCGTTCTATCTGTCGGGAAATCCTGTCGTCAATTCGCGCGGGCAACCGGCCGTTCAGGGTGGTGTTTTCTGGCCTGGAGTCTGATTTTTGCGGGCGTCGCGGGTCGGCACGGCGGCCTGTCGGGAAACCGTCTATTCCCGACAGGTCGACGCGCCCGCAGGGAGGGCCCGGCGAGGACGACACCGCCGGCGGGGAAGATGGGGATGGCGCAGGCGAGGAGCGTGCGCAGGGTGCTGTGCTGGTGGCGTTGCTGGAGGCGTTGACCACCCAGGCCGGCGGGGTGGCCGGGGTGCGGGGTGTGGTGGAGGGCGCGGGCGGGTTCGCCGCGCAGTTGTCCGATATCGAGGACGTGTCGGCAAGAGCGGCCCGGCCAACCCTGTCCCCATCCTCCTACCGCCGTGCCCGCCGACGCTGGCTCCGGTCCTGCGCGTCGCGCCCAACACCGCGAAGAACACCAGCGGCGTCCCGGATGGCGTTTCGTGTGAGGTCTCGGTGTGCTTCCACCCCTCCCTTCTGACCCCCACCCGCACGGCCCGCCCGGTCTGGGATGAGCCCCGGGCCCCGGCGGCCCGGCGATCACACCACCCTGACGACGAGCCGGCGACGCCACTACAGCGAGGCACCGGCTGACCGCACCTCGCCGCAGGCCCGGGATGCGTTCTCGCCCCTGTTCGAGAAGGCAGGCTTAAGCGCGGCTAACGACGGGTGAACGTGAGGTGGGTGACGCCGCTGGGGGAGCTCACCGACTCGATGGCGAAGTGCTCCTCCAGGCCCTCCAGGCCGTCCCAGAGGGACTCGCCGCGGCCGAGGAGGATCGGCACGAGCGCGATGTGCATGTGGTCGATCAGGCCGGCGGCGAGGAACTGGCGGACGGTGGCCGGGCCGCCGCCGATGCGGACGTCGAGGCC
>JAOPYM010000604.1 GCA_025964615.1 Actinomycetes bacterium
TTCCGTTCGGGGCGGTCCGCCTGAAGCAGGGCGGCGGCGACAACGGCCACAATGGCCTGCGCTCGATCACCGCGGCCCTCGGTACCCGTGACTATTACCGGGTCCGGTTCGGCATCGGCCGCCCCCCTGGCCGCATGGACCCGGCCAACTTCGTGCTCAGGGACTTCTCCGCAACCGAGCGCAAGGAACTCCCGTTCGCCCTCGACCGCTGCGCCGACGCCGTGGAGACCTTGATCACCAAAGGCCTGACCGAAGCCCAGAACCTCTACCACACCGATCCGCCCACATGATTTTGAAGCCACAGTATGGTGGCCGGACCAAGATCGTGGATCGTTGTGTACACCCGGGTGTACACAACGATCCACGATCCTCACAAACCAGGAGGAGGGCAGCTTGACCGAAGCCGATGACCACGCGCTCGCGCATGATCTGGCCGAGCAGGCTGGCCGCCTGCTGCTAGTCCTGCGCGCCCAGGGCGGAGACCCGCAAGCCCTCAAGAACGCCGGCGACCGCCAATCCCACGAGTTCCTGATGGCCGAGCTAGCGAAGGCCCGCCCCGACGACGCCGTCCTCTCCGAAGAAGGCATCGACGACAAGGCCCGCCTGACCGCCAACCGAGTCTGGATAGTCGACCCCCTAGACGGCACCCGCGAATTCGGCGAACCCCCCCGCACCGACTGGGCCGTCCACGTAGCCCTCTGGCAACGTGACAACGGCCCCGGCAATGCCGGCGAAGCCGGCGAGCTAACCGCAGGCGCAGTAGCCCTCCCGGCTCAGGGCTTGGTCCTCTCCACGTTGTCTACCTTGGACGTCGCGCAGCGACAGGGCCGAGAGGGAGATTCCGGCGGACCTTCCGAAGGAGTGTCCGCCGAAATCTTCCCGACCGGCCCGGGCGCGGAGCGCCCGCTCAAGCTGGTCGTCAGCCGCACCAGAGCGTCCCAGCTGGTCAAAGACGTCGCAACACTGCTCAACGCCGAGCTCGTCCCCTGCGGCAGCGCAGGCGCGAAGGCTGCCACCGTGATCCAAGGCGAGAACGATGTCTACCTGCACAGCGGCGGATTCTACGAGTGGGACACCGCCGCCCCCGTAGCCGTAGCCCGGGCCGCGGGCCTGCACGTCTCCCGCATCGACGGCAGTGATGTCGTCTACAACCAGGAGAACCCGCTTCTGCCGGATATCCTAGTTTGCCGGCCCGCAATTGCGAGCCTGCTGCTCAATGCCATCAGGGAAGCGACCCATGCGATCTGATTATCTCTTGTCCCAGCTGGACGTGCTCGAGTCCGAGTCCATCCACATCATGCGCGAGGTGGCCGCCGAGTTCGAACGGCCCGCGCTGCTCTTCTCTGGCGGCAAGGACTCGATCGTCATGCTCGCGCTCGCGGAGAAGGCGTTCCGCCCCGCGAACATCCCGTTCCCGGTCATGCACATCGACACCGGGCACAACTTCCCCGAGGTCATCGACTTTCGCGACCGGCGGGCGGCCGAGCTCGGAGTCCGGCTGATCGTGGCCTCGGTCCAGGAGTCGATCGACTCCGGGCGGGCGGTCGAGGAGACCGGCCGCTGGGTGAGCAGGAACCGGCTGCAGACCGTGACCCTGCTCGACGCCATCGAGGAGCAGCGCTTCGACGCGCTGTTCGGGGGCGCCCGGCGCGACGAAGAGAAGGCGCGGGCCAAGGAGCGGGTCTTCTCCTTCCGCGACGAGTTCGGCCAGTGGGACCCGAAGAACCAGCGTCCCGAGCTGTGGAACCTCTACAACGCCCGCATCAAGCGGGGCGAGCATATCCGGGTGTTCCCGCTCTCCAACTGGACCGAGCTTGACATCTGGGACTACATCGAGCGGGAGAACCTGGAGATCCCGTCCATCTACTACGCGCACGAGCGGCTGGTGTTCGAGCGCGACGGGATCCTGCTGGCCGACAACGAGTACCTGACCCGGACGGAAGACGAGCAGCCGTTCATGGCGACCGTGCGGTACCGGACGGTCGGCGACATGACGATCACCGGCGCGGTCGTGTCGGGCGCCACCACCGTCGCCGAGGTGATCACCGAGGTCGCGGCCACCCGGATCACCGAGCGCGGCGCGACCCGCGCCGACGACCGGACAAGCGAGGCCGCGATGGAAGACCGCAAGCGGGAAGGTTACTTCTAGACATGGACATCTTGCGGTTCGCCACCGCCGGCTCGGTTGATGACGGCAAGTCCACCCTGATCGGGCGGCTGCTGTTCGACTCCAAGGCCATCTTCGAGGACCAGCTCGCCTCGGTCGAGCGCACCTCAAGGGACCGCGGCGAGGAGGGCACCAACCTCGCCCTG
The DNA here is from genome assembly GCA_025964615.1 of Actinomycetes bacterium. Lineage (GTDB taxonomy): Bacteria > Actinomycetota > Actinomycetes > Streptosporangiales > Streptosporangiaceae > RYN-227. The sequence continues at coordinate 2,314 of JAOPYM010000604.1, forward strand.
CTCACCGACGGCCTGCGCGCGGAGCGCGAGCAGGGCATCACGATCGACGTCGCCTACCGTTACTTCGCGACGCCGCGCCGGAAGTTCATCATCGCCGACACCCCCGGCCACATCCAGTACACGCGCAACATGGTGACGGGTGCCTCCACGGCGGACCTCGCCATAATCTTGGTTGACGCGCGCAACGGCCTCACCGAGCAGTCGAGAAGGCACGCCTTCCTCACCACCCTGCTCCGGGTCCCGCACCTGGTCCTCGCGGTCAACAAGATGGACCTGGTCGGCTACGACCAGCAGGTCTTCGAGGAGATCTGCGAGGAGTTCAGCAAGTTCGCGACCAAGCTCGAGGTCCAGGACCTCACGTTCATCCCGATCTCCGCGCTCAATGGCGACAACGTGGTGGACCGCAGCGCCAACATGCCGTGGTACGACGGCCCATCGCTGCTGCACCACCTGGAGCACCTGCACATCGCCTCCGACCGGAACCTGATCGACGTCCGGTTCCCGGTGCAGTACGTGATCCGCCCGCACGCGAGCAGCGACCCCGAACTGCACGACTACCGCGGCTACGCGGGCCAGGTGGCGGGCGGCGTGCTCAAGCCGGGCGACGAGGTGCTGCACATGCCGTCCGGCTTCAGCACCAGGATCAAGAAGATCGAGCTGGCAGGCAAGGAGGTCGAGGAGGCGTTCCCGCCGATGTCGGTCACGCTGCTGCTCGACGACGACGTGGACATCTCCCGCGGCGACCTGATCTGCCGCCCGAACAACCGGCCGGCCGCCGCCCAGGACATCGAGGGCATGGTCTGCTGGATGTCGGCCGACCGGCCGCTCGCGCCCCGGTCCCGGCTGGTCGTCAAGCACACCACCCGGACGGTCAAGGCCATCGTCACCGACCTGCACTACCGGATCGACGTGAACACCCTGCACCGCGACGAGACCGCCACCCAGCTCGGGCTGAACGAGATCGGCCGGGTCCGGATGCGGCTGACCCAGCCGGTCTTCGCCGACCCGTACTCGCGCAACCGGCTGACCGGCGGCATGATCTTGATCGACGAGGCCAGCAACACCACGGTCGGCACCGTCATGATCACCGACGCCCGCTAGCGGCCAGTAAGAAGGATGGTTTCGTGATGGCGGACGCGCACTCCCCGTTCCATGACCTGAACGACTACACAGCCATCCCGCGGATGACCGGTCTGCGGCTGTCGCCCGACGGCAGCTGGCTGGCGGCCACGGTCCAGTCGCTCAGCCCGGACAAGAAGAAGTACGTCACCAGCATCTGGCGGATTGACGCGGCCGGCGGCCCGCCGGCCCGGCTCACCCGGTCGGCCGACGGCGAGGGCAGCCCGCGGTTCCTGCCCGACGGCACGCTGCTGTTCGTCTCCAAGCGAACCGACCCCGACGCGGCCGACGGCGAGGAGAGCGCGGAGAAGCCGGCGCTGTGGCGGCTGCCCGCCCACGGCGGCGAGGCTAGCCTGGTCACCAGTCTGCCGGGCGGCGTCGCGGGGGTGGAAACGGCCGTCGACGCGCCCGCGGTCCTGCTGTCAGGCGAGGCCCTGCCGGGCGACGCGGCCGAGGACGAGAAGCGGCGGCAGGCGCGCAAGGACGCCGGGGTCTCCGCGATCTTGCACGAGACGCTGCCGGTGCGCTACTGGGATCACGACCTTGGCCCCGACGACCCGCGTCTGTTCATCACCGAAGTCGCCGGGAAACCCGCGCCGCGGGACCTGACCCCGGACGCCGGCCGGGCCCTGTCCGAGCAGGCGGCCGCGCTCAGCCCGGACGGCACGACGGTG
>JAOPYM010000073.1 GCA_025964615.1 Actinomycetes bacterium
TCCGAGGTATCGAGGTTCCCCGTTGTCGCGTGTATGCCCCACCGGTCACGGGGGGGTGGTTGCACGCGACCACCACAGCACCGCCGGCCACGCTCAGGTGTCCGGGCTCTCAGCAGCAGTCTTCGCCTCGCCAGGACTCAACGCCTTCCCGGACAGCGATCGCGGCGACAAGGAGCACTGCGGCTCGCGATGCACGCCGCGCGTGGGCTTCGAGGCGGCGTATTCATCGACAGCCGGGCCGCGTTGGGGGACGAACTAAGCCAAGCAGTGATCCTGCACTACCTGGCTCGGCTTCAGGTGATCACATGGTGGGCAGCAGCGCCAACAGGCCGGTCCGGGCACGTAAAGAGAGTGACCCCCGCCGATCTCGACCATCTCAAGTTACTCATGCGCATAACACCAGGTCATATGCATTCGTGGCTCTAGGTGATCGGAATTATGTCGAACGCGGGATAACGATCGTCCTCTCGCCGCTCCCTAGGGCGCAACGATCGGCGCTCGCGTAGTCCTCGGGGCTGGGTGGCAGACTGTCCGGCATGACTGGATCGGATCCCAAAGCCGACCTTCGGCGTTACCTGCAGGCTGGCCGCGATGCCCTGTTGTGGAAGCTCGACGGGCTCTCGGACTATGACATCCGCCGACCGGTGACGCCGACCGGCACGAACCTGCTGGGGCTGATCAAGCATGTGGCCAGCGTCGAGCTGGGCTACCTCGGCGATACCTTCGGCCGTCCGTCCGGGGAGCCGCTGCCCTGGTTGGCTGACGGTGCCGAGCCCAACGCGGACATGTGGGCGACCGCCGATGAGTCGCGCGATCAGATCGTCGGGCTCTATCACCGGGCGTGGGCGCACTCCGACGCGACGATCGACGCGCTTGCGCTGGAGGAGACCGGCCGGGTGCCATGGTGGCCGGCCGAGCGGTGCGAGGTGACGCTGCACCGGATCTTGGTGCATATGATCGCTGAGACCGACCGGCACGCCGGGCACGCCGACATTGTCCGGGAGCTGGTCGACGGGGCCGCGGGGCTGCGCGTCGACAACGACAACATGGCGCCGGGCGATCAGGCCTGGTGGGAGAACTACCGGAACCGGCTCGAGCGCGTGGCTCGGGAAGCAAGCCGAGACTGAGCCTGTTTCGATGTCGGTCTGTGGTCACCTTGTTGAAGGTCGTGGCTCGGTCTCTGCGTGATCGTTGTGGTCATGGCCGATCTCCCGCGCATGGCTCGGGTCTTTGAGCGAGGGCGTGCGCGGTTTGTGTCCATGTCTGGATGTCCTGGTCAGCCGCTGGAGGACCATGAGGGCCAGGTCGTAGCGGCTGGTCATGACATGTCCAGCTGTTTCTCGTGCGGCGGAGCGCGTTACCTCCGTCTGGTCTACGTGACGGTGTCGGCTGCCTCGCGACTGGACGCCTGGATCGCCCTACGGTCAGCCCAAGAAGGACAGCCGGCGTCGTTGGACGACCGGCTGGTGTTCACCGCGATCGTGTACGTCCTGACCAGCGGTTGCGCGTGGCGGCAGTTGCCGGGTGAGTTCGGGGTCACCCGGCCGACCACGCATCGCCGGTTCGCCGCGTGGACCCATGCGGGGTTGTGGCCGCGTCTGCACCAGGCGGTGATGGACGAGCTCGGTGCTCGCGGGCAGGTCGACTGGAGCAGCGCGATCGTGGACGCGGCCAGCGTCCGGGCGAAAAGGGGGGCACCTTGACCGGCCCGAATCCGGTCGATCGGGCCAAGAAGGGCAGCAAACTCCACGTGCTGGCCTGTCCTATGGATCTGCCGATTTTTGTCGGTGGGCTCTGACAGGGTTGGTTTCGCGGGTCAGGCAGCCTGTCTGACCTGTGTGGGGTTGCAAGTGGCCCCGCCCGAGTCAACCGTCATGTAGTGGTCTCGCGCCTTCGGGAACGGGACCCGGCGGCAGCCGGACCTCGCCTCTTCAGGCAGGGTCGGCCTCTGCTCGGCGAAGTGCCGGATAGTACGCCGTGCCGACCCCGGATGAGATCCGGACCGCCCACCGGGCGGCTCCGGGACCACGCCGGACGAGTACGACCGTGACCCGCACTCCCGTGGAGATCCACGGGACAGGACTTAGAGGGACAGGTTCCAGACAGCCGGCCAGTCGGTGGGGCGCAGCAGGGCGTCGGTTCCGCCGTCGGCGAAGACGACCGAGCCGCAGAACACCGAACTCTCCGGGGCCAGCAGGAACGCGATGACCCCGGCGATCTCCTCGGGCCTGGCACCCCGGCCCATCGGGATCGGGAATCCTTCGAGCAGTGGCGCGAGCGTCGGGTCGGCGCGGCCGGCGGCGATCATGGGGGTCTCGACCAGGCCGGGGGCGACCGCGTTCAGCCTGAGCCCGGCACCGGCCCAGTCGCCGGTGACCGCGCTGCGCCGTACCCACCAGGCGAGGGCCGCCTTCGACGCCGGATAGGCGACCAGCGGGTCCAGCGCGTCGGCGGTCTCACGGGCCGCCGTCTCGTCCCCGTGCAGGCAGGCCCTGGCCAGTTCGACCGGCCACCCGGGCTGCACGGTCGTGGAGTTCGAGCTCAGCGCCACCACACCAGAGCCGGTGGTCAGCAGCGGACGCAGCCCGTCGATCACCTCGACGCTGCCGAAGTAGTTGATGGACACCACGGTCGAGCCCTTCCGGCCCGGCAACCCCATCACCCCGGCGCAGGCGACCAGTCCGTCGAGGACTCCCCCGCTCAGCTCGGTCACCCGCGTGACGGCCTCCGCCCGGCCCTCGGGGCTGCCCAGGTCCGCGGTCACCTGCGCGGAGTCGCTCAGGTCGACCCCGATCACCCGGTGGCCGCGCAGCGTGAGCAGGTCCGCCGTCGCCGCGCCGATCCCGGACGCCGACCCTGTGATCGCGATCGTTCCCATGGGGATCACAGTACGGAATCAGGTCACGACCCGGGCTCTCACCCCGCTGCGAGGAGGTTGCGGGTGGCTACGACGATGCCGTCCTCGTCGCCGTACACCCAGGAGCCCGGCGTGAAGGTCACGCCGCCGAAGGACACGGGGACGTCGATCGCACCGTCGCCCACCTTGGCGCTCTTGCGCGGGTTGGACCCCAGGGCCTTGATTCCGAGGTCGAGGGTGCGCAGCACTCCCACGTCACGGACCGCGCCGTTGATGATCACACCGGACCAGCCCTGCGCGACGGCGGCCGCCGCGATCAGGTCGCCCATCAGCGCGGAGGCCAGCGAGCCGCCGCCGTCGACGACGAGCACCCCGCCCGCTCCCGGCCCGTTCAGCGTCCGCCGGACCAGGCCGTTGTCGCGGAAGCACTGAATGGTGGTGACCGGTCCGGCGAACCGCTCCCGACCGCCATATCGGCGGAACTGTGTCTCACAGCTCTGCAGTTCCGCGTCAAAGTCGTCGATGAGATCTGCGGTGGCGAACTCCATACCGAAAACCCTAACGCCGATCTTGACGCCGTGGGTTTTAGCCGGGGGCGTCGGTGGGGCGGCCGATCAGGCGGGAGAGGACGATCGCGGTCTTGGTCTGGGTGATGTTCTTCTCTCTGCGCAGGCGCTCCAGGGCCTGCTCCAGGTGCTGGATGTCGCGGGTCCGCAGGTGCACCAGGGCGCTGGCGTCGCCGGTGATGGTGTACGCGGCGACGACCTCCGGATGCGGGCGCACGCTGGCATAGATCTCCTCGGGGGAGGTCGCGCCGGTGCAGTACAGCTCGATGAACGCCTCGGTGGTCCAGCCGAGGGCGGCGGGATCCACGACGGCCGCGTACCCGGTGATGACGCCGTCATGGCGGAGCCGGTCGACGCGGCGTTTCACCGCGGGGGCCGAGAGCCCCACCCGGTCGCCGATCTGCGCATATGAGGCGCGGCCGTCCGCGAGGAGCTGCGCAACGATTCGCCGGTCTATGTCATCAAGACGCAAGAAATATGACCTTCCGGTGGTGCGTTCATCATTGGTGGCAGGTTGACCTCGAACCTACGCTTGATCAGGGGCGGCCACCACCCGTGGCCCCGCCACTCCAACCTTGCCTCCGGGCTTTCTTCCCGGTGTGGCCGATTCGCGAGGAGCCCAATGACGAGTTCCCAGGAGCTGCGCGCCCTCTCCGAGCAGCACAGCGCACACAACTACCACCCCCTCCCCATCGTGATCTCCGAGGCCGAAGGGGCCTGGGTCACCGACGTCGAGGGCAAGCGCTACCTGGACATGCTCGCGGCGTACTCGGCGGTCAACTTCGGCCACAGCAACCCGCGGCTCATCGAGGCCGCGAAACGCCAGCTCGACCGCGTCACGCTGGTCAGCCGGGCCTTCGACCACGACCAGTTCGGGCCGTTCGTGCGGGAACTGGCCGCACTGGCGGGCAAGGACATGGTCCTGCCGATGAACTCCGGCGCCGAGGCCGTCGAGACCGCGATCAAGACCGCCCGCAAGTGGGGGTACGAGGTCAAGGGCGTGCCCGCCGACGAGGCGAACATCATCACCTTCGAGGGCAACTTCCACGGCCGTACGACCACCATCATCAGCTTCTCCACCGACCCGGACGCGAAGGACTCGTTCGGCCCGTACACCCCCGGCTTCCGCACCGTCCCCTACGGCGACATCGACGCGCTGCGTGCGGCCGTGGACGGCGCCACGGTCGGGGTGCTGATCGAGCCGATCCAGGGTGAGGCCGGGGTCAACGTGCCGCCGAGCGGCTTCCTGGCCGAGGTACGCGAGCTGTGCACGGCCGGCGACTCCCTGATGATCGCCGACGAGATCCAGTCGGGTCTCGGCCGTACCGGAACCACGTTCGCGGTCGAGCACGAGGGCGTCGTACCCGATATCTACCTTCTCGGCAAGGCGCTCGGCGGCGGCATCCTGCCGGTGTCCGCGGTCGTGGCCGACCGTGACGTCCTGGGCGTCTTCAAGCCCGGCCAGCACGGGTCCACGTTCGGCGGCAACCCGCTGGCCTGTGCGGTCGGCCGCGAGGTCATCGCGATCCTGAACACCGGCGAGTACCAGGAACGTTCCCGGCGGCTCGGTGCGCACATGCACGAGCGCCTCGGGGCGCTGCCCGGTGATCTGGTACGGGAGGTACGCGGGCGCGGGCTCTGGGCCGGAGTCGAACTGCACGGCAGGGCGCGGCCGGTCAGCGAGCGGCTGATGGAGCTGGGCGTGCTCGCCAAGGAGACCCAGGAGACCACCATCCGGCTCGCCCCGCCGCTGGTGATCAGCGAGACCGACCTGGACTGGGCGCTCGACCAGCTGGAACTCGCCCTCAAGGGCTGA
>JAOPYM010000102.1 GCA_025964615.1 Actinomycetes bacterium
CCCGATTCGGAGAGAAACGCTCACAACATCGCCCGCTGCGACCGTAGATCGACATCCCCGAGCCGCCAAGACCCAACAGGCTGCCGCTACCGCAATGGCCGGATCTGGACACTCCAGCCACAACCGGCCGCAAGGCCGCCAGGGCAGCGACGGCGAAACTCTGAAGTGTCCGCATCATCGATGCGGATCTACAACTACGAGGAGGTGCTGCGCCGCTCACTGATGAGGAGATCACGCATGAGACTGCGAAGGTCCGTCACCACAGGGGCGATGCTGGCGCTGGCAGGTGCCCTGGTGAGTACGGCCCATGCCGGAGCCGCCGGTCAGCCGGTCGAGTCGATCTCCCCCGGCGACCCGTACGCCAGCTGCACGATCGGCGGGTCCGGTACGACCGTGAGCGCGCCGTCGACGGAAGTGGAGCCCTGGGTCGCCACCGACCCGCGCAATCCCGGCCACGTCATCGGCGTGTACCAGCAGGACCGCTGGTCCGGCGCGGGCGGGGCCAGGGGGCTGGCGGCCAGTTACAGCTCCGACGGCAGGCACTTCACCCACATCCCGCTGCCGTTCAGCAGGTGCGCTCCGGGCGGCCTGCCGTACGAGCGCGCCTCCGACGCCTGGGTCAGCTTCGGCCCGGACGGCACCGCCTACGTCAGCGCGCTGAACTTCGACGTGAACGACGCGAACAACGGCGTCGCCGCCGCGACATCGTACAACCAGGACCTGGAAGCACGTCACGCAGCTCATCGCCGACACGTCGGCGGAGTTCGCCGACGACAAGAACTCCGTGACCGCCGACCCCAACCACGCCGGCGTCGCCTACCAGGTGTGGGACCGCATCGACCAGATCGCGTCCGGCCCGGGCGCCATCTACAACGGACCGGCGTTCATCTCCACCACCAGAAACCACGGCCGTACCTGATCGACACCGCGGGTCTTCGTCGACACCAGTGTCATCCCGAACTCGCAGACGCTCGGCAACGTCATTGTGCCGGACGCCCGCAGGCACGCCCTCTACGACTTCTTCGAGTGGCAGACCTACAGCGACACGACCGCGAACACCGTGACCGACCTGCACTTCGCCTTCGTGAAGTCCACCGACGAGGGCCGAACATGGTCGAAGCCCACCAAGATCGCGAACGACTCGTCAACCCTCGAGGTCGACCCGAACGCGCCCAACGACCCGGCCAAGGCGCTGCGGGCCGGCAACAACCTGATCAGCGCGGCCATCGACCCGCAGACAGGCGAACTGTACGCCGCCTATGAGGGCACCGACTTCAGTGGCGGCGCCTTCAACCAGATCGAACTCGTGCACTCCACCGACCACGGCGCCACCTGGTCGGCTCCCGCACGCATCAGCCAGGTCCCCAACACCCCCGCGTTCACCCCGTCCATCGCTGTCGACACCAACGGGACGGTCGCGCTCACCTACTACGACCTGCGCTACCTGCAGCCCGGTGACACCACCACGCTGCCGACCGCAGCCTGGTACCTGACCTTCCCGCGCGGCGGCGAGGCCTTCCCGTCCGAGCGACAGATCTCAGCGGTCTTCGACTGGCTCCAGGCGCCCTTCGCCACCTGGGGGCACTTCCTCGGTGACTACGCGAGCGTCGCGGTACTCGGCCACGAGCAGTTCCGGCCGCTGTTCGCCGAGTCCTTCGCCATCCCGGGCAACACCACCGACGTCTACAGCAACGTCTTCGGCAGCGGCTTCGCCCCGACCACCCCGAAGGCCGCGCCCGTGACCCCCGGAGCGACGACCGCACCCCACCTGTCCGCCCACCGCACCCGCCACTAGCGATGCACGCCTGCTCAGGGTTGTCCGCCCACCTGGCGGGCAGCCCTCGGCGGGCGAGGTGACGCCGGGCCGGTGTCCACCGAATGACGGGAGATGCGGTGTACGCAAGACCGCGGCCACAACTGACAAGGCGTCACGCCACAAGGCCACCTGGGCGATCAGCCCCGGCAGCGGAACCTGCACCCCCGGCCAGCAGTTCGGCAACCTGGGCTTCGAGACCGGCACCCGCCACCCCTTGGACGACCAGCAGCGGAGGGAACCCGCGCCCGTCGCCGCCCGTCTAACAGATAGGCCCGCCCTCAAGGCGAAGGAGGCCGTCATGCCCGGACCCTCCGTCCCCGCGCTCATCCTGCTGGTCCTCGTGATGGCGGCATGCAGACCCGACCAGCCGGCTCCGTCGGCCGCCCAGCCCGCCCATTCCACGGCGGGCAGCCCCACTCCCGCAGGAACGGGGCAACCCCTGCCCGGCTGGCAGATCCACATCAACTCCTATGCCAAATTCGCGATCTGGCACCCATCCGGCTGGACGATCAGCGAACGCCAGGGCACCAACCGGTCTTTGGACCTGACCCTCACCCCGCCCACCGGACGCGGTGGGATCCTCCTGCGCCGCCGATTCGCCGCGGCGCCCCAACCGGCGGATCTGCCCAACACGCGGTGCACTCAGATCCGGGTCAGCCAGCTCCCCGGCCTGCGCTGCACCGACACCATCACGGGCAGCGTCACCGCCGTCCTGACCGGCACAAGCCAAGGTGACTTCACCTTCCAGGCATCCCGGCGCTCAGCGGGCTTCAGCGACTTCGACGCCGTCCTGGCCAGCTTCCAGCTCCTGCGCGGAGCCTGAACCACCCGCCCAACCTTGTAGGTGCCGAATACCTCATGGGCTTCCCCCGTAGCGTGGAGACATCGCCAAAAAGCTCAGACCGTGGCGATCAAGATCGTGACGGAACGGCCGCTGCCATGCGCGCCGTGTTACGAGATCGCGAGCATGCCGTGAGTCCCGCGCAACCACTCGTTGAGAACAACGTAGTCAGCGTCAGCGAGCCCGCGGCGGGCATCGACGCGATGGAGCAGGGCCTGCCCCGGATGGTGGGCCGAAACCCAAGCTCGATCAGTGTCGGTGATCTCATCATCGACCCAGGCGAATGAGCGTCCCGCAGCCCAGTCGACAAGGGCCCGGGTCTTCCAGTGCATCCCGTTCCGTTCGTCATGGTCATCGACGTCGGAAGGCTCGGGCCAGATCACCACGGCCAACTGTGGCAGGCCGATGCACGGAGAGATGCACTCGTTCGCGTCGCCCATCCAGGTCGTGGCCCAGACCAGCTCGCACGGCAGGGCCTTCAACCGGGGCCCGTGCTCGGGATTGATCCTGGCCAGGAGCGGATGAGAACTGGCCCCTCGATGCTCGGGACTACCTGTCTCATAGATCGGGTACTGCTGGGCTGCGCCGAATGGGATGAGCGGCCCGTCGACATCGAGAAACAGCAACGGTGGCTGCGCGGCACCTGTCACGGCCGCACGATAGCGCCTTGCGATTCGCGGGCAGGAAGGTGAGGGTGCCCAGAGTCACGCTCCGTGGCCGGTCCCATGGAGTGAGACAGAGCCACTTTCCGACGACCAGGCCCACCTGTTGAAGGTGCTGTTCCCCCAGTTGAACGGCTTGTGCTTGGAGCAAGCCGAGGACCTGGGCGAGGGAGTGCGGATCCTCGCTCGTACTGGCACCGTGACGGCGGCTTGCCACGGATGCGGCGCACCGTCGTCGCGGGGGCACGACCACTACCGTCGTCGCTTGCACGACCTGTCCTGTGGTGGGCGTCCGGTGGTGATCGAACTGGAGGTCCGCCGGTTTCGGTGCGGTCGGGCCGCATGTCCGGTTTCGACGTTCGCCGAGCAGGTCGACGGGGTGACCCAGTGGCGGCAGCGCCGGACACCGGAGCTGCGGGGCCTGCTGGAGCGGGTCGCGCTGGCGCTGGCCGGACGCGCTGGAGCGCGCCTGGCCGCGGTGCTGGGCACGGTGGTGTCGCGGTGCACGCTGCTGCGGCTGATCCGCGCCCTTCCCGATCCGCAGGTCGGGCAGGTCACGGTGCTGGGGGTGGACGAATTCGCCCGCCGCAAGGGGCAGACCTATGCCACGATCCTGATCGACATGGCCACCCACCGGCCCGTCGACGTCCTGGACGGCCGCGAGGCCCAAGCCCTCGCCGACTGGCTCACCGCGCACCCCGGGGTGCAGACGATATGCCGCGACTGTGCCGGCGGGTATGCCGAGGGCGCCCGCCTGGGCGAGCAGGGGTACCAGGGCAGCGTCCGCACCATCCGCCGCTACCTCGATCCGCTGCGGGCCGGGTAGGTACCGGTGAGAAACCGTGGACCCCAGTGGAGTGCCCACAACCTTCCGGACTGCGGACCCCATAGGGCCCATCCCCGCCCAGCGGCACCTCATCGCAGACAGGTACACCACCAGGGGTCTCCCGATTCTAGTCATTTCCGATACTCTTCACCGATCTACACTGAAGGTGCGGCCGAAGCCGGAGAAATCGTGAACCCCAGTTGGACCACCCGCATCGCCTCCGCTGCCGCCGTCGGTGTCACCTTGGCGACCGTCACGGCCGGTGTTACGGCAGCAGCGCACGCGGCTTCTTCACCGGGCTGGCGTGTCTCGGCTGTTCTCCAGAAACCCGACGTCTCCGTCTTGCTGGCACTCACGGCAGCGGGTCCGAATGACGCGTGGGCCTTCGGGAACATCAGCAAGTCTGCCCGTCCGACTGCTGTGCACTGGAACGGAAAGAGCTGGAGCATATCGCTCCTTCCAGGAGGAAGCAGCAGGCCGGACTCCGCAAGCTCCACGTCGCCTACCAACGTCTGGGCGGCTGGCAGCACCTGTCCTGGTGGATCTTCTCCGCAGTCGTCCTATGTCTCTCGGTGGAACGGTAAGAAGTGGACCACCAGCACTTTCAATCGGGACTTCTGCAACCCTGCCCTGGTGACGACCGGACCGAAGAACGGATGGCTCTTCGGTAGATCGCCGAACGCGGTGGACGCCGCCCAAACGCTGCACTTCGACGGCACCAACTGGCGTACCGTCCAGCTCGGGAAGGTCGGCTCGGTCATGTCCGCGAGCGCCTCCTCGGCCAAGGATGTCTGGGCCTTCACCATCCGGCGCAACCTGAAGACGCTGGCGATGCACTGGAACGGCCGAGCCTGGCAGAGCGTGCCACTGCCCAAGTTCGATCTCAGCAAGGGCAAGTACCTCTATCCGAATACGATCTACGCTGTCAGCCCTACCCAAGCGTGGGCTACCGGAGGCGTCTACGACCCGGCGACGTCCCAGCACTACGCCGTCCTGCTGCATTGGAACGGAAAGATCTGGCAGCGAGTGGCCGCGCCTGGGAACGAAGACCTCTTTGAGCTCACCTCTGATGGCAGCGGAGGTGTGTGGGCCATCGGAAACCCGGTGAACGCCGCACAGAACGCGTATTCCTTCGTACATTACGCCCACGGAACCTGGACCAGCGAACTCGCCACGGTCAATGGAATCCCGAACGCCGTTTCGAGCAGTGCAACGATTGACGTCTTCAACATCGCCCTGATTCCAGGTACACACTCCGTCTGGGCAACCGGAGACGTCTTCTACTACGACCAGAACGACGTGTATCACCAGAAAACGCTGATCTACAAGTACGGTCCCTGATCGGGCTCAGGGGAGCAGGTCCCAGTCGAGTACGGGGTCTGCGAGGTCGATGGTGGCGAGCAGGCCGCGGCGGTTGGCTGCTGGTCCCCCAGCATGGCGGGATCGGCAACAACCAGCCTGCCTTCGGGCATACGCAACTGCCCGCCTGGCGGATCTCTACCCGCACCCGGCGGTTGTCTGCCAAGTCAAAGCGTGCACCCTGTCGGTGCCGGAAACTCGGCCACCGGTCGTGACCTGGGGTTTCCTGTTCGGCAGGCGGGCGATGTCTGCGACGAGCAGGATCGAGTCTTGTGGCGCTACGACTGCTCTATCTCATCTTCGTCCGTCTACTCGGCTGGCTCGCCCTGCTGGCGCGGCCGGATGCCTCCAAAGAGGCAGAGATCTTGGTGCTGCGGCATCAGCTGGCGGTGCTGCGCCGTCAGGTCGCACGTCCTCGGCCGTCGTGGGCCGATCGGGCGGTGATCGCAGCGCTGGCGCGGTTGCTGCCCCGAGCGCGGCGGTTCGGCTTGTTCGTCACCCCCGGCACGGTGCTTCGTTGGCACGCCGATCTGGTGAAGCGACGTTGGACCTACAAACGCACCCACCCTGGTCGGCCGCCGACGCGCCGGACCTCGACCGGATCCTTATCCTCAACGCCGCACACCTGCGCAAGGTTCTAACTGAGTACGAAGACCACTTCAACGCCCACCGTCCCCACCGCGCCTTGAACCAGGCCAGCCCACTGAGAGCGCTACCCGACCCCGTCGACGCCGACATCAAAGTCATCCGACGAGATCGACTCGGCCTGGCCGTCACCGCCGCCCGGGAACGCACTATCCCCGACGGGCCAGGCGACGCTGAGTCTGTGGATACCGCCACCGCTTCTCAAAAGGGGACCCACCAGCTGTGGACAACCAGTCCAGCCGCAGACCCCAAAGTATGGTTTGGGCGTCGAACATGACATGATCCCGCTGATCTGCAACGAAATCCGCAAGAGGCTCGCTAGAACCGTCCTTGGATACGATCACAGCGAAGACCATGTCGAACGCTGGTCAACCTGGCGACGCCGACATCAAGCCCGAGCCAGCCGATGCCACTACACACGCTGCGAACGCGACCACTCATGACCAACCGAAAGCGCGATTGTAGTATCGGGCGAGCAACTCGGCCTCGTTGGAGAGGTCTTCACGCGAGAGTACAACTACCAGGCTGATGAGCCAACGCACCAGCGTATGGGAGATCACCATCTCGCGAAGCTCTCAACCCGAACTTCAGTCCGGCAAGCGAAAGTTCGCCCTCAGGAACGGTTCCGCCGGGACCTCGAGCACGTCGTCGCCGCCTTCACCCCCAAAAGGCCTCCGGGAGGGATGCCGGAAAGGTCGGTGGCGGCACTGAGCTGAGCGCACCCGGCCTCAACCTGAACATCCTCAGCCTGGGGCGAGCCAGCGCCGCGGCGTTCTTCGCCTACGCGAACGCAGAGCCGGCAGCCGAGCTGGCGACGTCATCCGGCTGGTCGGTGCGGTGCTGGCCGAGCAGAACGACGAATGGGCCGAGCAGCGCCGCTACATGGGGCTGGAAATCCTCGCCGCCCTGCCAAAGGGTCGGCTCCAAAACGGAAGCCGTGAGGCAAAAGTAAAAATTAATGCCGTGGTAACAGGAAACGGTCGCGAGGTAGTCCTCCCGTACACCACGATCTTGGACCCGGACCCCCCTCCTCCGCGAAGGAGTTTTCTTGAACCGCAGTACCCGTGCCTGGATGCTGGGAGCAGCAGCCGTGGCTTCACTCGGGCTCGCCCTGCAGGCCACGCCGGCATCGGCCTTCACCTACGTCACTGACGCGAACGGCACCGCCTGGGGTATCCAGGACGCCGCGCCGCCGGGGGCAGACACCGGCAGCATCCGCGCCACGCAGAGCGGCACCGGCGTACAGGCGCCGTACAGCACGATGCTCAACGGCTACGGCGGCATCCGGGTGCACATCCGTA
>JAOPYM010000107.1 GCA_025964615.1 Actinomycetes bacterium
CCCTCCAGGTAGTCCGCCGCAGACCGCAGCCGCTCTGGGTCATCCTGGAACTGCCCGAGCGCGCCATTGCAGCTGAAGCACAGCACGCCACGGAACAGGCCGGTCTCGTGGTCATGATCGACATGAGCGGAGGGTGCCCGCAGGCAGATGACGCAGATGCCGCCTTGCCGCTCGCGGATCGCGTTGACCTCGGCTTCTGTGACGCCGTAGCGGCGCTTCAGATGGAAGTTGCGGGTGCTGCCGTGGCTCTTGATCCGGTTCTCTGTACTCACTTCGTTGTGGCAAGGCAAGCAGTAGGCGGTGAGGCCCGACGCCTTCGCTCGATTGCGGCCGAAGTCCTCGACTCGCTTGATCTCCTTGCATCGAGGACAGTACTTGCAACCATCCGGCACGACCGGAGCAGGCGACCTGTCCTGCACCCGCCTTCCCTGCCTGGCCATCCGCCCACGATAGGCCGCCTTGGAATTGGCGCGCACACATGCCTTGCAGTAGACAGCACGCCCACTGGACGTCTGCCGGTTGAACCCGAAGTCGCCTAAGACCTTCCACTCACCGCAGCTCGGGCACCTCTTGGCTTCACATTCCGTACCGTTCGTCACGGAACGCCACGTTACACACGGTCAGCACCAGAACGGAACCCGTGACCCGGGAGGCAACACAAACCTCACCACTTGGTCAGGTTTGCCAATATAATCGCCTCTTATAAATTGCAACTATTTGCTTTTTATGTTCGAACGAGCCATTACTCCCCGCCCTTTTGTACGTAAGAGCGTATAAACTCTTCCGCGTTTTCCTCTAGGACTTCGTCGATTTCGTCGAGGATCGCGTCCACGTCGTCGGACAGTTTGTCGTGCCTCTCCTGCACTTCTTCGCCCGTGGTGGCCTGGGTCTCCTCGACCTCTTCGGCCTGCCGGCCGACCTGCTTCTGCCCGCCGTCGTCCTTGCTCGCCATGACCCCTACCTCCATCGACTGGTACTTCGACCCTACACATCGCCGGTCTGCCCGGCGCCAGTTGACCGGAGCCCTACCGGGGTTATCACCCCTGGACGGACGCCTGAAACGGGTGAAACCGGTCACGGATGCACTCCGATCCGGTACGCCCGGTAAAGCGCCGGTCACCCGCCGGTGAGCGCAGCGACAAGATCCGACGCCGTACGGCACCGGTCCATCAGCTCGCCCACGTGCTGCCTGGTCCCGCGCAGCGGCTCCAGCGTGGGAACCCGCTGCAGCGAGTCCCGCCCCGGGACGTCGAAGATGACCGAGTCCCAGGACGCCGCGGCGACCGAGTCGGCGTACTGCCGCAGGCACCGGCCCCGGAAGTAGGCACGGGTGTCCTCGGGCGGGTCGTCGACGGCGGCCTGCACCTCGGCCTCGGAGACGATCTGCTCCATGCGCCCGCGGGCCACCAGGCGGTTGTAGAGGCCGCGGTCGGGCCTGATGTCGGTGTACTGCAGGTCCACCAGCTGCAGGCGCGGGTGGGACCAGTCAAGGCCGTCCCGGCTGCGGTAGCCCTCGAGGAGTTCGAGCTTGGCGACCCAGTCGAGCTCCCTGGACAGCTGCATGGGGTCGTCGCCGAGACGGTGCAGAACCGACTCCCACCGGTCGAGCACGTCTCGCGTGCCGGCGTCGACGTCGGCGCCGAAGCGGTTCTCGACGTACTTGCGTGACTGCTCGAGGTACTCCATCTGGAGCTGGACGGCGGTCATCCTCCGCCCGCTCCGCAGGGTGAGAAGGTACTTGCAGGCCGGGTCGTGGGAGATGGCGCGGAGCGTGGCGATGGGCGAGTCGACCGACAGGTCGGTGGTGAGGAATGAGTCCTCGATCATTGCCAGGACCAGTGCGGTGGTGCCGAGCTTGAGGTAGGTGGAGACCTCGCTCATGTTGGCGTCGCCGATGATCACGTGCAGCCGCCGGTACTTCTCCGGGTCGGCGTGCGGTTCGTCGCGGGTGTTGATGATCGGCCGCTTGAGGGTGGTCTCCAGGCCGACCTCGACCTCGAAGAAGTCGGCGCGCTGGGAGACCTGGAAGCCGTCACCGCGCCCGTCGACGCCTATGCCGACCCGGCCGGCGCCGCAGACGACCTGCCGGGAGATGAAGAAGGGGGTGAGGTACCTGACGATGTTGGAGAACGGCGTCTCGCGCTTCATCAGGTAGTTCTCGTGGCAGCCGTAAGAGGCGCCCTTGTTGTCGGAGTTGTTCTTGTAGAGCTGAATGGGGTGGCTGCCGGGTACGAGGGCTGCGCGGCGGGCGGCGTCGGCCATGACGCGTTCGCCTGCCTTGTCCCAGATGACGGCGTCGCGCGGGTTGGTGCATTCGGGTGCGGAGTATTCGGGGTGGGCGTGGTCGACGTAGAGGCGGGCTCCGTTGGTGAGGATGACGTTGGCCAGGCCGAGGTCCTCGTCGGTGAGCTGGCTGCTGTCGGCGACCTCCCTGGCCAGGTCGAAGCCGCGCGCGTCGCGCAGCGGGTTCTCCTCCTCGAAGTCCCAGCGGGCTCTTCTGGCCCGCGCCGCCGAGGCCGCGAGGTACGCGTTGACCACCTGGGAGGAGGTGACCATCGCGTTGGCCCCTGGCTGACCTGGTACGGAGATGCCGTACTCGGTCTCGATCCCCATCACCCGCCGAACACTCATACGGTTGAGCCTAGTGCGGTTTGGCCCTGGTCCTGAGGGGCGGCACGGGATTCGGCCTGGTGAAGTTTCGTACGGCTCGTACCGTGTTATGCGGCTTGTCCTGGCATTCGGGGGGGTTTGCGCAGGTCAATGCCGAAGCGGCGGCCGCCCGGGTGGGCGGCCGCCGCGTTTCGGCGTGCTTACAGGTACTGACCGGTGTTGGCGACGGTGTCGATGGACCGTCCGGCCTCGGTGCCGGTCTTGCCGGAGACGAGCGTACGGATGTAGACGATCCGTTCGCCCTTCTTGCCGGAGATACGGGCCCAGTCGTCGGGGTTGGTGGTGTTGGGCAGGTCCTCGTTCTCATGGAACTCATCGACGCAGGCGGCCATGAGGTGCGCGACGCGCATGCCCTTCTGGCCGGTGTCGAGGAACTGCTTGATCGCCATCTTCTTGGCCCGGTCGACGATGTTCTGGATCATCGCGCCGGAGTTGAAGTCCTTGAAGTAGAGGACTTCCTTGTCGCCGTTGGCGTAGGTGACTTCCAGGAACCGGTTGTCCTCGGTCTCGGAGTACATCCGTTCGACGACCCGTTGGATCATGGCGTCGACGGTGGCCTCGGCGGAGCTGCCGTTCTCCTTGAGGTCGTCGGGGTGGAGCGGCAGCCCGGTGAGGATGTACTTGGAGAAGATGTCCTTGGCCGCTTCGGCGTCGGGACGCTCGATTTTGATCTTCACGTCGAGCCGGCCGGGTCGCAGGATGGCCGGGTCGATCATGTCCTCGCGGTTGGAGGCGCCGATGACGATGACGTTCTCGAGTCCTTCGACGCCGTCGATCTCCGAGAGGAGCTGCGGGACGATGGTGTTCTCGACGTCGCTGGACACCCCGGACCCCCGGGTCCGGAAGATGGAGTCCATCTCGTCGAAGAAGATGATGACCGGCGTGCCGGCCGTCGCCTTCTCGCGGGCACGCTGGAAGACCAGGCGAATGTGCCGTTCGGTCTCGCCGACGTACTTGTTGAGGAGTTCGGGCCCCTTGATGTTGAGGAAGAAGCTCTTACCCTCCTGGCCGGTCTTCTCGGCGACCTTCTTGGCGAGGGAGTTGGCGACGGCCTTGGCGATGAGCGTCTTGCCGCAGCCCGGCGGGCCGTACAGCAGGACGCCCTTGGGCGGCCGGAGCTGGTGCTCGCGGAAGAGGTCGGCGTGCAGGTAGGGCAGTTCGACCGCGTCGCGGATCATTTCGATCTGCGAGCTGAGGCCGCCGATCTCCTCGTAGGAGATGTCGGGGACCTCTTCGAGGACGAGCTCCTCGACCTCCGCCTTGTGGATCTTCTCGTAGGCGAACCCGGATCGGGTGTCGAGCATCAGCGAGTCGCCGGGCCGCAGGGTGAGACCCCTGAGCGGTTCGGCGAGCTTGATGATCCGTTCCTCGTCGGCGTGCGCGATGACCAGGGCCCGTTCGCCGTCGGCGAACAGTTCCTTGAGCGAGACGACCTCGCCTTGCTGTTCGAAGGCGAGGGCCTCGACGACGTTGAGTGCCTCGTTGAGCATGACCTCCTGGCCACGCTGGAGTTCGTCGACGTCGATCGCGGGTGAGACGTTGACCCGGAGTTTGCGCCCCCCAGTGAAGATATCGACCGTTCCATCTTCGCGGGTCTCCAGGAAGACGCCGTACCCGGATGGCGGTTGGGCCAGCCGGTCTACTTCTTCCTTGAGCGCGATGATCTGTTCGCGTGCCTCCTTGAGCGTTGACACGAGTCGCTCGTTCTGGCCGGTGATCCCGGCCAGGTTGGCTTGTGTCTCGTGCAGACGATCTTCGAGCATCCGGACCTGGCGGGGGGATTCCGCCAGTTTGCGGCGCAGTACGGAGATCTCCTCCTCCAAGAAAGAGAGCTGCGTTTGGAGGTCTCGCACCTCCTTGTCCTGCTGCGCCTTTCGCGCCCCTGCTTCGTCACGAGCGGCCACGCCCCGTCACCTCCTCAAGAAGCCGACGACCTAACTCAGACCCTACCTATCTGGAGCGGTTCCGTAACCTGCCCGATCAGTGCCCGTGTCGTGTCGGCCGGGTCACCGAGGGTTGATCGGCGGAGATCGCTCCCGGAGGAGTCACGGTCCACCCTGTCCCATACGCACCAAAAGTGCGACAATCGGCACCAAAGAACGCAGATATTTCGCCCTGGGCGAACCTCGCCGCCCCGATTTCGGCCACCCGGAGCGATTGTGAAATTCGTGTTAACCCGGCTACCGCGAGTAGCTCAGGCGTCGTCCGCACTCAGCGCGGTCTTGGCACCCCGTCGCCGGCGCGGGGGTGCGGCGACCCCGTCGGCCATCCGCCGGGCGGTGACGAGGAACCCGGTGTGCCCGACCATGCGGTGGTCGGGCCGGACGGCGAGCCCGTCCACGTGCCAGGACCTCACGAGGGTCTCGAACGCGTAGGGCTCGGCGAACGCGCCGTGTTCCCGCAGGCCCTCGACGACCTTCGACATCTGGGTGGTGGTGGCGATGTAGGCGCAGATCAGCCCACCGGGCACGAGGGCCTTGGCGACGGCGTCGAGGCATTCCCAGGGGGCGAGCATGTCCAGGACGACCCTGTCGACGTCGGTCTCGGCGATGGAGTCCTCGAGGGACCCGATCGTGAGCTTCCAGGCGGGGTGCGGCCCGCCGAAGATCCGTTCGACGTTGGTCCTGGCGACCTCGGCGAAGTCCTCGCGCCGCTCGTAGGAGGACACGAGCCCGTGCTCCCCGACGGCGCGCAGCAGGAAGCTGGACAGGGCGCCGGATCCGGCGCCGGCTTCGACGACGCGGGCGCCGGGGAAGATGTCGGCCATCGCGACGATCTGGCCGGCGTCCTTGGGGTAGACGACTGCGGCGCCGCGCGGCATCCGCAGGGTGTGGTCGTGCAGGAGCGGCCTGAAGGCCAGGTATTCGATGCCGCCGGTGGAGCGCAGGACGATGCCCTCGGGCCGACCGATCATCTCGCTGTGGTCGATCATGCCCTTGTGGCTGTGGAACTGCTTGCCGGCCTTGAGGGTGATGGTGTTGACCCGGCCCTTGGGGTCGGTGAGCTGAACCTGGTCGCCTTCCCTGAAGGGTCCGCGCGGGGTACTGATCGTGGGTTCGCTCATGACCACCGAGTTTATCGGTCTGGGGGGACCGCTCAGATCCCGGCGAAGGCTCGGTTGAGGTCGGCGACGGCGAGTACCCCGTATACCTGACCGTCGGGTTCGACGAGCAGATATTCGGTGGCGGGGGCCTTGCGGACGGCGATGATGAGGTCTTCGCCAGTGAGGTCGGCGGGCAGCATCAGGTCGGGCCGCAGGCCCCGGGACACGTCTCCGACGTCGATCCAGGGGCGGCGTTGTTCCGGGGTGGCGAGTACCGCCTGTTCGCTGACCAGGCCGGTGGGCTTCCCGTCGTAGTCGACGATGACGAGGGCGCCCGCGCTGTTCTCGTTGGCCTGCCGTACGGCCTCCGACAGGGGTGTTCCGGCGGTGACAAGGGTGGCCGGGCGGGCGAGCCGCCGGGCCTGCAGCAGCGGGATCCGGTCCCGTACCCGCAGGTCGCGCAGGGTCTGGGTGGCGCCGACCCACATGAACGAAGAGATCATGGCGGCCCAGAGCACAGTGATCCAGCCGGACGTGTCGACGGTTCCGGTCCGGTATCCAGCGAGGAGGGCACCGGCGACCAGGACGAGGATGGCGACGCCGCGGCCGATCCAGGCTGCCACGACCGTCCCGGTACGGCGCCGCCCGGTGATCTTCCAGATGACGGCGCGCAGGAGTACGCCGCCGTCCAGGGGGGTACCGGGCAGCAGGTTGAACATGCCGACGATGAGGTTGGCGACGGTGAGGCCTTCGAGGAGCAGGTCCCCGACGGGCGGCAGGGCCAGGGCCAGGTGGACGAGGAGACCCGCGCCGGCGAGCAGCAGGTTGACTGCCGGCCCGGCGAACGCGATGAGGAACTCCCGGCCGGGGGTCGGTGACTCGCGTTCGATGGCGGTGTCGCCACCGAGAATGTGCAGGGTGACTGCGCGGACCGGCATCTTGAACAGCCGGGCGGTCACGGCGTGGCTGAGTTCGTGGACGAACACCGAGGCGTACAGCAGCACCGCGTAGACGAACGCGACCAGGTAGCTCACGGGCGCGACGGCGACGTCCTTGGGGATGCTGTGGCCGAACGCGAAGGTGATCAGGATCGCCACGACGAACCATGAAGGGGACACGTAGACGGGGATCCCGAACGGGCGGCCCATCAGGAATCCGCGCCGCTGCTCTGTGTCCTCGTCGTCTGTCACGTCCTGATCGTACGTGCCGTGGGGGCGGGGTCCCACGACCCGCCGGTCGGGCGCCGGGGGATCTGGAGGGTATTTGTCGGTGGGGTCGCCTAAGGTTCTGCCCATGACGACCACCGATGCGTCCCGCCCCTCGTCCGCGGTGATCGGCTCGTTGTCCCCCTCCCGGGCCGGTGACTTCATGACGTGCCCGTTGCTGTACCGGTTCCGCGTGATCGACCGGTTCCCGGAGAAGCCGAGCCCGGCTGCGGTCCGCGGCACTCTGGTGCATGCGGTCCTGGAGCGGCTGTTCGATCTTCCCGCCGCGGGGCGGACGGTGCCGGCCGCGGTGGAACTGCTGGATCCGCAGTGGGCCCGGTTGCTGGCGGAGGAGCCGGAGTTGGCGGCGATGTTCGCCGATGGCGGGCCGAGCCTGGAGGGGTGGCTGGCGGAGGCGCGCGGCATGGTCGAGCGGTATTTCACCCTGGAGGATCCGCGCCGCCTTGAGCCTGCGGACCGGGAGTTGTTCGTGGAGACGGTGCTGGAGTCGGGGCTGAAGCTGCGCGGTTACATCGACCGGGTCGATGTGGCGCCCAACGGCATGGTGCGGGTGGTCGACTACAAGACGGGCACTGCGCCAAGGGCGGATTTCGAGGCGCGGGCGCTGTTCCAGATGAAGTTCTACGCGCTGGTGCTGTGGCGGTTGCACGGGACCGTCCCCCGGTTGCTGCAGTTGATGTACCTGGGCAACGGCGAGATCCTGCGGTACGAGCCGGATGAGGCGGATCTGCTGGCCACGGAGCGGAAGGTGGAGGCGCTGTGGAAGGCGATCCACCGGGCGATGGAGACCGGTGAGTGGCGCCCGAGGGTGAGCCGGATCTGCGACTGGTGTGATCACAAGGTGCGCTGCCCCGAGTTCGGCGGGACGCTGCCGCCGTTGCCCGAGGTGCCTGCGCCGGTTCCCGATGCCGTGGTGCCGGACTTCTCCGACGATGTCTAGCAGGTAGAGTCGCCGCCGATTCGGGTGCTTCGCATCCTTCGCAAGGAGGAGGGAGGTTCACCGTGACGGATGGGTCGCGACCTGGGCTGACGCCATACCGTGAAGGTGTGTCACCTCGCATCGGCCTGCTGCGCGGCTGGCTGGGCGCCCACCCGGTGGTCGGCGACGGCCTGGCCGCCGTGCTGCTGTTCGTCGCCGCACTGCCGCAGCTGTTGTCGGCGTCAAAACCGATGGCGGGTCTTGTACGGCCCGATACGTTCAGTGCGGTGCTCACCGCCCTGACCGTGGGAGTGGTGGTGCTCCGGCGGCGGTGGCCGCTGACGGTTCTGGTCGCCGTGATCGCCGGGATCACCGTGATGCTCGTGTTCCAGCGCGAGCCGAACACCGCTGTGGTACTGGCGTTCTTCCTCGCGATCTACACGGTGGCGGCGCATCGGCCGCTGGCGGCGAGCTCGGCCGGAGGAGCGCTGGCGCTGCTCTCCTTCGTGGCCCTCATGCTGGCCCTGCCTATCAAGGTGAGCCCGGTGGGTGCGCTGACGAACTGCGCGCTGGTGGGCGGGGTGTGGTGGGTGGGGCGCAGCCTGCGGCTCCGCCGGGCGTATCTGGCGGAGCTCGAGCACCGGGCAGCCCGCCTGGAGCGGGCCAGGGAAAGCGACTCGCGGGCGGCCCGGGTGGAGGAGCGCTCACGGATCGCCCGTGAGCTGCATGATGTGGTGGCCCACCATGTGAGTGTGATGACGGTGCAGGCGGGGGCGGCACGCCGGGTGCTGGACCGTGATCCGGACGCGGCCCGGGAGGCCATGTCGACGATCGAGGAGGTCGGGCGGTCCACGCTGAACGAGATGCGGCGGATCGTGGGGGTGCTGCGGACCGACCGGGACGAGGTCGCGGCGGGGCGGGAGCTGTCGCCTCAGCCGGGCCTGCACGAGGTGGGCGATCTGGTGGATCATGTGCGTGAGACGGGCCTTTCGGTGCAGTTGTGGATCGAGGGGCAGCCCCGGCCGCTGTCCCCCGGGGTGGACCTGGCCGCATATAGGCTCATCCAGGAGGCTTTGACCAACTCCATGAAGCACGCGGGCCCGCAGGCCCGTGCGTGGGTGCGGATCAGTCATACCGCGCACGATCTGCTGATCCAGATCGAGGACGACGGGCGCGGGGTGGCCGCCGCGCTCGCCGCCGGCGAGGACAGCCCGGGGCACGGCCTGGTCGGCATGCGGGAGCGGGTGGCCCTCTATGGTGGCGAGCTGAGGATCGGCCCACGTCAGGGTGGCGGCTACGAGGTCCGCGCCCGGTTTCCGCTGGACTGACACATATGGGGGTAAGACAGTGACCGTCAGGGTCCTGCTCGTCGATGACCAGCCGCTGCTGCGGACCGGGTTCAAGCTGATCTTGGAGGCTGAGGGCGACCTGACGGTCGTCGGTGAGGCCGGTGACGGCGCGGCGGCGGTCGAGCTGACGCGTTCGCTGCTTCCCGACGTGGTCCTCATGGACATCCGGATGCCGGGGATGGACGGTATCGAGGCGACCCGGCGGATCGTCAGGGACCGGGCCGCCACGCATGACCCGCGGGTCCTCATCCTCACCACGTTCGACCTGGACGAGTACGTCATCGAGGCGGTCCGGGCCGGGGCGAGCGGGTTCCTGTTGAAGGATTCGCCACCGGAGGAGCTCGTCGCGGCGATCCGGATCGTCGCCGACGGCGACGCGATCGTGGCACCTAGTGTGACCCGGCGGCTGCTCGACCGGTTCGCGACCCGGCTGCCGGCGGTGCGGGACTCCGGGACACCGCAGGCGATCGCTTCACTGACCGAGCGGGAGCGCGAGGTTCTCGGCCATGTGGCGCGTGGCCTGTCGAACGCGGAGATCGCCGCCGAACTGGTGGTGAGCGAGACGACGGTGAAGACCCATGTCGGGAACGTGCTGGCCAAGCTGGGGCTACGCGACCGCGTGCAGGCCGTCGTGTACTCCTATGAGACCGGGCTGGCCCAGCCGGGTCAGGGCTAGCCGCTTGGCCTGAACTGAGTGACGAGGGAAGGCTGCGTCAAGGCACAGGCACAGGCACCGCGCCGGCAGCCCTGTGTCCTCCTGCAGGACGAGGCGGCGCTCCGCCTTCCCCCACTCGGCGGAGGATCAAGTACCTCCCCGCGGGCGACGATTCACGCTTCACGCGCCCCTAGCGTTGGGGCATCGGATCAGTCGCTTCGCAAGGGAGTACCCACGTGACGAACACCGCCCGGACAACTGCCGGAGGGCAGGTACAGCCCAGGGTGAGCCAGTTCGCAGCCCGGGCTGAGCAGGTCGCCAAGGTGTACGGGACCGGCGACGCCCAGGTGATCGCCCTGGACAGTGTGAGCGTGGGCATCCCGCGTGGCCGGTTCACCGCCATCATGGGCCCGTCAGGGTCCGGGAAGTCCACGCTGATGCACTGCATGGCGGGGCTGGACTCGACCTCCTCCGGTCAGGTCTTCGTCGGCGACGTGGAGCTGTCCCGGCTGGACGACAAGCGCCTCACCCGGCTGCGCCGCGACAAGATCGGCTTTGTGTTCCAGGCGTTCAATCTGGTGCCGACCTTGACGGCGTTGGAGAACATCACGCTGCCGATGGACATCGCCGGCCGCAAACCCGACCAGGCGTGGCTGGATCACATCATCGACACTGTGGGGCTGCGCACGCGGCTCAAGCACCGGCCCAGTGAGCTGTCCGGCGGCCAGCAGCAGCGGGTGGCGTGTGCCCGTGCGCTGGCCGGCAGGCCTGAGATCATCTTCGCGGATGAGCCGACCGGCAACCTCGATTCCCATTCGGGCGCGGAGGTGCTGTCGTTCCTGCGCAGTTCGGTGCAGGAGATGGGGCAGACCATCGTGATGGTCACCCATGATCCGGCGGCCGCCGCGTACTCCGGCCACGTGGTGTTCCTGACCGACGGGCAGATCGTCGACCACATGGACGCCCCGACGGCCGATCGGGTGCTTGAGCGGATGAAGGGCTTCGAGCTGCCCGGGGTCGCTGCGTCATGATGGGGAAGGTCACCCTCCGCAACCTGGCCGCGCACAAGCTGCGGCTGGCACTCACCGCGATCGCCGTGGTCCTCGGTGTCGCGTTCGTCGCCGGCACCCTGATCCTCACCGACTCGATGTCGAAGTCGTTCGACAACCTGGTCTCCAAGAGCGGTCAGGGTGTCGCCGTCGACGTCCGCGGCAAGAAGGTCCTCGACAGCGCCGCCGGTCCCGCGCCGTTGCCCGCCTCCGTGCTCACGGCCGTCGCCAAGGTCGACGGGGTCAGGGACCCGGTCGGGCACGTCGAAGGTTACGCGGCCGTCATCGGCAAGGACGGCAAGGTCATCGCCACTCAGGGGCCGCCGCAGATCGGCGCCTCCTGGCACACCGGCGACAGCTTCACGATCACTTCGGGCCGGGCTCCGGCGGGGCCGGGCGAGGTCGTCGTCGACGAGCACACCGTCAAGAAGACCGGGTACAGCGTCGGCGACACCATGCGCATCGCGCTGCGGGGCCCGACGCAGACGGTACGCCTCGTGGGCATCGTGTCCGCGGGGAACCTGCTGGGTGCCACGTTCACCGCGTTCGACACCCCGACGGCGCAGCGGCTGCTGCTGAAGCCCGGGTACTACACCGAGATCACCATGGGCTCCACGGGCGTCGGTGAGACCGTACTGCGCGACCGGGTCGCCCAGGCACTGCCGGGTACGGCGGAGGCGATTACCGGGACGAAGATGCGCGCTGACGCCAAGAGCCAGGTCGCGAACGCGCTGTCGTTCTTCCGGATCTTCCTGCTGGTGTTCGCACTGATCTCGATCTTCGTCGGGGCGTTCATCATCTTCAACACCTTCTCGATGCTGGTCGCCCAGCGGACCAGGGAGCTGGCGCTGCTGCGCGCGGTCGGCGCCTCCCGGCGGCAGGTCACCGGTGCGGTGATCGGCGAGGCCGTCGCGGTCGGCATCCTCGGGTCCACGATCGGCCTCGGCCTGGGGGTCGGCCTGGCGCAACTGCTGCAGGCGCTGATCTTCAGCGGTTCGGACACGTCGGCGCCGCTGGCGTTCACCGCGACTCCGGTCCTGTGGGCGTACACCGTCGGCATCGTCGTCACCGTGCTGTCGGCGTACTTCCCGGCCCGGCGCGCGGCGAAGATCCCGCCGGTCGCCGCGATGCGCGACGACGTGTCGCTGCCGCAGCGGTCGCTGCGCATCCGGGTCTGCGTGGGCGGGGCCTTCACGGCCGGTGGCGCGATCGCCATGGGGTCGGGCATCGCCGGGGCGACCAGCCAGCCGCTGGCTCTGCTCGGCGGCGGTGCGGCGGCGGTGTTCCTGGGCATCGCGATGCTCGCCCCGGTGATCAGCACGCCGGTGGTCCGGGTGCTCGGCGGGCTGTTCCCGAAGGTGTTCGGCACCCCGGGCCGGCTGGCGCAGCAGAACGCGATGCGCAACCCGCGCCGTACCGCGGCGACCGCCGCGGCTCTCATGATCGGCTTGGCCCTGGTCACCACCGTCAACGTGATGAGTGCGTCGATGAGCGCGTCGATCAGCAAGTCCGTCGACAAGGAGTTCGGCGCCGACTACTTCATCACCCAGGACCAGGGCACGTTCAGCCCGGCCGCGGTGGAGGAGGTCCGGCGCACCAGCGGCGTCTCCAAGGCCACGCTCGTCTACTCCGACTTCCTGAAGCTCGACGGGAGGCGCACCTCGTACACGGCGGGTGACCCGGCGGCGCTCGCCGTCGCCGTCAAGGCGCAGGTGACCAGCGGGCGGTTCGACACCGGAACCGACGGGGTGGCCCTGTCCGAGGACGTCGCCACGTCCCGGAAGCTGGCGGTGGGCAGCGTCGTTCAGGCGCTGTACCCGGACGGTTCCCAGCAGACCCTGCACGTCGTCGGGACGTACACCCCGAACGACTACCTCGGCCCGGCGGTGATCCCCGAAGCGCTCTACCAGGCGCACACGCTCACGCCCGGGGCGGTCGGCATCGCCGTGAACGTGACCAAGGCCGGCACCGCGACCAAGAACGCGCTGACCGGTGCCCTGCGCAGCGACTACCCGAACCTGAAGGTCCAGGACGAGTCGGATCTCAAGGCGCAGGCGCAGAGCCAGATCAACGGGCTGGTCATGATGCTGACCGCGCTGCTCGCGATGTCGATCATCATCGCGGCGGTCGGGGTCGTCAACACCCTGGCCCTGTCGGTGATCGAACGGACCCGGGAGATCGGGCTGCTGCGGGCGGTCGGGACGAGCCGCCGTCAGCTGCGCCGGATGATCCGGCTGGAGTCGATCGTCATCGCGGTGTTCGGGGCGGTCCTGGGCATCACCCTCGGGGTCTCGTTCGGCGCGGCGATCCAGCACGGGCTGAAGGACCAGGGCCTGGCCGTGCTTCAGATCCCGGTCGGCACGCTCGCGCTGTACGTGGTGCTCGCGGGGGTCATCGGCGTGGTCGCCGCGCTCTGGCCGGCCTGGCGCGCAGGACGGATGGACGTCCTGAAGGCCATCGCCGGCCAGTAGGACCCACCAGGGCTACACAGCGGGGCGGCACTACGCTGAGCGGAATGAGCATCTCCGCGCAGGGGTACGGCCCGGACCACGAATCGCCGTTCGGCTATGGCCTGCACCACGTCCAGCTGGCGATCCCCGCGGGCAGCGAGGACGAGTGCCGCGCCTTCTACGTGGACGTGCTCGGCATGGTGGAAATCGCCAAACCGGCCGTGCTGGCCGCTCGCGGCGGCCTGTGGGTACGGGCCGACGCCCTGGAGATCCACCTCGGTGTCGAGGAGGGTTTCCGCGCGGCCCGCAAGGCCCACCCCGGCATCCGGGTCACCGGCCTGGACTCGCTGGCCGGCCGACTGGCCGCTGCGGGCGTCGAGATCACCTGGGACGGGAACTTCCCTGGTCACCGCCGGCTCTACGCCTCCGACAACGCCGGCAACCGGCTGGAGTTCATCGAGCGCGACGCCCCGGCCTGACCTCGCCCCCGTTGACTCGTGGCGTTTCCCGCACCCAATCCCCGAACCGTGCGGGAAACGTCACGACTCAACGAACGGGCCTGGGCACTGCGGCGACCGGCTACCTGACCAGCGATGCCAGATCGAACTCCATGCGGTACGGCACGGCGACCTTCAGGCGATCCCTCATTATCCCGGTTGGGACATAGGAAGCAGTGGTGCTGTCCAGTTCGTACACGTGGACGACCGGCTGTCCCGCGCCATCATCCTCGACCAGCCAGAAGTGCGGGATCCCCGCCTTCGCGTACTTGATCGGCTTAGTCTCATGGTCGCGCTCGTACGACTCGTCCGAAACGATCTCGACGGCCAGCACCACGTCTTCTGGAAGATAGAAGGTGCGCCGGTGCGCCTCTGCCTCGCTGACCGCCTTCCGATAGACGACGATGTCCGGCTCGGGCCGCTGCCGTTTGCCGAGCACGATTGACATCTCGATCTGTACACCGAGTTCAGGTGGGGCAGTCAGCTCCAGGGCATTGGCCAGGCGCCGCATGACCGCAGAGTGAAAGACCACCTGGGGGGACCTCACGATGGGCGCTCCGTCGATGAGTTCGAGTCGTGGAGTCCCCGGCGGCAGCCGATCGAGGTCCTCGGCCTTC
The DNA here is from genome assembly GCA_025964615.1 of Actinomycetes bacterium. Taxonomy (GTDB): domain Bacteria; phylum Actinomycetota; class Actinomycetes; order Streptosporangiales; family Streptosporangiaceae; genus RYN-227. The sequence goes on from JAOPYM010000107.1 coordinate 14,476, forward strand.
CATCCGCCTTCCGGCGCGAGGAACCACTCCGGTAGCGGCTCGGCCATGCTGCGCTCCCCTGCTGAGATCTCCCGTGCTCGAACACTACCGAGAGCGCCCCGGCCCCGTTCCGTATGACGGAACGGGGCCGGGGCCCTGCGGGAGGCGCAGGTCAGGCGGACACGTTCTCCGGGAAGTGACAGGCGACCTGGTGGCCGGGCTTCAGCTCTGCCATCGGCGGCTCGACGGTCTTGCAGATCTCCTGCGCCTTCCAGCACCGGGTGTGGAAACGGCACGCCGGCGGCGGGTTCAGCGGGCTGGGCACGTCGCCCTGCAGCCGGATCCGCTCACGGCCCTTGCGCTTGGCCGGGTCCGGGATCGGCACCGCGGACAGCAGCGCGTGCGTGTACGGGTGCATCGGCGACTCGTACAGGGAGGTCCGGTCGGCCAGCTCGACCATCTTGCCGAGGTACATCACCGCGACCCGGTCGGCGGTGTGCCGGACGACCGACAGGTCGTGCGCGATCACCAGGTAGGTGAGGCCGAGCTCGTCCTGCAGGTCCTCGAGCAGGTTGATGACCTGTGCCTGGATGGACACGTCCAGGGCCGACACCGGCTCGTCCGCGACGATCAGCTTCGGCTTGAGCGCGAGCGTCCGGGCGATGCCGATGCGCTGCCGCTGGCCTCCGGAGAACTCGTGCGGATACCTGTTGTAGTGCTCCGGGTTGAGACCGACCAGCTCGAGCAGGTCCTGGACGGCCCTCTTGACGCCGTTGTCGGTCTGGATGTTCTGCAGCCGGAACGGCGCCCCGACGATCGCACCCACCGTCTTGCGGGGGTTCAGCGACGAGTACGGGTCCTGGAAGATCATCTGAATGTCGCGGCGGAGCGGCCGCAACGCGCCCTGGGACATCGTGGTGATGTCATGCCCCTCGAAGACGATCTTCCCCGAGGTCGGCTTGAGCAGCCGCATGATCATGCGCCCGGTGGTGGTCTTGCCACAGCCGGACTCCCCCACCAGGCCGAGGGTCTCGCCCTTGCGCACCGAGAAGGAGACCCCGTCGACCGCCTTCACCGCGCCGACCTGGCGCTTGAAGATGATCCCTGAGGTGACCGGGAAGTGCTTTTTGAGGTCGGTCACCTCCAGCAGCGGCTCACCCGGCGCCTGAGCGGCGACGGTGGCCTCCGCGCTCTGCGATGTCGTCACTTCTTCCCCGTTCACAGCTTCGGCGCGATCTCGTTGTCCCAGATCTCCCGGCGTGTACCGGCCGGGAGGTGGCAGGCGACCCTGTGCCCGGGCCCGACCTCGTGCAGGTCGGGACGTTCGGTGACGCTCCGGCCCTCGGTGAGGTCCTTGTACGCGCACCGGGGGTTGAAGGCGCAGCCGTCCGGGATGTTGATGAGGCTCGGCGGGGTGCCCTTGATGGGCAGCAGCCGCTCGGTGCGCTCCTTGTCCAGCCTCGGCATGGAGCCGAGCAGCCCCCACGTGTAGGGGTGCTCCGGACGGTGGAACACGTCCTCGACGGCCCCGTACTCGACGCACCTGCCGCCGTACATCACCAGGATGTCGTCCGACAGCTCCGCCACCACGCCCAGGTCGTGCGTGATCATGATGATCGCGGAGTTGAACTCCTCCTGCAGGTCCCGCAGCAGGTCCAGGATCTGCGCCTGCACGGTGACGTCCAGCGCGGTGGTGGGCTCGTCGGCGATCAGCAGTTCCGGGTCGCACGACAGCGCCATGGCGATCATCGCGCGCTGCCGCATGCCGCCGGAGAACTCGTGTGGGTAGGAGTCGATGCGCTTGTCCGGCGTGGGGATCCCGACCCGGCCGAGCATGTCGATCGCGTGCTTGCGTGCGACCTGCTTGGTGACGTCGTGGTGGATCCGGTACGCCTCGATGATCTGCGCGCCCACCGTATAGAAGGGGTGCATCGAGGACAGCGGATCCTGGAAGATCATCGCCATGTGCTTGCCGCGCAGCCGCCGGACCTGCTCGGGCGAGGCGTTGACGATCTCGGTGCCGTCGAGCCAGATCTCACCCGACACCTTGGCGTTACGCCGGTTGTGCAGGCCGAGGAT
>JAOPYM010000122.1 GCA_025964615.1 Actinomycetes bacterium
CGTTTCCCGCACCGTTCTGCGAAACGGTGCGGGAAACGCCACGACTCAACGGGCTTCTTACTCGGGGGCGAGCAGGGGTCAGGACTTGTCTTCGGGGATGACCATGAGCTTCTCGGTGATCTTGGTCTGGGCCTCGATCGCCCCGCTGCCGAGGACGTTCTTCTGGTGCCGGAGTGAACCGGTCTCCCTGAGCAGGTCGTCGATCTCGGCGCGGAGCCGGGCGACCCGCCTGCCCATCCGGATCTGGACCGCCATCCCGCCGATGACCAGGCCCGCGATCAGTGCGGCGAGCGCCGGCAGGAAGAGCGCCGCGACGCTCGCGCTCCCCAGCGCCATGGCGATCACGGTAAGCCGCCCGTGCCGCTCCAACCAGGTCCATGCGGTGTCGACCCGCTCGGGAATCCTCAACCAGTACCCCCATCCCCTCAACCTGCAACGGCCCCGTCCCACCGGGGGTTCCGCCGTCACATGAGGTTCTTCTCACTCCGGGCAAGGGGTACCGACCTTGACAATCGTTTTCAATCTCGTCCAACATGGCAGGAAGCGAATGAAATCGGTTTTCATTCACCCCTCAAAGGAGCACCCGTGTCCATCAGGCTCACTGCCGCTGGCCTTGCGATCCTGCTGGTGAGCGCGACGGGCTGCTCGACCGCGTCGAAGAGCACAGCGAGCGGCAAGATCACCGTGGTGGCCGCGGAGAACTTCTGGGGCAGCATCGCCCTCCAGCTCGGCGGCGACCACGTCACCGAGACCAGTGTGATCATCAACCCGGACACCGACCCGCACGCCTACGAGCCGACGGCCAAGGACGCCCGTACCATCGCGAACGCGAAGTACGTGATCGTCAATGGGATCGGGTACGACCCGTGGGCGCCGAAGCTGCTCGCCGCCAACCCGGTGGCCGGCCGCACGACCCTCACCGTCGGGGACCTGGTCGGCGTCAAGGAGGGCGGCAACCCGCACCGCTGGTACTCCCCCGCCGACGTGCACAAGGTCATCGAGCAGATCACCGCGGACTACAAGCGGCTCGACCCCGCCGACGCGTCCTACTTCGACCAGCGCAAGACCACCTTCGAGACCCAGACCCTCGCGCCGTACGACCAGCTCGTCGCCGCCATCAGGGCCAAGTACGCCGGGACCCCGATCGGCGCCTCGGAGTCGATCGTCTCCCCCCTCGCCGACGCGCTCGGGCTGACGATGCTCACCCCGCAGTCGTTCCTGAAGGCCACCAGCGAGGGCACCGACCCGACCGCGGGCGACAAGACCACGATCGACCGGCAGATCGGGACCAAGCAGATCAAGATCTATATCTACAACAGCCAGAACTCGACGCCGGACATCGCCGCCCAGGTCAAGGCGGCCAAGGCCGCGGGCATCCCGGTGACCACCGTGACCGAGACCCTCGCCCCGGCCGGCTCGACGTTCGAGCAGTGGCAGACCACCCAGCTGCAGGGCATCCAGAACGCCCTCGCCCAGGCAACCGGCAAATGAGCACACTCGAGCTGACCGGGGCGGCCGTCAAGGTCGGCGGCCGGACGCTGTGGAGCGGCGTGGACCTGACCGTCGGGGCCGGCGAGTTCGTGGCCGTGCTCGGGCCGAACGGCGTCGGCAAGTCCACCCTGATCAAGGTCCTGCTCGGCCTGCTGCCCGTCGACGCCGGCACCGTGACGGTGCTCGGCACCAGCCCCGGCCAGACGGGCCACCGCATCGGCTATCTGCCACAGCGCCGCAGCTTCGACGCGTCCCTGCGCATCCGCGGCACCGACGTCGTACGGCTCGGCCTTGACGGCGACCGGTGGGGGGTCCCGATCCCGTTCACCGGCCGGTTCACCGAGCGGGGCCGCCAGGCCGGGCGGCGGCTGCGCGAGGTAATCGAACTGGTCGGCGCGACCGGGTACGCGCACCGGCCGATCGGCGAGTGCTCAGGCGGCGAGCAGCAGCGCCTGCTCATCGCGCAGGCTCTGGTGCGCGGCCCGGAACTGCTCCTCCTGGACGAGCCCCTCGACAGCCTGGACCTGCCCAGCCAGGCGGCCTCCGCCGCGCTGATCAGCCGGATCTGCCGGGACCAGAAGGTCGCGGTGGTGATGGTCGCGCACGACGTGAACCCGATCCTCACCCACCTGGACCGGGTGGTGTACATCTCCGCCGGCGGCACCGCGTGCGGCACGCCCGCCGAGGTCATCACCAGCGAGACCCTGACCCGGCTGTACGGGACGCCGATCGACGTGCTGACCGCCTCGGACGGGCGCCTGGTCGTGGTCGGGCAGCCCGACCAGCACGGGGGCCACTGATGTGGGACTACCCCTTCATGGTGAACGCCTTCCGGGCCGGGGCCATCGTCGCGGTGCTGGCCGGGGTGACCGGCTGGTTCATGGTGCTGCGCCGCCAGACGTTCGCCGGGCACTCCCTGTCGATCGTGGCCTTTCCGGGCGCGGCCGGCGCCACGCTGATCGGGGTCGGCGCCGCGTACGGCTACTTCGGGTTCTGTGTGGGCGCCGCGGTCGTCCTGGCCCTGGCCACCCGCGGTCGCGCCGGGCACCGGGCCCAGGAGTCCGCCCTGACCGGCACGGTGCAGGCCTTCGCGCTGGCCTGCGGGCTGCTGTTCGTCTCCCTCTACAAGGGCTTCCTCGACGGTACGACCGCGCTGCTGTTCGGTACCTTCCTGGGCATCACCGAGGGTCAGGTCATGGTGCTCGGCGCGGTCGCCCTGACCGTCCTGGCGACGCTCGCGGTGATCGGGCGGCCGCTGCTGTTCGCCACGATCGACCCGGACGTCGCCACCGCGCGCGGCGTTCCGGTACGGGCGCTGTCGGTGGTGTTCCTGGTACTGCTCGGGGCGGCGGTCGCCGAGGCCGCCCAGATCACCGGCGCGCTCCTGGTGTTCGCACTGCTCGTGGTGCCCGCCGCGACCGCGCAGCGGCTGACCGCCCGGCCGGTGCCGAGCCTGCTGCTCTCGGTGCTGATCGGCTGGGTGGTGACCTGGGCCGGCCTGGCGGCCGCCTACTACTCGTCGTATCCGATCGGCTTCTATGTGACCTCCTTCGCCTTCGCGGGCTACCTGCTCGCCCATCTCGTCAGGTGGGTACGGCCGTGACCTTCATGCAGCACGCCTTCCTGGCCGGCACCGGCATCGCCGCCGCCTGCGGGATCGTCGGCTACTTCCTGGTCCTGCGCGCCCAGGTCTTCACCGGGGACGCGCTCAGCCATGTCGCGTTCACCGGGGCGCTCGCCGCGCTGGCCTTCGGCTTCGGCCTGCGGGCCGGATTGTTCGCCGCGACCATCGCCGTCGCGCTCGGCATCGGCCTGCTCGGCCGGCGCGGGCGGCCCGACGACGTCGTCATCGGCACCGTCTTCGCCTGGACGCTCGGGCTCGGCGCGTTCTTCCTGACCCTCTACACGACCTCGCGCAGCGCCGGGAACGGCACCGCGAGCATCAGCGTGCTGTTCGGCTCGATCTTCGGGCTCTCCACGGAGCAGGCCACCACGGCCGCCTGGCTCGGCGCCGGCATCGTGGCCGCGATGCTCCTGATCGCCAGGCCGCTGCTGTTCGCCACCCTCGACGAGGCCGTCGCCGCCGCGCGGGGCGTCCCGGTACGGCTCCTCGGGGTCGTCTTCCTCGGGCTGGCCGGTGCCACCGCCGCGGAGGCCGCCCAGGCCGTCGGATCGCTGCTGCTGCTCGGCCTGATCGCGGCCCCCGCCGGTACCGCGCTGCTGCTCACCGACCGCCCGTACCGCGGCCTGGCGATCTCCACGGGCCTTGCCGTCGCCGAGCTGTGGGCGGGTCTGCTGCTCAGCGATGCCGCCCCCTCCGTACCGCCGAGTTTCGCGATCGTCGCCATCGCGACCGCCGGATACCTGCTGGCGGTGGTCATGAGCCGAGTCCACCGGAGATGGTCACTCTCGGTAGTCAAATGATCTACGTCCGCTGCCCTCTGCGCAAGGCTCGGCGATACTTGCATTGCCCCTTGCAGCCAATCCATAGGCCTTTAATGCCAATAGGCCGACCCGGATATCACTTTCTTGCGATAAGCCGGTAACCCGGCACTGAACAGTCACTGTGATGGGTATCACCACCCTGATGTGGACCGTTCTAACGCAGGGAGCAGCGATGATCGGTGGATCGTTCTACTTCCGGGACAACCCGGCCTTTACCGGCGGGTCTCCCCAGGCCGTCTATGAGGAACTCTGGGAACGGGGCCGCAAGCAGCGGCTCATCCAGCGGTGCATCGTCGGCGGTGTCCTCCTGGTGCTGGGAGTCAAGCTGTTCACGCCCGCATGGGGCCTGGTCATCGGGCTGTTCGGGGCCGGTCTCGACGCCGCGCTGCAGTGGTGGAAGCGGGCCGCGCTGAGTGTTTGGCGCAAGGGTCAGCGCGGCGAGCGGCGTACGACCAAGGTCCTGCGCTACTGCCTTGAATGGCGCGGGTACCGGGTGCTGCACGGCCGTTCGGTACCGGGCAATGGAAACGCCGACCATCTCGTCATCTCGCCCACCGGAATCTGGGTTCTGGGAAACCGGGCCTGGGACCCGGAAACACAGTTCGCCCTTTATGGGGGAAGACTGTTCGTCGGCAAGGATCAAGGCGCCCGAACGACTGCGAATATCGCCAGGACCGCCGAAACGATCGCCGAACTCCTGTCCGCCCGGCTGAAGACGGAGATCAAGGTCGCTCCGCTACTCGTCGTACACGGCGGGCGTCTTCCCTGGAGGGGCCTGACCGCCGACGGGGTCGCCCTGCAGCGCGTGCACCGGCTCCCCGCCTGGCTCCCCCGCCACGGCAACGCCACTTACACCGAGGCCGAGATCAACGCCATTGCCCAGGCGGCCATCCACACCCTCCCCATCGGAGACCACTCCATAGCCCGCCGGTAACCCGACCCCGTTGACTCGTGGCGTTTCCCGCACCGTTTCCCTGGAGACTGCGGGAAACGCCACGACTCAACGGGCCAGGGGTACTGCTGGCAATCCACGTCCCGGCTTGTCAACTGACTGGCAACGCCCCGGCCATCAGCAGGCGGGCCGCCGTCTGGACCATTCCGGTGACCTCGCCCGTGGGACGGCGCAGCGAGGTGAGGCTCACCAGCGCGGACAGCAGCAGATGCCCGATCACGACCTCGACGTCGGCCTGACCTGGCAGGTCCGTGCCCATCGCGGTGGCAAGCCGGGCCCGGACGAACACGTACAACTCGGTGCGGGAGTCCTCAACGCCCGGATCGCCCGAGGTGAGCGCCTGCATGATGGCCGTCGTGAGGACCAGGTCGGCCGCCGACACCTCCACGATGCGCACGAGGAGAGCGGTCAACCGTTCGGTCGGCGAACCGTCGGGGGCGGTCAGGGTGACGTCGGCGATGATCGAGCGGGCCCAGAGCGCGGCGACCTCGGTGAGCAGGTGGTCCTTGGACGCGAAGTACCGGTAGACCGTCGCGCGGGCGACCCCGGCCCGGTCGGCGACATCGTGCATGGTCACCGCCGGGTAGCCGCCCTCGCCGGCCAGCTCACGGGCCGCGTCGACCAGCCTGAGCCGGCGGGCCTGCTGGTCCTTGCTGAGGGACCGCGTCACGGTGACCCTCCTCCACGTCGGCCCTCATTCTCGTTGACTCGTGGCGTTTCCCGCACCACTGACCGTCATCGTGCGGGAAACGCCGCGAGTCAACGGGGTGAGGGGGCAGGGTCGGGGGATGCAGCCGATCCGGGTTCTCATCGTGGACGATCACGCGCTGTTCGCCGAGGCCCTGGCGGCACGGCTCGGCGCGGAGCCCGACCTGGTGATCCTGCCGACGGCGGGGGACGTCCAGCGGGCCATCGCCCTGGTCAGGACCGAGCGGCCCAGGGTGGTGGTCCTCGACGTGATGCTCGGCACCGAGAGCGGGCTCGACCTACTCGACCATGTCAGGGAACGGCACCCGGACGTACGGGTGCTCCTGCTCACGGCGATGAACGATGTGGACACCATCGTGTCGGCGCTGCGGCGCGGCGCGGTCGGCTGGCTGTCCAAGACCGAGAGCGCCGACCTGGTGGCCAGGGTGGTCCGGTCCGCGGCCGGCCGTGGCGGCTGGCTCCCGCCCGAGCTGCTCGGCGACGTCCTGCGGAGCCTGATGTCGGGTGCGGCCGAACCCGTGGGCGCCGACAGGCTGCTCGCCGACCTCACCGGGCGGGAGCGCGAGGTACTCCAGTGCATGGTCGACGGGCTCAGCCGGGCCGACATCGCCGCCCACCTGGGCCTTTCCGCCAACACCGTACGGACCCACACCCAGAACCTGCTGGCCAAACTCGGGATGCACTCCGCACTGGAAGCCATCACCCTCGCCATGCGCTCCGGAATGCGCCCCTCCGGCACAACGGGCTGACCTGGCACCATCCAAAAGACGTAACGCGAGTCATCTCGTTGCGTGATTCACCACTGACTCACTGTTCCTACGCTCACGGCAACGGAGACAGGGAGTGGCCGTGCTCAGATTCGGGCGACGCCGGCGGCGCGAATCCGGCATTCCCCCGGCCGCCTTCGATGCCGGCCTCCTTGGACGCGACGAGGTCACCCTGCCCGGAGAGCGCGCCCGCCGGCTGATCAACGGACGGCGCGTACTGATCACCGGGGCGGCGAGCCTCGTCGGCGCCGCCCTGGCGGGCTGCGTGGCCCGGCTCGATCCCGCCGTACTCGATCTCATCGAGGGAGCCGCGCCGGACGCCGCAGGGCTGCTCGACGTGACCCGGCCGCACCTGGTCTTCCATGCCGCCGGCAGCGCCGCCCTCGCCGCCCTCGAGGCGGATCCGTGCGAAGCGGTCATGGTCAACGTGCTGGCCACCCACCGGCTCGTGGACGCGGCGCGAACGCGCGGGGTGGAGCGGTTCGTGCTGATCTCGACCGACAAGGCGGCCGACCCCGCCTCGGTCTACGGGGCGACGAAGCGGCTCGCCGAGATGGTGGCACAGACCTCGGCCGGCAGCGCGACCTGCGTCGCGACGGCCAGGCTCGGCACCGTCCTGTCCCAGGACGCGCTGCGATCGATGCGGGCCGGTGAGGTCGTCGTCCTGACCCATCCTGAGGTGGCCAGGAACTTCATGACGGCCGCCGAGGCCGCCGGGTTGGTGATCGAGGCGGCCCTGCTGGCGGAGAAGTCCGAGACCTTCGTCCTGGAGATGGGCGGTCCGACCCCGGTGGTCGCGATGGTGCACCGGTACGCGGAGCAGCTCGGCCTTCCGGAGGTGACGATCAGGTTCAGCGGCCTCGGTCCCGGCGAGAAGCTGGCCGAACAGGTCTTCTCCCAGGGCGAGCACCAGATCCGTACGGCCCATCCGAAGATCTGGGCGACCCGGCCGGCGCCGCTGCCCGCCGGCCTGCCGCCGATCCTCGACGCGCTGTACGGGGCGGCCCGGCAGGGCGATGACGGCACAGTACGGATGCTGCTGCGGCGGCTGCTGCCCGAGTACCGGCCGCTACGCCGGCCCGACCCGATCTTCACCGGTCCGGAGAGCACCTGGTGGATGTGACAGCTCGAACACGTTCCACGACAAGCCTGACGCGGCCATGTCAGGAGGTGGGGCAATGTCAGATGACACAAACGAACAACTTTACTACGACGCACCAAAACTGCAGATGGGTTACCGGGAATTTGATGTTGGCCGGTTCCGGCCACAAACCAAGCTGTTCCCTGCCAGTAGCTGGACATCCACGTTGCGCAGAGTGACCGTCAGAGGAGTTGTTGTTTCACGGACGGGGGTCCATGGGTGATTGACATGACGACGGGGGCCGGTCCCGTCACCGACGGCTGGAGCCGGTACGACGAGGTACCGATCGCAGCGGGTCAGTTCGGCCCGGCACCGGGCGATCCCTCGCTCTGGCGCAAGAGGCTGCGCCACGACATCCGGCACGAGCTCGGAACCATCGTCATGCTGGCCTCGGCCGTGGCGGTCTCGGGCGACGTGGGACCCGGCAGCCGGGAGCGGATCGAGCAGCTGCTCGGCGAGACCCGCTGGCTCGACCATCTCCTGCGGCAGCTGGACGAGGACGACGACGACCAGCCGCTGCCCGCCCCCGAGCGGATCCGGGTGGACACCCTGGCCGCCGAGGTGGTGAGCGGGCTGCGCCTCGCCACCTCGCACCGCGTCGCCTTCACCGGCGTGCCGGTGTGGGCGCACGTGGACTCGCTGGCACTGTGGCGGGCGCTGCGCAACGTGCTCGACAACGCCTGCCGGGTGGCCGTCTGCCGGGTGGACGTGTCGATCACCGCGGAGCAGGGCTGGATCGCGATCCAGGTCGACGACGACGGGCCCGGTTTCGGCTCCGGGTCGGGCGGTCTGGCCTCGCTGGGCCTGGGCATCGTGCACGACCTGGTCTCGCGGTACGGCGGCGGCCTGGAGATCCGGCACTGCGAGCTCGGCGGCGCCCGGGTCCGTGTCCTGCTCCCGCTCGCGAGGGCGGACGGGTGAGGGTCCTGATCTGTGATGATCACGCGGTCTTCGCCGACTCCCTGGCCCTGGTGGTGAGGGGCGCCGGCCACGGGATCGTCGGCGTGGCGTACGACCCCGACGGCGCAGTGGCGATGCTGCGCACCGAGCCGGCCGACATCTGCCTCATCGACCTGCACTTTCCCGGCGGTACGGTCCTGGAGCGCATGCCCGAGCTGCGGGAGGCCGGACCCGGCACCCGTTTCGTGGTCCTGACCGGATTCCTGGACCGGCAGCTCCTGGAGAGCGGGGTGGACGCCGGGATCCGCGGCTTCGCCCACAAGGGCAGGCAGGCCCGCGACATCCTGGCACTGCTGTGCCGGGTGCACGCCGGCGAACTCGTGGTCGACGACACTCCCGGCCGCCGCCCCGCCGCGACCAGGCCGCGCAGCCAGGCGCAGCAGGTCGCCCGGTTCCTCACGCCGCGAGAGCGCGAGGTGCTGACCAGGCTCGCCCTGGGCGAGTCCACCGCCACGCTCGCCAAGAAGATGGGGATCACCCACAGCACCGCCCGCAGCCACATCCAGAGCGTGCTGACCAAGCTCGGCGTGCACTCCCAGCGCGAGGCGGTCGTCGAGGCGGCCCGCAACGGCCTGGTGAGCGTCGAGACCGGCGAATGGCTCGCCGGCTGACCAGTTTTTACCTTCCGGGGGTACGAGACCGGAAAGCATGATCGACATGTCCGAAATCCCCTATAGGGTCGGGGATTCAGACGTGCCCGCCAGCCTTGTTGATCATATCTTTGCAGGTCAGACGGCATGCCGTTCACGAGACTCGGATGAATTTCGGCTTGGCGTAAGTAAGTACTTGGGGGTAGCTTTGCGAATGTTCACCACTTAGGTGACGCAGAAGCCACTCTCCCCTCCCCAGCCAGGGCCCCGGACCGCCTCCCCCGCGTGCCGGGGCTCTGGCGCGCCTCCGGCAGCTAGCCGGTCCGGAAGGTGTCGAAGACGTGGGAGAGGTAGTTCGCCGCCGTGGCCCAGTCACTGTCGGGCGCCCTGAAATAGATCGCGTAGACCTGGCCGCCGACCGTGCAGAAACGGTCCTTCACGTGCTCAGGGGTCTTCGTGTTCGGATCGGTGAACGTGAACTCGAGATCGGCGGCAGGGGCGTCCTTGTACGTGCTCGGCGTGACGCCCACCAACCGGTAGCCGGGGAATCGCTTGTGGTCCGCGGCGTAGAGACCACCGACCTGGACCGCCTGCGCCTTCGCATCGGCACCGATCCAGGCCGTCTGGTCGATCTGGATCAGCCCCTGGGACGCCTGGCCGGCGTACCAGAAACTGCCGTGCGTACTGGTCTGCGTGTTCTGGGCCCACGACGTGGGCACCTCGAGCTTGAAGCCCTGCCCGGTGACGGAGGTGTAGCCCGAGGCTCCCGTGCCCCCGGAGCCCCGCTGGCCCTTGAGGATGAGGGCCCCCACGACCAGCGAGACGGCGATGACGATGGCGGCGATCAAGACGATGAGCGCGGTCCTGGTCCGGCCGCCCCGCGGCCGCGCCCGGCCGGTCTGCTGATAGGGGTACGGGTCGTACGGCGGCTGCGTCCAGCCCGGATTCCCCACCCTGGTGCGCGCCTCATAGTCCACGGGTGGAAGGACGTACTCCTGAACGGGCGGAACCGCAGGCGCGGACCAGCGGGGCGGCGGCGGACTCTCCTGGAAGGCGGCAGGCTCAATCGCGGTCGAGTCGAGCACGGTCGCACCCGCCCGTTCGTCAAGAGCGGTGGGACGGGCCGGCGGATCCCGCACCGTACCGGTGGCGGGCTGGTCCGTGACCGTCTCCCCGGCCACCGGCTGCCGGGGCGGCGGCGGGACGGGCGCGGTGGCGACCTCGATCAGCAGTGGCAGCGCCACCTCGGCGGTCATCCGCTGGACCGGGCGGCGGGCGAGCAGCCCCTCCAGGACGGGCCGCAGCGCGCCCGCATGGTGCGGGACCGGGACCGGCTCGGTGAGCGCGGCGGCCAGCGCGGCCATCGCGTCGGACCGCTCGTAGGGGGCCTTGCCCTCCACCGAGGCGTACAGGGTGGCGCCCAGCGCCCACAGGTCGGAGGCGGGCACGGCCTTCTCGCCCTGCGCCCGCTCCGGCGGGATGTAGGCGGGCGACCCCATGACCAGGCCCGTCTGGGTGAGCGTCGCGTCGCCCTCCATCTTGGCGATGCCGAAGTCGGTGAGCACCGCACGGCCGTCAGCGGTGATCAGCACATTGCTGGGCTTGACGTCACGGTGCAGGATGCCCAGCTTGTGCGCGGCGTTCAACGCGGCCAGTACCTGGCGGCCGATGTCCGCGGCCACCCGGGGGGTCACCGGCCCGTCCCGGTCGATGATGTCCTGGAGCGAGCGGGCCCGGACGTACTCCATGACGATCCACGGGGTGCCGTCCACCTCGACGACGTCGTGCACGGTCACCACGCTGGGGTGGTTGAGTCGCGCCGAGGCGCGGGCCTCCCGGAACGTGCGCTGGTAGAGGACGTCCCGGTCGTGTGGTTCGAGGCCGGGCGGCAGCAGCACCTGCTTGATCGCGACCTCGCGTTCGAGCACCTCGTCGTGCGCGCGCCAGACCGTGCCCATCCCGCCACGGCCCACCGTGTCGATGAGCCGGTAGCGATTGCCGAGCAGCCGTCCCTGGTCCTGGCGCATAGTCAATGGTCTCCCGGAGGATGGACGGCTGCCTAGTGCTTCCCCATGTCGTGATAACTCCGACGTTCGCACAGTCCCCCTGGTTCACCCAGGTCACTGTGGATGGAAGGAAGTCAGCAGATTGACCCGGCTGGCGGCCTGTGCCGTCCACTCGCTGTCCGGGATGGAGATGAAGAGCGCGTACGGG
>JAOPYM010000178.1 GCA_025964615.1 Actinomycetes bacterium
TCTCACTACGTTCGGTCTCGGCGCTGTCGTCGGCCGGAGGATCCATGGTCAGGTACGCAAGGACCTGTAGCAGATGGTTCTGCACGACATCGCGGACGGCACCCACCGCGTCGTAGAACGCCCCCCGGTCGGCGACGTCGAACGTCTCGGACATCGTGATCTCTACGGCGGCGACGTGATCGCGGTTCCAGATGGGCTCCAGCAGGCTGTTGGCGAAGCGGAACATCACGAGGTTCTGGACCGGCTCCTTCTCCAGGAAATGGTCAACGCGCAGCAACCGCTCCTCCGGGAAGTACCGATGCAGTTCCGTATTGAGCCGCTGCGCGGAGGCGAGGTCGTGGCCGAAGGGCTTCTCCACCACCAGCCGGCCCAGGGTGTTCAGCCCCGCGGCGCCCAATCCTTCGGCTATCGGCGCGAACAGTACGGGTGGCACGGCCAGATAATGGACGGCGAACGTACCGTCGGCGATGTGCCGCGCGAGTTCGGTGTAGACGGCCGACTCGGTCATATCGCCGGTGACCAGCACCAGCCTGTCGGCGAGCGCACCGAACACCTCCTCATCGACCCATCCGTAAGCGGTCGCGACGCTGTCGTGGACGTGGTGCCGCAGCGCGACGATGTCCAGGTCGCCGCGATCCACGCCGATGACCGGCATGTTGATGACACCGCGGGCAGTGAGCCGATACAGCGCAGGAATGATCATCTTCTGGGAGAGATCCCCGCCGATGCCGTACAGCACCAGGACCTGCCCTCGCGGTACGTGCATGATGCCCCCATTCAGCCCCCTGGGCGCCTCAAAGCGTCGGGACGTCATCTCGAGCCCGGGCCATTGACGGCCGACCCGGCTGGGTAGAAATCGTCGGAAACCCACGAACCTGCAGGTCGGCCTCACCGCACCCATACCCAGGACCTGGTCCGCCACATCAAGACCCAGCCTCATCGGGACGAACACGACCGAGCAGCGGTACGCTCACGTCTGGGTGAGGCGGCAGGTGAGCAGAGCCAGCCAGAGCTGGACTCGGTCCTGGGTGGAGTGCAGGGACCGCCCGGTGAGCCGCTCGATCTGGTGGAGCCGGTAGCGGATGGTGTTGCGGTGCACGTAGAGCTGCTCGGCCGCCGCCTGAACGGAGCAGTCCGCCGCCAGGTACGTGTGCAGGGTCACCACTAGATCGCCGTGGTGCTCGGTGTCGAACTCGGTGAGTGGCCGCAACACCTGTGTGCTGAGCTGGCGGAGCGGCAGGTCCGGGTTGGACATCAGCAGCCGGGGCAGGTTCAGCGGGTCACCGCCGTGGACGCCGGGGCCTTTCTCCAGGGCGGCCTGCGCCTCGAAGTAGCTCCAGCGGAGGCCGTCCACGCCGGGGTAGGCACCGCCGATGCCCACGGCGGCTCCGCTGTTCAGGGCGGTCAGGGCCATGCGGATCTGCTGGGCGATCGTGTTCGCTGGGCTCTGCTCTGGCGTGACGGCGACCAGATACCGGCCGGCCACGGCGGTGAGCAACGGTTCCGGGCCGTCCTTCGCCGCCGATAGGTTCCACGGCAGCCGGCGTAGGCGCTGGGTCTCTCCCTCGGTCGCCGCCAACCCCCCGAGCCCGGGTGCCGGGCAGCCGAGGATGACCCGGTGCGGGCCGTCGAGGTCGATCCCGAAGGCGGCCAGCCGTCGCTCGGCGACCGCCGCGGAGATCACATCGCGGACGATGTCCTCCACCACCTGCCCTGCCAGCTCACGGCGCCCGGCCAGGAACGACTGACGGCGGCCCAGTTCCAGGCCGACGAGCCGTACCGCGAACGGCAGGACGTCGGCCGCCGTGCCGGGGCCCCGCACGCGCAGGAACCCGGCGGTGTAACCGTCCACATCCACCGGCAGAGCGATCTCGTCCTCGGTGCCGGGTTCGGACCACGAGGAACGTTCCGGTGCACAGGCGAGCCGCTCGCCGTGGTGGCCGATCACCGCCACCTGGCCATGGATGACCCGGTGCAGGGCGCGGACCAGTGCGGCCAGTCCTTCCGCGGAGAGCAGGGACTGGGCCAGTATGTCGTGCTGGTCGACGAGCTGCCGTTGCCGGCTGTGCGTCTCGGCCGAGATCCTCTCGGCCACCAGCCGGTTGACCGCGATGAAAGGGGTCGCGTGGGGCACCTCGAGCACCGGCAGGCCGAGCCGCTCGGCGGCGGTGACCGTGGCGTGGGGCACGGTGCGGTGGCTGAAGCCCGTCCCGAAACCGAGCCCTGCCGCCCCCGCCCCGGCTATCCGCTCCACGAACGCGGTTTGGGCGGCTGCGGTGCGCTGCCGAAGCCCGGTGCTGAGCACGAGCTCGCCACCGTCCATCCAGGGCGTCGGATCGCTCAGCTCGGTGATGGCGACCCAGCGGATGACACGATCCAGGCCGGCCGGACCGGCACATACCCGCAGAGCGAGACCGTCCTCGATGAGGAGATCCCGCAGAACCATCGACATGGCCGGACTGTAGCGATGCACAAGCCGACGGCGTAAGAGCATGCACGTCTCCATGGCCCAATCGTGATTCTCTTCACTAAGTTCGGATTTAGCACCGCAATTGGTCCTATGCAGTTGTTTCCAGAACATGACATGCGGAGTGGCGATGGGATCCGCAGCTTGGGCAGAAACCCGATTCCCCCTATGAACGCTGATCGGCCTCCGCCGGAGGCGGTCTTCCAGGAGTACGCCGTGTTCCCGCAGATGACGGTCGGGCAGAACGTGGCGTACGGCCTGGTGGCCAGGCGGGTAATGACTGCAGTTCCCAGCTCACCAGCAAGGAGAACCCCTCGTGGCAAGGACAGAACTCGCCCGCATGCTGCGGCGCATCGCCGACGATCACCGGACCGGCGACCGGCTCGGGATCCCGGCCGATGAGGTACCGGCGAGGCGTGCCGCCGCCCTCGACCGCCGCTCGTTCCTCGCCGGGACCGCTGCGCTCGGCGTCGGAGCCGCCGTGTTCAGCGCGGGCATCCGGCCCGCGCGGGCCGCAGCGCAGCCGCGGATCGCGATCATCGGCGCGGGGATCAGCGGTCTCGCGGCCGCCCTGCAGCTGCAGGACAAGGGACTCACCTCAACGGTCTACGAGGCCGGCTCTCGGGTCGGCGGCCGGATGTACTCGAGCATGTCCGGTTCCTACTGGGACGCCTCGCAGGTCTCCGAGTGGGGCGGCGAGCTCATCGACACCAACCACAAGATCATCCAAACCCTGGCCAAGCGGTTCGGCCTGCCGCTGGACGACCTGATCGGTGCCGAGCCCAACCAGTCCACGCAAACCTTCTACCTGGGTGGCGCCTACTACCCGTACACCGTTGCGAGCAACGACTTCCAGCCGGTCCACCAGGCCATCCTGGGCGACATGCAGTCGTTCACCTGGCCAGTGACCTGGAACTCCAACCCGACCGCGGCCGGGATCGCGCTATCCAACATGACCCTCTACGACTGGATCGAGACGAGGGTCCCCGGCGGGCACTCCTCGAAGTTCGGACAGCTCCTCGACATCGCCTACAACATCGAGTACGGCGCGGAGACCGGAGCGCAGACGGCGCTCAGCCTTCTCGGCCTGCTCGGTTACCAGCCCAATCCCGGCAACTTCCGGATGTTCGGCATCAGCGACGAGCGCTACCACATCAGCGGTGGCAACCAGCAGCTCCCGCTCGCGATCCAGGCCGCGCTGCCCTCTGGCACGGTCCAGAAGGGCTGGCAGCTGACCGCTCTGGTACAGAACACCAACGGTACCCAGACCCTCACCTTCACGCTGTCCGGCGGTGGGACCAAGACCGTGGTGACCGACCACACCATCCTCGCGGTGCCGCTCGGGGTGATGAAGAGGCTCGACTTCAGCAAGGCCCAATTCGACGCCCGTAAGACCGGGGCGTTCGCGGCCCTGGGGATGGGCCGCAACTGCAAGCTCCAACTGCAGTTCAGCGACCGGCTCTGGAACGGTTCCGGGGCGTGGGGGATCTCCAACGGGGACACCTACGCCGACACCGGCTACCAGAACACCTGGGATGTGACGCGGGCGCAGTCGGGCACGCAGGGCATCCTCGTCGACTACACCGGAGGTAACATCGCAGGCGCGTTCAGCCCGTCCGCGCCGTTCTCCACCGCGGCGTCCGGGCAGGTCACCGCCTACGCCCAGACCTTCCTGCGACAACTCGAACCGGTCCTGCCCGGCATCACCCAGCGGTGGACCGGCAAGGCGACGCTGTCGGCCTGGCACCTCAACCCCTACTCGTACGGTTCGTACTCCTACTGGCCGACCGGTTACTGCCAGAACTACGCTGGCTACGAGGGCGTACGGCAGGGCAACATCCACTTCGCCGGCGAGCACTGTTCGATCAACTTCCAGGGCTACATGGAAGGCGGCGCGGAGCAGGGCCAACGCGCCGCGGGCGAGATCATCACCGATCTCGGCATCCACTGACCCACGCGGACTGTGGCCTTCACCGGGCGGCGATCACTTACCGTAGTCGACGTTGAGCCGTCGACACCCTCGACGGTGATGCGGTAGTGGCCCTGCTGATCTACCGTGGCGACGGTCTTCTGGACCCATCGCGTGGTGCCCTTGGCCCGGAACCAGACGGTGACCTGAGCGCTGCTGACGCCTGCCCAGGTGCCGTACGCGTTGAGTGACTGGAGCGTACCGGTCAGCGTCAGCGGGTGACCTCGCTTGTCCCGGTACCGCTTTCAGTCGCCTGGGTAGAAGTAGCCGGGGTCCAGCACACCCGCCAGCCGTCGGCCGATCTCGGCGGAGAAGGTGAGCACCGCACCCAGTGGGCGGTGGTGGATGGACGCGTGCGTGATCTTGCCATCCTCGTCCTTGGTCAGGATGGTGATGCCGTGCAGCGCGATACCGCCCAGCGCGGTGGCTTCCCATTCGAGGTAGGTGTGCGGCCCGTTGACCGCTTGGCGGGTGAACACCAGGGACTCATAGATCTCGCTGGCCGCCGCCATTGTCTGTTTGACCAGGTCACGTCCCCGGACCGGTCGATACAGCGTGGTCGCCTCCAGCACCACGTCCTCAGCGAACGCGTCAGCGAACGCGTCGGCGGACTGGGCCGCGAACGCGCGTGTCCATCCCTGCGGGTCGACCTCGGTAGTGGTGTTGGGCTGGGTCTCCAGATCATTCGACATGTCGATCATTCCTCAAGATCGAACGGCCCCTGCTCGTCCCGGCGCTCACCACAGCACGCGAGATCCAGCCGCCCGAACTCGACACCAGCAGTCAGGGAGGAGGCGATCATCCGGTCCCACACCCATGGTCATCGAGAAAACCGTGCACGCAGACGGCCGCGCTCGACATAAGTCCTCGACATAAATATACGTGTTTAGCCACTGTTGCTCCAAGTCGCGCAGAGAAGTGCTCTCGCGCGTGGGATATCACCAGAACGGGCACCATCAAACCCACGAAGCCCACATTAAAGTTCGCGTAAGTTAATGAGAAAAGATCGGACAGGAACATCCTGGGTCGCGCGCTAAGAAGTGAATCGTGACCTGCGCAAACAGCCGAAACATGACGCAAACGTGATATGTTTATTTCGCTTCGTTGAGTCGCGGGACGCCTTAGCGGATCCACTCTGTGCCTAGCCGGTGTTCGGACGCGGGGTGGCAGCCCCCCGGCGTCTAACCCGGGAAGGAGTCATCGCCATGACCACATCCGCGCCGCTGTCCTATGAGGTCCTCGTTTCGGACGGGGTCGAGAGGGTCACCGACCTGCGGCTGCCGGATGGTGGCCCGATCGTGTCCTCGCCGTTGGCGTCCACGCTGATCTTCGGCGAGCGAGACGCCGTCCTGGTCGATCCGCCCTACACCCGCGATCAGATCGATCGGGTCGGCGATTGGATCGACGGGTTCGGCACGCGGCTGGCCTACATCTATGCCACCCACGGGCATGGTGACCACTGGTTCGGCACCGCGCGGCTGCTGGAACGCTTTCCCGGCGCCACCGTCTACGCGACCGAGGGCACGATCCGGGTCATGCACCAGCAGGCCACGCAGGGCCGGGAACAGCTATGGGACCAGATCTTCCCCGGCCTCATCCCGGAGTCGCCGGTGCTGGCCCAGCCGATCCCGGCCGACGGGTTCGAGCTGGAGGGCAACCTCATCCAGGCGGTCGAGACCGGGCACACCGACACCGACGACACCACCATCCTGTACGTGCCATCCATCGGCCTCGTGGTCGCCGGGGACGTCGCCTACAACGGAGTGCACCAGTACCTGCTCGAAAGCGGTAACGGTGGCCTGAATGCCTGGCTTGAAGCCATCGACCAGGTCGCGGCGCTGCAGCCGCGGGCTGTGGTGGCGGGCCACAAGAACAAGGACCTCCCAGACGACCCGGCCATCCTGGAGCAGACCCGGCAGTACCTCCTGGACGCTCAGCGGCTACTCGACGCAAAACCGAGCCCACGCGAATTCTTCGACCAGATGCTCGAGCTGTATCCCGACCGGCTCAACCTGGGCCCGCTCTGGTACGGCGCGCTCGGACTGCTCAGCTGACACGCCGTCAGGTGTCGCTCATCGTGGCGGCCCGAGCGTCAACGACTTGCCGGAACCCTGCTGAGGGTCAGGAAGGACAGTTATGACTACATCACCGAGATTCTCGGCAGCACCCTCGTCGCCCACTACTGCGGCCACCCGAAGACCGTCGACGGGCTGGTCTTCCCGACCCGGCGCCGGGTGTTCCGGCGCAACCCTGACGGCACCTCCAACCTCAACATGCCCTCGATCACCATCGACATCGACGACATCACGATCAGCTAAGGCGGCCCGCCATGACCACCTCCAGCGTCCGCGTCACCGAGCACCCGGTGCGCCGGCTCGACGTTCCGCTGCCCCTGCCCTACGACCGGGCCCTACGCCGATACGAGGAGCTCGTTCCCGCGGCGGACATGGCCCGGTTCGGGCAGCTCGCCACCTGGGACGCCGTCCTCGAACAGGCCGAGATCAACGCGCCGCACGGGTTCATGATCTACTGGCGCACCGACGTCACCGCCATGATGGCCGGTTCACCCTCAGGTTGGAAATGCACCGAGTACCTGATGGGCAACCACACGATCGCCGAACGCATGTTCCGCCACGACCCCGCCGCGATGCTGTACGCCCCCCTGCGCACGCTCATCTACGCCGACACCGACGGCAACGCCCACTTCGCCGTGGACCAGCCGAGCACGCTGTTCGACAGCTTCGACAACCCCGCCATCGCCGAGGTCGGCCGGGAACTCGATCGGCTGATCGCGAATCTCCTCGCCATGCTCGGCGCCCCGGTACCGCAGGAACTCGCCTCGTGACCGCCCCAGCTCAGACAGAGATGATCCTTCGCCGTCATGGCTCCATGATCGGCTCGGTGGCATCATTGACGAATACCACCAGGCCGCTCGAACAAACCAGCCAAGATCATCGATGGTGATCAAGATTGGCCCTTGGCCGCGCGGGCCGAGCCCCACAGGGCACCTGGATTGACCCGGTCGGGGTGCAGCGCGAGCATTGCCTCGTACAGCTGGAGTGTCGTCCTGGTCGTCGCGGCAATGCGTTCGAAGTCGCGGATGTACTGCCTGGTTTCCTCGATGATCTTAGGATCGTCGTCGCGTCCGGGGCGCTTGTGTCCGGCGATGATGGCGCGCGGGGCGAGCGACTCGACGGTGTCGAGTGCGCGTAGCCATGCTCGCCGGCCCGGCGCTGGTGACTCGGCCAGGTAGAGGTGGACATCGTTGTAGACCGCGTCGCCGGCCACCACCAGGCCGATCGAGGGGACGTGCAGACACGTGGTGTCGTCTGTGTCGGTGTGTCCGAGTTCGATGACGCCCAGGTCGTTTCCCTCTAGGTCGAGGACGGTGCCGTCGAGCGCCTCGGCTGCCACGACGTGGTCTGGGATCTGGCCGGGGAAGCGCGCGTTCCAGAATGACGCGATGAACTCAGGAGCCATCTGCGTGCGCATCTGCTCGACGACCGCTGGGGTTGCGACGGCCCGGGCACCGGGGAAGCGGTCCAGGATCGTCGTCAGGCCGAACCAGTGGTCGCCATGGCCGTGGGTGACGTAGACGGTCGTGAGGTTCCTCCCGGTCGCCGCGACCCAAGTCGCGAGACCGGCCGCCTGCTCGGTGGTCATCAGGGGATCGACGAGTACGGCGTCATGCGCACCCGCGATCAGCGTCGCCGAGATCGGCGACCACATCCGCCTGTTCAGACCCGGAGGCCGGTCCGAGACAGCCGTCGGAATCGACGGCGCCACGTAGACTTCCCAGGTGAGCTGCTTCTGATGATTTGACATATCCATTCCCGGCTGTTGGTTTAGCAACCCAGAACGTACGGCGTGCGGCAGGTCGCGCCTGTCGCGCTTTAAGGGTGACGGCGACGCCACCGACCGCCCACGTGCGAAGCAGCGCCCTGTGCGCGGCGTCAGCACGGGTCGGTCCTTGCGTGACCTTGTCCGCGAACGCGGTGGCCCGCCCGACTGGGCCCCCCAGGTTTTCCGGACAGCTTTTTTGGATAGCTATGCCATCCGGCTTGCTGCCGATTCAGGAACTCGTCGTGGACTTCGCGTTGCGTCTTTAGCCGAGTCCTGAACGGAGACATTTGATATAGTAGCAAAACCCTATATTGGGGACATCGGAGTGATCTCCTGCGCCCGGAACGCGTCGAGCAGGCGATGCCGCAGAACCGGCCGAGCACGCCAGAACGTCGATCCTGGCCGACCGCACGGGTTGGGCCGGTGGCGGGATCGCGTAGGTCCTTTCGGATGGTCGTGGGCAGTACGCCCGCAGACCCTTGAAGATCGCTGCAGATCCTTGACTCGTGGCTTTGGTTGAAAGAACCCCGGTCACCGAGGCGAGGAAGCAGTGGGAGGCAGGGGAAACTCGCGGTGTGCTGCGCACGCGGGCTTCGGTTTTGCTGGCATCAAGTCGGGTATTCGAGCAATGAGGTCGAGTGCGGTCCGCGTGACTCCGGTGCACGACCTGTCGTTGATTGAACGGTGATTGACGAGGAATTTTCGGCACGGGGCGTTGCGAGCCCAGTGGAGTTCGCCTCCGTACCGGACCGGCTGCTACCGACGGCCGGCCGTTGATTTCGATGTCCTCGGTTGTCGCGCTCCGTAAGAGTAAAGGAGTCGAAAGGGATGAAATCTGTACGATTCGAACAGTACGGTGAGCCCACGAAGGTGCTTTCAGTTGAGGATCGGCCTCTTCCGGAGCCTGGGAAAGGGGAAGCGCGGGTTCGCATCCTGGCCAGCCCGGTCAACCCATCTGACCTGTTGTACGTGCGCGGATACTACGCGGGCGTCCAGGCACACTTTCCGGCGCCTGTCGGATTTGAAGGCGTTGGCGTTGTAGACGCTCTCGGACCGCAGGTGGAAAATATCGCTACCGGACAGCGTGTATCGGTCGTGAACGGACAAGGGGGAAATTGGGCCGAATATGCGGTGGTGCCCGCACGCGATTTGTTTCCCACGCCCGATGAAATCCCCGATGAGCAAGTGGCCTCCTTCGTCGTCAACCCGGCCTCGGCCATCCTCATGGTCCGGCACGTTCTGGCCGTACCGCGCGGCGAATGGCTGCTCCAGTCGGCGGCCGGATCCGAACTGGGACGCATGATCATCAGACTGGCCAAACACGATGGCATCCGTACCATCAACGTGGTCCGCCGACGTGAAGCCGTAGCGGAGCTAGAACGCCTCGGTGCCGACGCAGTCATTGTGTCCACCGACGGACCGATTGACGAGCAAGTTCGCGGCATCGTCGGTCCCGAGGGTGTCAAGTACGCCATCGATCCTGTGGTCGGGGAAACCGGAACCCAGATCTTCAAGTCCCTCCACGAGGAGGGAAGAATGCTGGTCTACGGCTCGCTGACAGGTGAGCCGGTCCGTGTGGGCGAGGATCCGCGCTATATTCTAGCGGGTCGCCGTATCCTAGAAGTTTTCTGGCTTGGCTACTGGCTGCCCAGGCTCGAAGAGAAAGCGCGGCGTCAGTTGGGGGAGGATATCGTGACCCTCATGCACCACGGCATTCTAGAGACCTCTCCCGGGCGCAAATATTCCCTCGACGAGATCGGTGACGCCGTTGCCCAGGCAGAAACAATAGGCCGACAGGGGAAGGTACTCGTCGTCCCTGGAAAGCAATAGTGTGGGTGTCCAGAATTCGCCACATGCCCCCTTCCCGACAGCGGCCGGTGTGCGGTTGGCGTGAGGTCGATGTCGCCTCACGTCGCCGCCTGGTGCAGGGACCCGGAGGCAGGGCCCTCCGCCCACCTGGCCGCGCCCAACCGCACCCCCAGCGCCCACACGTTGGAGGTGGCCACCCGGTGCAGGGACGAGAGGTCCGGCCCGTTGGCCACGACGGCCGACCGGACGGGTGCCCGCCGGGATCCGGCGCCTGGCGCGTGCACTCATGAGGTGCCGATCGCGGTGTCGTAGAGAGCCTTGACCTGGTCGCCGAACCGGGGGCTGTAGGAGACCGATGGGCGGTACCCGCCGGCGTGGTGGCCGCCGATCACCCCGATCACCGATCCGTCACCAGTGACCCATGGGCCGCCGCTGGTCCCACTGGTGAACCCGTCGCAGTCAAAACGCATCTGGGTCGCTGACTGAGCGGCAGAAGAGCCGCCGCACGACAGAGGCCTGTCGCCGTCGGCCGGGTAGCCGGTGACCGTGACCTGGTTCACCGGCCCGTACCCGACGCCCAGAGCATGAGCGCCGGACACCTGCTCGACGGTCCGCCCGTTCAGCGGCCGGACCCTCAGGAACGCGACATCGTCGTCAGGGTCGGCCGAACCGATCCACCGCGAGTCGACGAACACCGCCACGACCTGCCACACCCCCTCCGGCGAGCGGCCCGCGATGTAACCGGGCGCGAACCGCAGCCCCGACCGATAGCCCCCGCCGCCATAGACGCAGTGCGCCGCGGTCACCAGCAGGTCCCCGCCCGGGCCGGCCACGACACTCGCGGTGCACTGATGCCCGCCACCCGGATAGAACAATGGGCCCACCGACGCCCGCGGCGAAGCACCGGGCGCCGCCGCTGCGAGCTGCGGCCACGTCGTCAGCGCCGGCTTGCGCCGCCGGGCCGCACCCATCCTGGCCGGCCCATGCGTCCGGCCGGCGACCGCCACCACTACCGCTCGCCCGCCCGCAGGCAGTACCGCCACCAGCACAGCACCCGCGACCAGCGCTCGCACCCGCCGGCCCCGAGTGCCACCTCGCACCCGCAGCGTTCCCGTGACCATGCGACCCTCCCTCACCCCGGCATGGCGGCACCATGCCGCCACCCGTCCGGCGCTTATCCCTTCGAGCCAGGGACCAGCTCCGCGGTCCGGCCCTCCGGCGATCACCGAATGCCAGACGTCTCTGATACGTAATTGCGAAGTCCGAACCTCTGCGACAGAACAACTTTTGGCAAGCGCTGTTCGGGGAACACCAGCGCGTGCCTGGTCAATGCGTCCCATGATCTCTCCCTCCGTTGCGACAATTTATAGGTTCAGGTAAGAGCAAGCCATCGTGGGCTCGCTAATTTGCCGACCACCTCCTCCTATGAAGAAATTCTCTGGCAGAATTAACGATGACCACATCGAATATCAACATCAATGCCTCGATGCAGTAAGAACCTTGTCACCGGCTTCCGGCAACGCTCACCTCGCCGTCGAAGAGAGTCGTCGCGTACTACCGCATACCGTTGAATATCGGGCGACAGGTGTG
Organism: Actinomycetes bacterium; assembly: GCA_025964615.1. Classification (GTDB taxonomy): domain Bacteria; phylum Actinomycetota; class Actinomycetes; order Streptosporangiales; family Streptosporangiaceae; genus RYN-227. The sequence goes on from JAOPYM010000178.1 coordinate 11,679, forward strand.
TATCGCTGAAGAGGTGTGCGCTTGCGGTGAATGGCGGCGCGCAACCCTCGGGGCGTTCACTCGGTGTAGAAATCCGCCACGACATATGAGGTATTTGCGCCGCGAGGGAGCCGTGGCGGTAACGTTGCGTGAGGCGTCGATCGCGGCGAGGGCGCTCGGGCGGGGGCCTCGGAGGCGAGGTCGACCTCCACTGGGGAGGGGTGGCGAACAAGGTATTGTTCTGTTATCGAAGCTGATGATCATCTGTAGTAGGCCCATCGCCGGTACGCGGCGATCAGCCCGCTTTGGCGGGCCGGGCCCGAGACCATCGCCGCAGGCGCCGCAAGGTGCCGACGCGATCCTTGCCGGCGCCTGCAGGCTCGCCGGGTTCGGCCCGGCGAATCGGCGGGGACACGCTGCCCGCATGGCCGCGCACGCCACTAGACCTTTCGGCCAAGGCGACAGTGAGGGGTATGAGCACCCTCGGCCAGCCCGCCTCTCCGGCCCCCACTTCTGTCACCGCGCCGGTGGCCGAACAGGCGGCCGGATCCCTGGCCGCCGACACCATCGCCCGGCTGCGCCGCGCCATGCGGCGCGCCGCCCGCGCGGCAGACCCGGGCAACCCGCTGTCGGTCGCGCAACTGGAACTGCTGTCGGCGGTGGCCGACGAGCCCGGCGTACGACCCGGCCGGCTCGCCCGGCGCCTGCGCCTGGCCCCCAACTCCGTCACCACCCTGGTCAACGGACTCCACACCAAGGGCCTGATCACCCGCTCCACCACCACCGCCGACGCGCGAGCGATCGTCCTGGCCCTCACCGACGCCGGACAGCGCGCCGTGGAAACCTGGAAGGCCGCCAACGCCGCCATCGTTCACACCGCCCTCGGCGTCCTCGGCCCCCACCAGCACCACGCCCTCGCCGAAGCCCTACCGGCGTTGCGTGCACTCACCCAGGCCATCGACGAGATCGCCGACGCCGCCGTACCCGATGACGGCCATGCGCCACCACGCACCTGACGCCGCAGCGCCAGAACCCGCCGAAGCCCTCGGCGCCGAGGCCCTGCTCGCGGCGCGAGGCCGGCTGCCACGACCGCAAGCTCTCAGGCCGACCGTAGAAGCAGGTCCTGGAACAGTACTTGGCGTTCTGGGAGGGATTGCTCTTGTGTTGTGACCGGTTCGCCCCGATACGGCCGTCGCGTCCGCTTGTTGATGAGGAGGGCTTAGGCGATGATCGGCGATGTGACGGAGCGATTGTCCAGTCCCGTGTTCGTAGGCCGTGCCGCGGAAGTGGCCAGCTTGCGGACCGCCCTGGAGCGGGCGGTGGCCGGTAAGCCCTCGGCAGTGATCGTGGCCGGTGAGGCTGGAGTCGGCAAGACCCGTCTGGTGGCCGAGTTGAGCAGCCATGCTCGGCAGATCGGTGTGATCACACTGGCGGGTGGCTGTCTGGACGTCGGTGACGGCGTGCTGGCCTATGCCCCGGTGGTCGAGGCGACACGCTCCCTGGCCGGGGTGCTGGACGAGCGCGAGCTGGAGCACGTCCTGGGCAGCTCGCGCGACGAACTGGCGCGACTGGTGCCCGAGCTGGGCACACCGGTGGTCGGGTCCGACCCGGTGGCGCCGGCCCGGTTGTTCGAGCTGCTGTTGGGAGTGTTGCACCGACTGGCCGAGCGCAGGCCGGTGCTGCTGATCGCGGAGGATCTGCACTGGGCCGACCAGTCGACTCGTGATCTGCTCGGTTTCCTGGTCCGCAACCTGCGTGCCGGGGTCTGCACGGTGCTGACCTACCGCAGCGACGACCTGCACCGCCGTCACCCCTTGCGGCCGTTCCTGGCGGAGCTGGGACGCAGCGACCGGGTCGAGCGCCTACGGGTGGGCTCCCTGGGCCGGCGGGAAGTGGCCGCGTTGCTGGCCGGGATCACTGGGGAGCGGCCGTCGGCTGCGATGGCGGCCGAGATCCGCGAGCGGTCGGGGGGAAACCCGTTCTTCGTGGAGGAGCTGTTGGCCGCACGCCGGGACGGCACAACGCTTCCGACTGCTCTGCGGGACGTGGTCCTGGCCCGCGTCGAGGCGTTGTCCGAACCGGCGCAGCGGGTGCTGCAGGTGGCGGCTGTGGCCGGTCGCCGGGTCGACCATCAGGTGCTGGCCGCGGTGTCCGCGCAGCCGGTGGAGCAGCTGGTCGGGGTGCTGCGAGAGGCCGTCGCTCATCACGTGCTGACAGCTGAGGAGGGCAGCGAGTCCTACGCTTTCCGGCACGCGCTGGTGCAAGAGGCGATCTACGACGACCTGCTGCCAGTCGAACGTGGACCGTTGCACGCGGCCTACGCCCGCGCCCTGTCGGGCCGCGTCAACGCACGCGCCGGCACCGCGACCGGCGCTGCGACCGCTGCCGAACTGGGCCAGTTGGCCTACCACTGGTATGCCGCGCACGACCTCGGCGCGGCGCTGCTGGCATGCGTGGAGGCGGGGCAGGCGGCCGAGGCCATCTATGCTCTCGCCGAAGCTCAGCAGCACTACGAGCGCGCACTGGAATTGTGGAACCAGGCACCGCAGGCGGCGGCGCGAAGCCCGCTGGGCCGGGTGACACTGCTCCAGCGGGCCGCGGAGGCGGCGTACCTGATCGGGGAGCATGATCGGGCGATCGCGCTGGCCGAGGTGGCGCTCGCGGACACCGACGCGGCGCGCGATCCCCTGCGAACCGGCGTGCTGCTGGAACGGCTGGCACGTTACCGCTGGATGGCGGGTGACAGCACCCGGGCGCTGACGACGATCGAACAGGCGGTAAGCGCGCTCCCGGCCCAGCCGCCTTCCCAGGAACGGGCCCGCGCGCTCGCGGCACGCGGGCAGCTTCTGATGCTGACGGCCCGTCACCATCAGGCCTCGGCGTGCTGCGAAGAGGCCATTGCTGTGGCTCGTCAGGTCGGGGCCCGGCCCGAGGAGGGACATGCTCTGACAACTCTGGCGACTTCGCTGGGGCTGCTGGGCCGGTTGGAGGCCGCGAGCGGGTACTTCGAAGAGGCCCTCCGGATCGCCGAAGAGGTCGGCAACACCGACGACATGTGCCGGGCGCGCCTGAACTTCGCGGGCGCTTTGACGATATACGGCTGCTGGGAGGAATCCACGAAGGTCAGTCTGGAGTGCTATCGGCTGGCGAGCCGGTTCGGGGCGATGCGCACCTACGGCAGGGCGGGGTTGGGGAATGCAGCCGAGGCATTGATCTTCCTGGGCCGTTGGGAGGAGGCCGTTCCGATGCTGGAGGAGGTCTTCGAGCTCGACCCGCCGAATGCCTGGGCCCCTACTGCCCTGCAGACCCGCGCCTTGTATCTCCTGCACCGCGGGGATCTGACCGGAGCACTAGAGGACCTCTCGGCAGTGCGGATGCTGGATCCGCTGGAGGTCGGCCCGCAGTTCGCGCGTATGGCCGTCCTTGCCATTTGGGAGGGACAGCTTGAGGAGGCCCGGGCGGCGGCGGCCGACGGGCTGGCGATGCTCGGAGACGGCAACGGCGACGGCGGCTATCTGGTGATCGAAGTAATCCAGGCAGGTCTGGCAGCGGAAGCAGCGATCGCCGAAAGGTCGCTGGCCCAGCGGGCCACCGACAAGCTCGCCGAGTCACGCGGCGTCGCCCAAGACCTGCTCGATCGAGCCCGTGCCGCTGCTGCCCAGGATTCGGCCATGCCGCTGGTGCAAGCCAGGCTGGCGACCGCGGAGGCAGAATGGACCAGGGTTGAGGGAGCCAGCGACCCAGACCGCTGGGCCAAGGCGGCTGCCGCCTGGCAGCGCCTGAGCTGCCCCTATGAGACGGCCTACGCACAGTGGCGGCACAGCGAAGCGCTGCTCGCCGCAGGAACGTCGCGCGAGACCGGGGCCGAGGTGCTCCGGCAGAGCTGGGCGACGGCGAGTGAACTCGGCGCCCGCCTGCTCGTCGAGGAGATCGGAGCTCTGGCCCGCCGTGCCCGCATCGTCGTCGCAGGCCCGGCTGGTGCACCCGAGTCTGTCACGCGGTTCGCCGAGCCTGGAGGTGGGTTCGGCCTCACCCCTCGCGAACGTGAAGTGCTGGCACTGGTGACCACCGGGCAGACCAACGGCCAGATCGCGCAGGCCCTGTTCATCAGCGGCAAGACCGCAAGCGTCCACGTGTCCAACATCCTCGCCAAACTCGGTGCGGCCAACCGCTCCGAAGCTGCCGCGATCGCCCATCGGCTCGGCCTCGGCTGACGCACGATCGCGGATTCGGTGGAGGAGATCGGTGCCGCGCCTGCGGTGGGGAGGAACGGACCGGGTCGCCCAGCCGCCTCGGCTTCCCTGCCGGACGGCGAGTTGCTTGCTTCGGCGCGTGATCTGGACGCGGAGCATCGGCGGGAACATGGCAGGCCGGTCTCGGCCGATACGCTGCGGGGCGCGCTCGGTGTCGGCTCGGCCAAGGCCCGTGAACTGGTGGCCGCTGTCCGTGGTGGGTCTGCTTCCTGAGGCGGCCAGCGCTGCAGGCCAGCACCCTGACCAGCACCAACCCGTCCAACCGACATAGAAAGGAACACCAGGGCTTTCACTTTGCCGACCCGCCAGGACAGGACTGACCAAGCCGCGACTCGCATCGCTCGTCGTATGGCCGGGCGATCATCGGCATGTACCGGATAACAGATCACTTCCCTTTTCTGCTCGATCACACTGCGGGAGCGTTCGCCGGATCAGCGATAGCCGAGTGGTGCGGCGGCCGGCGCCAGGCCGCAACGGGAAGGCACAGAAAAAGGGCGTACGCCGCCACCGCGCCGCCCACCACGGCCAGTGCCGCGGACAACCCGACCAACGTAACGAGCGGTGAGGCGACCAGGGATCCGGCCACGATCCCGCCGATACTGGCCGGGAAGGCCAAGCCGTACGCGCGGGCCAGTACCGCCTCGTCCAGCGCCCGGGCCAGCGCGGTGTCGGCGACCACCTCGACCATGACCGAGCCCGCACCGATCGCGACCGCGAACACCATCGCGACGGTCAGGCACGGTGTCACCGCCAACATCGCGGAAGGCACGGCGACCGCGAGCAACACCGCGCCCACGGCGTAGCGGGGGTTGCGGGCGGCGCTCAGCCGCGACGCTAGACCGGCGCCGAACACGCCACCAATGCCGTAACCGGCCAGCAGGTAACCGTACCCGGCGTCACCGTAGCCGAGCCGGCGGCCGAGCAGGAGCAGCAGCACGGTCTGCGCGCCGTACGTCAGGCTGCACATGATGTCGGCGCCGACCAGCCGCGACGCGAGGGGGCTGCCCCGCAGCGCCACCGCGCCCGCCCGCAGCTCGCGCAACACCCCGGGCGCCTTGGCACCCGGGCCGGCCGGGCTGAACAGCATGCCCCCGGGCAGGCTCAGCAGAATGGCGGCTGACGCGGCGAAAGTTGCCGCGTTGAGCAGGAAGGCCATCGCCGCAGACCCCAGCAGGAGCAGCAACCCGCCGACCGCCGGGCCGGCGATGATCGACACGGACTGGATAGCCGACCGGGCGGCGTTCGCGGTGGGCAGGTCGGCATCCTCGACGAGGCGTGGCAGCGTCGCGGCGACACACGGCGGGTAGACGCCGGCCGCCGCCGTGGAGACGGCGGCCAGCAACGGTGCGAGCAGCACCGGCAGCCCCGCCACAGCGACCACGGCCAGCAACACCATCGCGCCGACCCGTACCAGATCGGAAGCGATCATCAACCGGCGCCGGTCATGCCGGTCGGCCAGGACTCCGCCGAACGGGCAGAGCAAAACGATCGGCAGCACCCGCGCGGCCGTCGTCACGGCGGTCCAGGTGACCGAGTGGGTACGGTCGTAGACGAAAACCAGCAGCGCGAGGTTGTACAGCCAGTCCCCGGCCTGCGAAACGGCCAGCGCGACGAGCAGCCGCCGCAGCGACCGATTCCGGCGGACCAGCGCAAACATGTCCCCAGGCGTGTTCATCGGTGCTCTCCCGTCAGGCAAGGTGCGTCCTATGCACCTCAGCGTGCGCCTAAGGCACCACCCCGCATATCGGGCAAACGCCTAAGAAACCAGGCCTGGCCACCTCAGATCCGAACACCCCGTAACCACACCCAGCGGGCAGCAGGACACACCACGGGACATGAGCTGGAACCAAAGCCCGCCCCACCGGTGGGAAGCACGCAGAGGCGGCCGTCCTCATCACCCGGCGCTCCAGTGCCAGGCAAATGGTCACCTTCACCAGCCCCCGCGGAACCGACGGCGCCCAGCGCAGCCATCGCTCCTGGCTATCGTCGTCAGGGCAGTCCCGGCCGAACGCATGGTGCGGCCCATCATGGCCGGCGTCCAGCGAGCAGGGCAGCGGATTGGGCACGCCGCACAGCCGCGCTGGGCTGTGGGTCGCGGGTGCCGTCGCCGAGTTGCCCGGAGGTGTTGGAACCCCAGGCCATCACGGTGCCGTCCGTTCGCAGCGCGACACCGTGGTAGCGGCCGATCGACGACCGGTCCCGCAGGCCGGGTCGGTGGGCGGCCTGGGGTCTTGCGTTTGTAGGTCCAGCGGCGCTTGACCAGGTCGGCGTGCCAGCGCAGCAGAGTGCGAGGTGTCACGAAGAAGCACAGCCGTCTGCTGCGGGGGATGCGACGAACAAGCGCGGCGATGATCGCCCGGTCGGCCAGGGACGGCTTGGGCGTACCGGCCTGTCGGCGCAAGTCCAGGAGCTGATGGCGGAGCACCAGAATCTCCGCGTCCTTGGATGCCTGCGACCGGGCGAGCAACGCGATCCAGCCGAGCACGCGAAGAAGAATCAAGTACAGCAGACGTATAGCCACCGCCGGCATCCTGCCGCAGATCAGCCGCTGGTACCCGCGAAACCGCAGATCAGACCGTGTGACACGATTACGGGCACCCACACGCATAGCCGTGGCCGGCTACCGGGAGCGTCGGCGAGAAATGACGTCACCT
>JAOPYM010000184.1 GCA_025964615.1 Actinomycetes bacterium
TGCTCGAAGGCGGCGTGTTCACGCCCGACCTGATCGAGACGTGGGTCGCGTACAAGCGCGAGAACGAACTCGACCCGATCCGCCTGCGCCCGCACCCGCACGAGTTCGAGCTGTACTACGACGTGTAGCACGGAACAAGCGCCCCGCCACCCGATCTCCCTGGATGGCGGGGCGCTTTCATGATTGCCACCTTCAGGGCGGAGAGGGTCGGTGATCTCTCCGAGGACATGGGGCCATCTACGCTGGAGGTGTCGACCGAGCCAGTCCTCAAATCAGCATGCACTCTGCATGCAGATCCGCGTATGCTGGGAGCATGACCATGGCAACAGTGCAGGTTCGCGACGTACCGGATGAGGTGGTCGCAACCCTCAAGGAACGCGCCGATGCACGCGGGCAGTCACTCACCGCATATTTGCGCGACCTGCTCACCCAGGAGGCGGGATTGCCTCCCATCGATGAGGTCATGGCCCGCATCGCCAGCCGTGAACCTGTGCAGTACCGCACCGAGGACCTGCGTGACTTCATGGATGACGGGCGCCGCTGATGTTCGTCGTAGACGCCTCGATCGTCATCCGGCTGCTCACCAACCGTCGCGAGGACGAGTTGCTGCGCCAGCGTCTTGCCCGCACCGTCCATGCCCCGGCGCTCATAGACGCCGAGGTCTCCAGCGTGATTCGCGGCTTCACACTCACGACCAAGCCGAACGTACAGATCGTCAAGGAGCGTGCTGAGGAGATGCTCATCGACTACGCCGGGCTCCGGATCGTCCGCCATCCGATGCAACCGCTGCAAGGGCGGGTCTTCGATCTGCGGCACAACTTCACCGCCTACGACGGGATGTACGTCGCACTCGCCGAGGCACTGGACCTGCCGCTGCTGACCGACGACGGGAAGTTCGCAGGAGCGCCCGGGCACCGGGCCGCGATCCAGCACTACCCGAACTGAACCAGATACCAGCTGGGCTCGCACGGCACAGCAGTGACCGCATAGCCCGCCCGCTCAGAGCTGAGACGGGTCGTCGTCTTATCTGTGAGGCGCACCTCTCAGCGAAAACAGGGAAGAACCCCGCGCAAGATCGGGTTACCGCCTGCAGATGAGAAGGAGGCCTCCCATGGCTGTGGTGAAGGTCGAACGGACCGGGGCCGGTGGTTTCCTGGCCACCAACGACCGTGGCGCCGAGGTGGCGGTCGGTGGCGGGGACGAGGACGGGGTCTTCACGCCGGTGGAGTTGCTGCTCGCCGCGCTCGGCGGCTGTGAGCTGGTGACGGTGGAGCCCTTGACCGCCCAGCGCGGGCACCGGCTCGCCTCGCTCTCCGCCACCGTGCAGGCCGAGAAGATCGAGCCGACCCGGCTGGGCACCGTAACGATCACCTATGAGGTGGAGTTGCCCGACGGCGATGAGAAGGCCGCCGAGGTCTTCACCGCCGTCGCGGAGCGGGTGCACGACCGCTACTGCACGGTGGGGCGTGCGCTGAAGGAACCGACCCGCGTACGTCAGGTTCTGCCCGAACTGGCGGACCGTTCCTGAAGGTTCGCCTGGTCGTGGCGCGAGTGGTCGAGATCCGGAGACTACTAACCTAGGCCGGTGCGCAAACCTCTTCTCGTGCTGCTCCTTGCCGCGCTGACCAGCTGTTCGACCTCCACAGTCCCAAGGCCGGCCGCCATTGCGCACCCGGCTGCGATGGGCACTCCCTCGCCGGCGACGGTCGCCGAGAACGACAAGCCCGGCACACCTGGCTGGCGGATCCGGCGGGTGGGCGCGGATCACGAGATCGAGGGCTACGCCGACCGGGTGAGCGTGCTGCCCGGTGAGTCCTTCCAGTTGTACGTCTCGACGACGACCCGCGGCTACAAGGTGGAGTCCTTCCGGATCGGCTGGTACGGAGGTACGGAGGCCAGGAAGGTCTGGGAGTCCCCGCACCTGACCGGGGCCCAGCAGGCGGCCCCCACGATCGACGGGACGACCCATACCGTCAGCGCGCCCTGGAAGCCGTCGATCACCGTCGACACCACCGGCTGGCCGGAGGGCTCCTACCTGCTGAAGCTGGACGCCGACTCCGGCGCCCAGCGGTACGTCCCGATCACCGTCCGGACCGCCAATACCGCGGGAAAGGTGGTCGTGCTCAACGCCACGACCACCTGGCAGGCCTACAACCTGTGGGGCGGTTACGACCTCTACGAAGGACCGTACGGCTACGCCTCGCGCTCCAGGGCCGTCAGCTTCGACCGCCCGTACGATCTGAACGGCGCGGTGAAGTTCATGGCCTACGAGCAGCCGGCGGTTTCGCTGGCCGAGAAGTTCGGCATCCCGCTCGCCTACGAGACCGACAACGACCTGCACGCCCACCCGCACCTGCTCGACTGGGCGAAGGCGCTGGCCGTGCTCGGCCACGACGAGTACTGGTCGACGGCCATGCGCAAGGAGGCCGACCAGGCCCGCGACTCGGGCGTCAACATCGCCTTCCTCGGCGCCAACGAGGTCAACCGGCACATCCGTTTCCAGTCCACCCCGCTCGGCAAGGACCGCCTGGTGGTCTGCTACAAGGACAGCAACGACCCGATCAGGCAGACCGACCCGTCCGAGGTCACCATCGACTGGCGGTACGCGGCCAAGCCATGGCCGGAGAGCGAGATCACCGGGACCTTCTACGAGTGCAACCCGGTGAGCGCGCCCTATGTCGTGTGGGACGACAAGAACTGGCTGCTCGCCGGCACCGGCGCGCAGCGCGGAACCAGCTTCCCCGGCATGGTCGGACCCGAGTACGACCGGATCAACCCGGCGGTGCGGACCCCGCACCCGATCGAGGCGCTGTCGCATTCGCCGCTGCGCTGCGGGAACGGGAGCAGTTTCGCGGACTCGTCCTACTACACGGTGCCCAGCGGGGCAGGCGTGTTCACCGCCGGCACGATGCGCTGGGTCTGCGCGATGACCGGTTCGGACTGCGGGCACGGGGTGAACGCCGCGGCCAAGGCGTTCGTCGACACGGTCACCGAGACCCTGCTGCGTGCCATGGCCGAGGGCCCCGTGGGCATTCTGCACCCCGCTCTGGACAACCTCGCCCAGATCCACCCGTACCAGGGCTACTCGGTCCAGCCGGGCACCGACCTCAACTAACCGATCCGTAGAAGACCCTCTCGGTGACGGCGCGGGCGCGGCGTGCACAGCGCCGCCAGTCCTCCAGCATCGCGCCCGTCGCCGAGTAGCCGAGCACCCGGGTTACGGCCGTCCGGTCCCGGTGGTGGTCGGTCGGCAGCAGGTCGGACGGGCGGCCCCTGACCAGCATGATCGCGCCGCGCAGCCGGGTGGCGAGCTGCCAGGCGTCGCCGAGCGCGGTGGCGTCCGCGACCGTCAGCAGCCCGGCCTGCACGGCCGCGTCGAGGGCCGCGAGGGTACGGGTCGTGCGCAGGCCGGGGACCGCGTGGGCGTGCTGGAGCTGGAGCAGCTGAGCGACCCATTCGACATCGGACAGCCCGCCGGGACCGAGCTTGATGTGCACCCGGGGGTCGACGCCACGCGGCAGCCGCTCGGCCTCCATGCGGGCCTTCAGGCGGCGGATGTCCCGTACCGTCGTCTCGTCGATTCCGTCCTCCGGCCACCGGATGGGGTCGATCATCTCGCGGAACCGGACGGCGAGGACCGGGTCTCCGATGAGCGGGTCGGCCCGCAGCAGCGCCTGGCTCTCCCAGGAGGCCGACCAGCGCTGGTAGTACGCGGCGTAGGAGGCGAGGGTACGGACCAGCGGCCCCTGCCGGCCCTCGGGCCGCAGGTTCGGGTCGATCATCAGCGCGGGGTCGGGGGCGGGCAGGGCCAGCAGCCTGCGGAGCTCCTCGGCGACCGCGTGCGCGGCGAGCTGCGCGTCCCGCTCGTCGGTCCCGGGCAGCGGATCATGGACGAACATCACGTCGGCGTCGCTGCCGTAGCCGAGCTCGTGCCCGCCGAACCGGCCCATCGCGACCACGGCGAACCGGGTGGGCAGTGGGCCCCGCCGTTCGGTCTCGATCTTGTTGATGGCCGTCTGCAGGGCCGCCTCGATGGTGACGGTGGCGATGTCGGTGAGCGCCTCCCCGACCGTCCGCACGTCGGCGAGGCCCAGCAGGTCCGAGACCCCGACCCTGAGCAGCTCACGGCGGCGCAGCGCACGTACGGCGCCGACCGCCTCCTCCGCGGACTCGTGCGGGCGCCTGTCGTCGTCGGCGCGGCGCTGGACGGCCGCGAGCGCCTCGGCGGACAGCAGATCGTAGGACCGGGGGGCCAGTTCGGCGTTGCTGCCCAGCATGGTGACCGCCTCGGGCGCCCGGAGCAGCAGATCGGTGAGGTACCGGCTGGAGGCCAGCAGCCGGGCCATCCGCTCGGCCACGGTGACCTCGTCGCGGAGCAACCGCAGGTACCACGGGGTGCTCCCGAGCGTGTCGCTGACCTGCCGGAAACCGAGCAGGCCCGCGTCGGGGTCGGGGGCGTCGGCGAACCAGCCGAGCATCACCGGCAGCAGGGTCCGCTGGATCGCGGCCCGCCGCGACATCCCGCTGCTCAGCGCCTCGATGTGCCGCAGCGCACCGGCCGGATCGTTGAAGCCGAGGGCGGTGAGCCGGGCGCGGGCGGCCTCCGGGGTGAGCCGGGTCTCCTCCCCGGGCAGCCTGGCCACGGCCAGCAGCAGCGGCCGGTAGAAGAGCTTCTCGTGGATCCTGCGCACCCCGCGGGCGTGCCGCCGCCACAGCGCGGTGAACTCCCCGATGGGATCGGTGCGCAGGCCGAGGGCGCGGCCGAGCCGCCGCAGGCCCTCTTCGTCGTCGGGGACGAGGTGGGTACGGCGCAGCCGGTAGAGCTGGAGGAGATGCTCGACCCTGCGCAGGAACCGGTACGCGGAGGCGAGCGCGGCGGCGTCGTCGCGCCCCACATAGCCGCCCTGCGACAACTCGGCGAGCGCCTCCAGGGTGTTGGAGCTGCGGATGCCGTCGTCGGCGCGGCCATGCACGAGCTGGAGCAGCTGGACGGAGAACTCCACGTCGCGCAGCCCGCCGGGCGCCAGCTTGAGCTGCCGTTCGGCCTCGGCGGGAGCGACATTGGCCTCCACCCGGCGCCGCATCGCCTGCACGTCCTCGACGAAGCTCTCCCCTGCGGCGGCCTTCCAGACCATGGGCATGACGGCGTCCAGGTAGGCCTGCCCGAGCTCGGGGTCGCCCGCGACCGGGCGGGCCTTGAGCAGGGCCTGGAACTCCCAGGTCTTCGCCCAGCGCTCATAGTAGGCCCGGTGGCTGGCGAGCGTCCGCACCAGCGGCCCCGACCGGCCCTCGGGACGCAGCGCCGCGTCGACCTCCCAGAGCGAACCCTCGGGGGTGCTGGCCGAGCAGACCCGCATCACCCCGGCGGCGAGCTTGGCGGCGGCACGGAGTGCGGCGTCGTCGAGGCCGTCCTCCGCCACGAAGATCACATCGACGTCGCTGACATAGTTGAGTTCACGGCCGCCGCACTTGCCCATGCCGATGATCGCCAGCTTGCAGCCGGTGGCCTCCGGGGTCTCGGCGCGGGCGATGGCGAGCCCGGCCTCGAGCGCGGCGGCGGCCAGGTCGGCGAGCTCGGCCGCGACCTCTCCCAGAGCGGCCACCCCGGTCAGGTCCCGGCCGGCCAGGTGCAGGAGCCTGCGGCGGTAGGCGACGCGCAGGGCGACCTGCCCGTCCATCCCGGTCAGCCCGGCCACCGGCGCCACATCGGCGGGGTCGGCCCCGACCGAGGTCAGCAGGGACTCCCGCAGCGACCTTCCGGTGGGGCGGTGCAGGGCCTCGGGCCCGGCCAGCACCCGCCAGTGGTCGGGGTGCCTGGCCAGGTGTTCCGCGAGCGCGGTGCTCACGCCCAGCACGGTGAGCAGCCGCTCCTGGACGTCCAGGTCGTCGTCGAGCGCGTTGAGCAGTTCCGTGGGCTCCTGGGATCGTTCCAAGAGCATCAGCAGGCCGCTCAGCGCGAGGTCCGGGTCCGCCGTGCCGCCGAGCGCGTCGATCAGGGTGTCCCCGACGTCGGCCTCGGAGTCCGCCAGCAGCCGCTGCGCGCGGGTGGCGTCTGTGAAGCCCAGCCGGGCCAGCCGGCCGATCAGGGAAGGACGGCGATCAGCGCTCCAGGGCTCGCTCACGGGCCTACCGTAACCGCACCTGGCGGCTCCTGAAGAGATCTTGGAATACTACTTGTAACGATGCCGCAACACATCTGTACGATCCGCCTCCTCGCCGGGAAACCGACCGTATCAAGCGATGTTTCAGAGCACCGAAATGAGGCGTTTACGCTCATAGTCGGTCACCTGGCGACGGTAGTCCTCCCACTCCGCGCGCTTGTTGCGCAGGAAGAAGTCGTACACGTGCTCGCCGAGGATCTCGGGGAGCAGCTCGCTGCGCTCCATGGCCTGGATCGCCTCGTCGAGGCTCTGCGGCAGCGGCTCGATGCCGAGCACTCGGCGCTCGGCCGAGGTCAGCGCCCAGACGTCGTCCTCGGCGCCCGCCGGCAGTTCGTACCCCTGCTCGATGCCCTTGAGGCCCGCACCGAGGATCGCCGCGAAGGCCAGGTACGGGTTGCACGCGGTATCGAGCGAGCGGAACTCGATCCGGGTCGCGTGGCCCTTCTGCGGCTTGTACATCGGCACCCGGATCAGCGCGGACCGGTTGTTGTGCCCCCAGCAGACGTAGGACGGGGCCTCGCCGCCGGCGCCGGCGGAGGCGCCCACGCCGCCCCACAGCCGCTTGTAGGAGTTCACCCACTGGTTGCAGACCGCGGTGATCTCCGGGGCGTGCCTGAGCAGGCCCGCGATGAACGCGCGGCCGACCTTCGAGAGCTGGAACTCGGCACCCGGCTCGTAGAAGGCGTTCCGGTCACCCTCGAACAGCGACATGTGGGTGTGCATCCCGGAACCGGGGTACTCGGTGAACGGCTTCGGCATGAAGCTCGCCCACACCCCCTGCTCGAGTGCGACCTCCTTCATGATCAGCCGGAAGGTCATGATGTTGTCCGCCGTGGTCAGCGCGTCCGCGTAGCGCAGGTCGATCTCCTGCTGGCCCGGGGCGCCCTCGTGGTGGCTGTACTCCACCGAGATGCCCATCGACTCCAGCATCATGATCGCGTTGCGCCGGAAGTCGTGCGCGGTGCTGTGCGGGGTGTGGTCGAAGTACCCGCCCTGGTCCACCGGCTCGGGCTCGCGCCCGTCCTCCGGCTGGCCCTTCAACAGGAAGAACTCCACCTCAGGGTGGGTATAGAAGGTGAACCCGAGATCGGCGGCCTTGCCCAGCGCCCGCTTGAGCACGTACCTGGGATCAGCGAAGCTCGGAGTGCCGTCCGGCATGAGGATGTCGCAGAACATCCTGGCCACGCCGGGCGACTCGGCCCGCCACGGCAGCACCTGGAACGTCGATGGGTCCGGTTTGGCCAGCATGTCCGCCTCGTAGACCCGGGCGAAACCCTGGATCGCCGAGCCGTCGAAGCCGATGCCCTCCGCGAACGCGCCCTCGAGCTCGGCTGGTGCGACGGCCACGGACTTGAGGAAACCGAGCACGTCGGTGAACCACAGCCGGATGAAGCGAATGTCGCGCTCCTCCAGCGTCCGGAGCACGAACTCCTGCTGACGGTCCAAGGCCACATCCCCCTAGATGCGTTGATCGACGTTTCTGCACGTAGCAGACACGCCCGGTTGCATACCAGTCTGCCCTGCCGGTGTTTCCTCAACGTTACAGAGGTACTGACCGGCAGTGTCCCTCCAGCCCGGCGCTCGCAGGAGTGACCCGATCTTCGCGCCTTACCACCCCGCTGGCAACTCCCCCTACTTCCAGGTGGCCTTGGCCAGCAGCTGGTCCAAGCCCGGGGTGTTCCACTCGTCGACGATGAGGATCTTGGCGGCGGCGAGGTACCAGTCACGCTCGGTGTAGACGGTGCCGGTCTTCTTCAGCGGTTCCCCGACTTCGGGGCCGCGGGTGTAGCACGCGATGCTCCACTCGCGGTACTCGGCGGTCCTGCCGCCGACGGTCGCGGTGGCCTGCTTGACCAGCTTGGCGCCCTGCGCCTTGCCGGTGCCGCGCAGCTTCGGGTCGGCGGGGCAGTTGTAGCCGGCGTCCTGCACGAACTGGCCGGCGTGCGTCTCGGCCGGGTCGTACGGCGAGACGGGCGGGCCGTTCTGCTCGTCCGGCGTGACGTAGGAGGCCCCGAGGACCTGGAAACCGGGGCAGCCATTCTGGTTCGCGATGTCGTCGTCGGCCTTGCAGGTGCCGCTCACGACCACCCGGAAGCTGTCCGGGAACATGTCCTTATTCACCTTCCAGCCTGCCGGCGCGGCGAGTGTCAGGTTCCCGACCTTCAGCCCGCTCTGGGGCGCGGAGCCGTTCTTGCCGCCTCCCGAGCATCCGGTCGCCAGCAGGGCCAGGGCACCGGCGATGAGTACGGTACGGGCTGCACGTGTCACGGGAGGACTCCACGGGGTCGACGATCTCCCACGGGAGCATATTGGGTGACATGAAGCCACACGGCCAAAGCGGGTTCAGGCGCGCAGTACACGCCCCTTAGGCTGGGTTGCGTGGCTCAACTTCGTATCGCTCTCGCGCAGGTGAATCCGACGGTCGGCGACCTCACCGGCAACGCTGATCTGGTCGTCTCGTGGACCCGGCGGGCCGCCGAGGCGGGTGCCCATCTCGTGGCGTTCCCGGAGATGGTGCTGACCGGCTATCCGGTGGAGGACCTCGCCCTCCGCCGCTCGTTCGTGGAGGCCTCGCAGCGGACCCTGGCCGCGCTGGCCGGGCGGCTCGCGGCCGAGGGCCTGGGTGCGCTGCCCGTGGTGGTCGGCTATCTCGACCGGCGGACGGACGGCGAGGCCCGGCTCGGGTGGCCCATCGGAGCGCCGCTCAACGCAGTGGCCTGGCTGCACGAGGGTTCGGTGTTCATCCAGTCCGCCAAGCACCACCTGCCCAACTACGGGGTGTTCGACGAGTTCCGCTACTTCGTGCGCGGCGACCGGCTGCCGGTCGTACGGCTGCACGGGATCGACGTGGCGACGGCCATCTGCGAGGACCTCTGGCAGGAGGGCGGCCCGGTCAGTGTCACACAGGCCGCGCGCGCCGGCCTGCTCCTCGTGATCAACGCGTCGCCGTACGAACGGTCCAAGGATGACGAGCGTCTCGCGCTGTGCGCACAGCGCGCCCGGGAGGCCGGCGCGGCGCTCGCGTACGTCAACATGACCGGCGGCCAGGACGAGCTGGTCTTCGATGGGGACTCCCTGGTGGTCTCGGCGTCCGGTGAGGTGCTGGCACGAGCACCGAGGTTCGAGGAGCATCTGCTGGTCACCGATCTGACCCTGCCGCTCGCCGACCCGTCGCTGCCGCCGGGCGAGTTCCCGGTGAACGCCCACGACGGCACCACCATCACCGTGGACCGGCGGTCGCTGTCCGCCGCCCCGCTCCCCGCCTACGAGCCCGTACCCCCGTCGGTGACGCCACAGCTCGACGACTGCGCGGAGGTCTACTCCGCGCTGGTCCTCGGGGTGCGCGACTACGTGCGTAAGAACGGCTTCACGTCGGTGATCCTCGGGCTCTCCGGCGGGGTCGACTCGGCGCTGGTCGCCACGATCGCCACCGACGCGATCGGCCCGGACAACGTGCACGTGGTGCTGATGCCGTCGCGGTACTCCAGCGACCACTCGGTCAGCGACGCCGACGAGCTGATCAAGCGACAGGGCCTGCACGGGCGTACGGTCCCCATCCGTGACCTCGTGGACGCCTACGAAGCCGAGCTGGGGCTGACCGGGCTCGCGGCCGAGAACCTGCAGGCCAGGATCCGCGGCAACATTCTGATGGGCCTGTCCAACCAGCATGGCCATCTCGTGCTGACCACCGGCAACAAGAGTGAGCTGGCCACCGGCTACTCGACCCTGTACGGCGACTCCGCGGGCGGTTTCGGCCCGATCAAGGACGTCACCAAAGTGATGGTCTGGGCGCTGTGCGAGTGGCGCAACGCCCAGCTCCCCTCCTCCACGTCGAAGGCGTTCCTGCACCCGTTCCCGGCTGCGCCGATCCCCCAGGCCATCATCGACAAGCCCCCGTCCGCCGAGCTGCGCCCAGATCAGCTGGACAGTGACTCACTGCCCGACTACCCGATCCTGGACGCGCTGCTCGACGACTATGTGGAACGTGACCTCGGGCGCGACGCGCTGATCGCCGCCGGGCACGATCCGGCCCTGGTCGACCGGGTGATCCGGCTGGTCGACGTCGCCGAGTACAAGCGCCGCCAGTACCCGCCGGGCCCGAAGATCAGCAAGAAGAACTTCGGCCGCGACCGGCGCCTGCCGATCACCAACCGGTGGCGCGAACCCGCGAGCTGAGCGAGGCCCTCCGGGATCACCGTACGGCGATCCCGGAAGGCCCCGGCCTCAGAGTTCGCCGAAGAGCCAGTTGCCCGGCGCGGTCGGCTTGCGGCCCACATAGAAGTCCTGCATCGCCCTCTCCAGCTCGGTGACCGACAGCTGGCCGTCGCCGTCGCCGTCGATCATCTCGAAGGCGGTGGCGATGTCCTCGGGCGCGGTGCCGTAGGCCTCCTGCATGATCGTGAACTCCGCCAGACCGATCTGGCCGTCGCTGTCGGTGTCGCACAGCCGGATGACCGTGCGCGCGACCGGGCGCAGCACCGGGGAGAACTTGTTGCCGCTGATGAAGGCGGCGTCCATGCCCGTGCGGAAATCGGCGCGGGTGAGGCTGTCGGCACCCAGTTCGGTGGCGAGCGCGAACCAGATCTGGTCGAACTGCTCGATCAGGTTCTGGCCCCGCCCGGAACTCGGCTGGTGTCCGAAGCCCAGCAGGAACCTTTCCCCGAGTTCGGCGAAGTCGCCCCGTTCGATCAGGTCGTCACGGTTGAAGTCGAAGTGGTCGAACGCCCGGTCGAGCTTGCGCGCCTGCAGGTCGGTGATCGTCAACGAGGTCCCCCCGTTGTCAGGTCACAGCGGGGGCCCGTGACTCAGCGATATGTCACCTGTTGTCTTCCCGCCGATACCGAGGGTAATCACCTCAGCGGTGGTGGCTCTCCCCCGGCCAGCTCGCGGCGGGCTCGGCCGGGTTGGGGTCGACACCGGGGATGATCTGCTCGCACCAGACGACCTTGCCTGCGGCGGTACGGCGCGTACCCCAGCGGTGTGAGAGCTGGCCGATGACCACCAGGCCGCGGCCGGTCTCCTCCTCGTCACTGGCATGCCTGAGCCGTGGAAGCGCGGCGGAGATGTCCATCACCTCGCACATCAGGGTGCGCTCGCGCAGCAACCGCAGCTCGATCGGGCCCGGCGCGTACCGCAGCGCGTTGGTGATCAGCTCGGAGGTCAGCAGCTCCGTGGTGTAGGACAGCTCCGAGAGTCCCCACTCCGCCAGCTGGGTGCGGACCAGGCCGCGGGCCCGCCGGACGGCGGCGGGGTCGGCCGGGAGGATCCATGAGACGCGCTGGTCGGCGGGCAGGGTCCGGAGCCTTGCCAGCAGTACGGCGATGTCGTCGCGGTGCTCGTCGGCGTACACGCTCTCCAAGGTGGCCTTGGCCAGCTCCTCCATGGGGCGTTCCAGGGACTCCGCGTCGAACAGGCAGCGGAGCCGCTCGAGCCCGTCGTCGATGTCGCGGCCACGGCTTTCCACCAGGCCGTCGGTGTAGATGACGAACAGGCTGCCGTCCTCGACGATGAACTCGCGGCTCTCGATCGCCGCACCGCCCTCGACGCCCAGCGGAGGCGCGGGCGGGATCTCCAGAAGCTCCCCGACCCCGTCGGGACGGACCAGAAGCGGCGGCAGATGCCCGGCGGAGGCGATCTCGATGACTCCCGTGGTCGCGTCGTACACCGCATACAGGCAGGTGGCGAAGTGCGGCTCCTGCTCGCCGAGCTCGACCATCAGCTGGTGCATGACCTGCAGCGCCTCGGCCGGCGGCAGCTCCAGGTTGGCCAGGGTGTGCAGGGCGGTGCGCAGCCGGCCCATGGTGACGGCGGCCTTGACCCCGTGCCCGGCGACATCGCCGATCATGAGGGCCACCCGGGCCCCGGGCAGCGCCAGCGACTCGTACCAGTCACCGCCGACCTCGACGAGCTGACTGCCCGGCAGGTAGCGGTGCCGGACCTCGACGGTGGTGGGCGCGGAGAGCCGGTTGGGCAGCAGGCTGCGCTGCAGGGTGAGGGCTGTGGCGCGTTCCCGGCTGTAGGTGCGGGCGTTGTCGAGCACGATGGCGGCACGGGCGGCGAACTCCATGCCGATCTCGACGTCGTACGGGTCGAAACGGCGGAACCCGGGGATCCGGTTACAGACCAGGATGCCGAGCAGGACGTCCTTGGCGATCACCGGAAGGATCACCAGGGACGTGTCGGCCAGCAGCTGGGAGACCGGCCGGCGCCGCCACCTGCGGGCGATCTTCTTGGCCATCTCCTGGTCCATCACCGACAGGTGCACCGGGGCGGCGGTTTCCAGGCACTTGCGGTACGGGGTGTCGGCCGGGTAGATCAGCACCTCGCCCACGGGGAAGGTCGACGACCACATCGGGTTACCGTCGTCGGTGGCCAGCGCGAGCCGGCGCAGCACGGCCGAGCCGCCGACGGCGTCGCCGTGCACCTCGTCGGCGGCGACCAGGCTCTCCAGGACGACCAGCGCCGCCGACGTGCAGAAGTGGGGAACGAGAACGTCGACCAGCGCCTTGGCCGTCTGGTCGAGGTCGAGGGTCGCGCCGAACCGGGTCAGCGGGTCGTCGAGGAGCGCCCGCCGGGTGATCGCCGGGTCCTGGAACCGCTCGCTGGAGGGCAGCGCGACCTTGATGTAGAGCAGCGCGGCCAGGCCGGCGCCCGCCACCACCATCGGCTGGGCGGTGACCACCGCGTCGGTGGTCCCGCGCAGCGTCAGCACCGCCCAGCGTTCCTGGCCTCCGCGGACCGCCTCGAGGAGGGACTCAAGGTGCTCCTTGGCGTCCTCGAACAGCACACCGACGTGCAGGCCGAGCACCTCCTCGGGCGGGCAGCCGAGTACCGCTTCGCCGTTCTGCCCGCATTGGACGATCTGCCCTGTGCTGTCGAGGCCGAGAACAAGTGTTCTCGACGCCGTGTCGCTGGCAGGTGCCTCATCCTTACGCGCCATCGCGGATCTCACCTGTCGCGCTCCTGACAGCCGGCCGTGGTCCACTCCACCGCCAAGTATGCGGCATAAGAGGGTCGTCGAGATGAAGATCAGTTGTATCAGGACTTCGGAAACAGAGAATTGCAGATTTGCAGCGCCGCCGCCACCTTCGGGTCCTCGGTCTTGAGCGTGAACGGCCGGCCCGCAGGGGGAAGCGGGGCGCCGTGCTTGCTCATGCACGCACGGAACCGCTCGATCTTGGCCAGCAGTTTCCCATTGATTCCACCGGACAGTACCGCCGCACACTGCTGTTCGGCGAGCTGCTGCCTGGGAGTGAGCGCAGCGGCGTTACCCGGCATCGAGGCACCGTGCTGCTTGAGGCAATTCGAGAATTTCAACTGGACGTTGAGCGCCGGGGGCACCACCGAAACGGACCCGGCGGGCGATCCCTTGGCCGACAGGCCCTGGTCACCGCCCTGAACGGTCGTCGCGGGGCTGCTCGCCCCCGCGCTCACCGCGCCGGCAATCTTGGCGTGACCACCGCCGCAGGCCCCGGCGAACAGCAGCCCGCCTGCGACGATCAGCGCCCCGGCCAGTCTGGTTGCGTGCACAGGAGTCCCTTTGTTGCTGTCGCCACTGTTGTGCTCGGGAGGCCGGAGCCTAGCGGAAACCGGCGCGGCCGGGAAGATCAACCGGTCAGGCGGGCAGCAGGACCCGGAAGAGCGCTCCCTGGCCTGGTGCGGTCTCCAGCTCGATCGTGCCGCCGTGCGCGTGCACGAGCGCGGCCACGATGGACAGCCCCAGGCCGCTGCCGCCGT
Source organism: Actinomycetes bacterium (assembly GCA_025964615.1). Taxonomy (GTDB): domain Bacteria; phylum Actinomycetota; class Actinomycetes; order Streptosporangiales; family Streptosporangiaceae; genus RYN-227. The sequence goes on from JAOPYM010000184.1 coordinate 13,899, forward strand.
ACGCGCGGCTGCGGGAGGGTTCGGCCCGGTAGAACCGTTCGAAGACCCGCTCGGCCCGGTCGGCGGGCAGCCCGGGGC
>JAOPYM010000229.1 GCA_025964615.1 Actinomycetes bacterium
GCGGTGAGCACGGTGCCGGCGACCGACCGGACCGCGTCGTTGTAGGTGTTCTTCGCCTGGATGTACGTGGCGTAGGTCTGCTGGGTCGTCGCACTGGTGGCGGCGGTGTAGTTGGCGTAGGCGACCGCGAGGCTCGCAGTGGCCGCGTTCAGCTGTTCCTGGGCCGTCGTGGCGTCGATGCGGGCCAGCGTCTGGCCCTTGCGGACCTTGTCCCCGGCCTTGACATAGATCTTGGTGACCGTGCCGGAGGTGGCGAAGGTCAGCGATTGGGTCTTGGCGCTGGCGACCGCTCCGGAGGCCGACACCGACGAGTCCAGGGTGCCGCGGGCGACCGTGGTCGTCCGGGAGCCCGACGTGGCCCCCCCACTGCCGCCGCCGAGCGATAGATAGCCGACGGTGCCGGTGCCGAGGAGCGCCACGCCGAGCGCCCCGTTCAGCAGCAAAGTCCGGCGCTTGGGTAGCGATTTCATGGGTGAAGCCTGGTGAGGGCGTCTGGGACGGTTCTCAGGTCATTGTGAGAATCGCGTGAGACCGGGTCAGGCCGCGACCTTCTCGTGGTCTCTGTCGTCGGCGGGACGGGGCTGGAGTACGGCGGGCGGAGCCGGCGGGCGGCGGTCCCGCCATGCCTCCACGAATCCGATGATGGGCAGGATGATGCCGCCGCCGACCACGAAGGCCAAGAAGACGACACCCAGCGGTACGTAGATCAGATACATGGCGTTCATGTATCCAGCGTGCGTGGCATGGAGTTCCGTCACATCCGGCGCAGGGCTGGTCTGTGCCCGGCCCCCTCGCCCATACGGGGGAGAGCACCTTCGTACCCGGTCGTAGGTTGGGCGGTACGGCCCGGATCTACGTACTATCGGGCCAAGAAGCCGCGAACTCCCCCCGGAGGTGCGCCATGCCGTGTGGACTGTGCGGCGACATCATCCCGGCCGAGGTGACCCGGTGTCCGGGATGCGGGGCCTGGGCGAGGCGCCGCGACTTCCGCGCGCTCGGCATCGGGGTCTTCATGCTGCTGGGCTTCAACGCGTTCATGGCGCTCGGCTCCGGGATCAGCCTGATCCGTCTCGTCCGCCCCCTCGCCTCCGTGCCGCAGGACTCCTACGACGAGGCTGTCACCGGCCGTACCCTCGCCCCGTACGCCGACGTGTTCGTGATCTCGGAGGTTCTTGCGGGGGTCACCGGGGTGCTGTTCCTGTGCTGGCTCTGGCGGGCGTACGGCCAGGCGGAGGGGTGGATCAGCCGGGGCAGGTCCTGGGTCGTGCTCGGCTGGTTCCTGCCGATCGCCAACCTCTGGATCCCGCCCCGCCTCGTCCACGAGATCTGGGCGGCCAGCGGCCGTTTCCATATCCTCCAGCGGCACCGGTTCGGAGCGCTGGTCACCGCCTGGTGGGTCACCGCGCTGAGTTCGGTGCTGCTCATGGAGGGCTTCCGGGCGGCGGATACGGAGACACTGGGGGACGCCCTGCTCGCCGTACACCTGGGGATCGCCGGAGCCGCCGCCCTGGCGCTGGCCGCCACACTCTGCATGGCCCTCGTCTTCCAGATCACCCGCCTCCAGGTCGGCCACCCAGAAGATTAGTGTTCATGGCACGAGCGGAGCGAGTGCCAGCAAGCTAGTCGTCCCAGACCCGGGACAGCATCCAGCTCTCGGTGGCCACCTCGAAGCGCAGTTCGTAGACGCCGACCTCCTTGCCGGGAGCCGCCTCGACCCGCCAGAACTCGCGGGCGCTGGGCTCCTCGGCCTCGGGGTTCTGGTCCCGCCACCAGTCCCTGGTGGTGACCCAGTGCTCAAGGATCCGGTGCACCGTGTAGAGCCGCTCCCGCCACACGAACCTGATGGGGCGCCCGTCAGCCGAGGTGAACACCTCGATCGGGTCGCCGAATACGCGGCTCATCCGCCTGCCTCCCGGTCAAACCGCCAGGGGGAAGGCAGGCGGAACTCACATCAGCTCGAACATACGTTCGCCAGCTCCGGGAGTCAAGCCAGCGAGCGGGCGATCTGGTCGGCCGCGACGGATGGTTCGGAGGCATCGGCGATCCCGCCGTTGTTCCACAGAAAGGACCAGCCGTCTGACGACGGGGTGACCATCACCATGGCGCGTCTTCCGGTCGCCGTGTTCGCGGCGCGCAGGATGGACTCGCCCGCCCCCAGCAGGCGCCAGCCGACCCCACGGGCTTCCAGCTCGTGGGCCAGCGCGGCGAGATGACGCCGACGCACTTCGATCAGTTCCTCAGACCCGGCGGCCACAGCCAGCCCCTGTTCTCGAAGATCGCGGATATCTTGCGTTCCGTGTCGATCAGTACACGGATGACGACATTCGGTAGTTTCCACAGCCAGGATGAACCTGCGATCTGATCACTGCAAGCGCTACAGACAACTCGATCAGCTCAACTTCCGTGACTTCAGGTACTAGACCGAGAGCAATCTTGTCTTTATTTCGAGGATTCCGCCACGCCGGACGCGGAGTCACGCGACACTTACGTACGGTGCCGACCCCTTGGAGGTGCTATATGCCTGAGAGTCACAGCCCGACTGTGCGCCGCCGGCGCCTCGGGATGGAACTGCGCAAGCTCCGTGAGGCGGCGGGGATGCGGATCGAGGACGTGGCCAAGCATCTCGAATGCTCGATGTCGCGGGTCAGCCGCATCGAGACCGGACGCTCCGTGGCCAGGATACGGGACGTGCGTGACATGCTCGACCATTATCACGTGACCGACGAGGCGCAGCGCGAGGTACTGCTCGCGATCGCCAGGGAGGCCCAGGAGAAGGGCTGGTGGACGGTCTTCGAGGGCGTCCTCGCGGCCGGCCTGGACACCTACGTCGGCCTGGAGGAGTCCGCGTCCTCTTTGCGGATCTTCCAGAACAGTCTCGTGACCGGGCTGCTGCAGACCGAGGAGTATGCCCGCGCGGTCATCGCCGCCTCCCGGCTCACCGCCGGGCAGGAGGAGATCGATCACCTTCTCGCCGTACGGATGCGGCGTCAGGAGCTGCTCACCAGGGAGAGCCCCCTGGAGCTCTGGGCGGTACTCGACGAGGCGCTGCTGCGCCGCCCGGTAGGCGGGCCCGCGATCATGCGGGCCCAGCTCATGCACCTGAGTGAGGCCGCGCAGCAGAGCAACATCACCGTCCAGGTGCTGCCGTTCCAACGCGGCGCGCACGCCGGGCTGGATGGGCCGTTCACCATCCTGACGTTCCCCGACCCCACTGACCTGGACGTGGTCTACGTACCGGGTACGGCGTGGAACGTCTTCCTGGAACGGGAAAAGGACGTCCGCCGCCACACGCTGGGCTTCGACCATCTTCGGGCGGAAGCGCTTCCGCCCGACGAGTCGGCCGAACTCCTGTACCGGGCTGCGGATGATTTCAAATCCGAACTCTGAGAATCTCTGAGAAAGGAGGATTGGGGATGAGTGGCCACCCCGATCTCACCGGAGCACACTGGCGCAAGAGCGTCCGCAGTGCGGCGAACGAGGCCTGTGTCGAGGTCGCGCCGGTGGACCGCGCAGTCGCGGTCCGAGACGCGAAGAACCCCGGCGGAGCCAAGCTGCTCTTCGCCGGCCGTGAGTGGTCGGCGTTCGTCGGCGCGGTGAAGAGCGGACGAGCCGACCTGGCCTGATCCGTGTGGGGGCCGGGACTTGCTCCCGGCCCCTTCGCTCAGTCCAGGGAGTCTGTCACCAGCTGGGACACGTGCTCGATGGTGGTGATACCGGTCGCCATGGAACTGTGGCCCTGGGAGATGACCGCGATCAGGAAGTCATGCGCGTCGCCGTGGATCCGGCCGATGCTGTTGACGGTCCACTTGCCGCCTGCGGAGGTACGCGGGAGCCAGCCGTTCTTCAGCGAGACCGTGTCGCCGTCCGAGGCGCCCGCGCTCACGCCCCACGCCTGCGCGTCCTCCACTTTGGACATCAGCCCCAGCGCGTACCGGCGCGCGGCGGCGGTCAGCGGGCTGCGCTTCGAGGTGAGCGCGTTCAGGATCCGGAGCTGGTCGAACGCGCTGGTCGAGGTCGAGCCCCAGTAGCCGCCCGGTCCGGCGATCGTGTTCTTCAGGCCCATCCTCGCGTTGGCGGCGGTGAGTCCCGGCCCTGAGCCGATCTCCTGCCAGAGCGCGGTGGCCGCGTTGTTGTCGCTCTGCTCGATCATCCGTACGGCCAGCGCCCGCTGGGCGTCGGACAGGTGCGGGTAGCGCAGCAGCAGAGCGGCCAGGATGTCGACCTTCACGATGCTGGCCGTCGCGGTGCGCAACGCGGTGTTGTACGTGAAGGTGTCTCCGCCGTACAGGTCCCGGATCGCCACCGACGCCTGACCCTCCCGGGTGGCCAGATAGCGCTTCAGCGCCTTCGTGAGCCGGGCCCGGTCCTGGTCAGTGAACGCCGGCGTGGGCGTGGCCATGGGAGTACGGGTCGGTAGCGGGGTGGCGGTCGGCGTGGGGGAGCCAGTGGCCGTTTTCCGGAGGGCACTGACGGAGGCGGAGTGGCCCTGTGCCGTCACGAGCGGGATCGCTCCGGCCGAGACCACGGCGACACCGGCAAGAAGGGCATATCTCCATTTCATGAGCATTGATGCTCATGCGCCAAGATTGCAACTCCGTGGGCTGAACATTAGAGCTTTCTAAAGTCGCCCGGTGTCAGCCTTAACCCGGCCGGCGTCAGCCGTGGACCACGTCGCGCAGCGCGCGCAGGGTCGGCTCGTCGCGGACGCCCGCGATCAGCAGCGTGGTGACCGGCGAGTCCCGCCACAGCTGCAGCCGCTCCTTGATCCGCC
>JAOPYM010000232.1 GCA_025964615.1 Actinomycetes bacterium
CGGTGACGCCGCGAGGGCGATCCGATGTTCACGTGCCTGAACCTTCCGAGTGAGTCGGCCGCACCAGCGCGGCCTGCGAGGGGAACGCCGCCGCCCACAGGACGAACGAAATCCGTCACCGTTGCACCGACTTGTCCGACAGTAATGAAAATGATTGTCATTTTCAAGCCGCCTTGGATGACCAGAGCGAGAGGCCTGCGTCACTCGCGCCTGGAGGAGGGATCCGCTAGGGTTGGCGAAAATGATTATCGTTATCGGAGGTACCTCATGTCGGATCATGACCCCCGGGTCCCCGTCACGGTGCTGACCGGGTTTCTCGGCTCGGGGAAGACGACGCTGCTCAACCGGATCCTGACCGAGGAACACGGTAAGCGGATCGCGGGCGGTCTCGGTCGAGTGGCAGGCCACCGTGGACGACGCCCCGGTCGCGATCGCCGCCGCCTCAGTCGGTGGCGGTGGCGGGCTGGTGGCCGTCGGCGGTGCCGACGGGACCGTGTGGATCCTGGACGCCGCCACCGGCACCCCCCGTGGCACAACGTCACTGCCCGGTGGCCTGCTCGGCCTGGCCTTCTCACCCGGCGGCGAGCACCTGGCCCTCACCGGACCCGCCGGGTACGGGCTGTGGCGCGCCGCCGACGGCCGCACCGTGCTCCGCAAGGGCCAGCGCTGGTCGGCCCGGGCCCGTTGGGCGTCGGCGGACCGGGTCGCGGTCGCCGACGGCCGTACCGCCGTCGTACTGAACGATGAGGCGCACGAGCTGTGGCGCACCGAACCCGCGCCCAGCACGGTCACCGATCTGGCCTGGCTGCGCGACGGGCGGCGGCTGGCCGTCACCGCCTACAACGGGGTCCGCTGCCACGAGCGGCACCGCGCCGACCCGGTCGCCTCCTACTCCTACACCGGCTCGCACCTGGCCGTCGCCGCCTCCCCCAACGGACGGTGGATCTGCACCGGCAACCAGGACTCCTCCATCCACATCTGGCGCACCCGCGACGCCGCCGAACTCACCATGTCCGGATACCCCGGTAAGGTCTCGCGGGTGGTCTTCGACGACAGTGGCCGGTGGCTGGCCGCCGACGGCGCCCCCGAGGCGACCGTCTGGGACTTCGCCGGCAAAGGCCCCGAAGGCAGGGAGCCCAGGATGCTGCGCGCTCACGAGGCCATCACCGCGCTCGCCTGGCGGCCCGGCGGCGCGGCCGTGCTGGCCACCGGCGGCACCGAGGGCACCCTCGCGGTCTGGAACGCCGCATCCTGCACTCCCGGCCGCCCGCACACCCCGGGTGCCCGCTGGGAACTGGACGACGAGATCACCGCGGTTACCTGGGCGGGACCGGCCCTGCTGCTGGCTGCGCTGCCTGGCCCCCACCGCATGAGCAGCTCCCGGGCGGAGACCTGCCGTATGGTCGTGTGCCGGGGCTGCTGCTGCGGCACCTCCCGCAAGCACCCCGGCATCGATCACGACGGCCAGCTCGACCTTCTGCGGCAGACCCGCGACCACCACGGACGAAAAGTACCGGTGCTCATCTCGACCTGCCTCGGGCCGTGTGCTGAAGGCAGCATCATCGTCGTCCACCCCTCCGGTGCCGGCCGTCGGCGGGGCGCCCGCCCGCTCTGGCTCGGCCTCCTCAACGACGACGAGGCCCTCGGCCTGCTCACCCTGTGGGTCGCCGACGGTGGCCCCGGCGTGGCGCCGATGCCCGCCGCTCTGGAACTCCATCGCATCCACCCGGCCGGGCTTCGCAGAACCCGCCCCTGAACCTCCTACCCAGGCGTGTCAGCACGCGCAGGTCTCGCCGCGCCAGGACGCCAAGCCTTCCTTCACGGCGACCCCGGCGACCGCGAGCGCGGTGAGCGGGTCGAGCCACCACCAGCCGAACACGGCGTTGGCGGCCAGGCCGACCAGCACCGCGCCGCCGAGGTAGGCGCACAGCAGATTCTGGGCACCCTCCCCGGCGGTCGCGCCGGAACCCAGACACCGGGCGAGACGCTGCTTGGTGAATCCCAGCACCGGCATCACCACCACCGAGCCGGCGGTCAACACGATGCCGAGCACGCTGCCGGCCGGCCGCTGAGCAGCAATGAGCTTGAGGACCGCTTCGACGGCGACGTACGGGGCGAGCAGCCAAAAGGAGATCGCGACCGCCTTCTGAGCCCGAGCCTCAGAAGTCCCCGAGAGCGTACGGGACCCGGTGAACCTCCAGATCACGATGACACTGGCCAATCCCTCCACGGCCGACGACAGCGCCCAGCCGACCAGAGCGATGGAACCCGCTGCCACCCCCGCGACCAGACCGACGGCGCCTTCGACGCTCATCCACACCAGACTGACCCACGACAAGCTCCTGGCCCACCAGGCCGCACGCAGCCAGCCCACATCCGCACGCTCCGGTCCCGGCGGCCGGGCGCAGCAACCATCAGCACAGGTATCCAGCGGCCCGCCAATCCCGACTACGAGGGCGGCAGATCCGGGTTCGAGGGGCGGGATCACTGGCAGCCGTCCCCATAATTCGGGCACAGCGCGACGGCGTTGCCGGTCGCGGCCAGCACCGCCTCCGCGCAGGACAGCATCCCGATCAGACCAGGTTGAGCGAGACAGAACATGGAGGCGCGTCCGACGGGCCGCGAATCGACCAGACCGCAGTCCCGCAGGCACGCCAGATGCTTGGACACCGTCGACTGGGCCAGCCCAAGCTCGGCCACCAGATCGACCACCCGTGCCTCACCCGCCGCGAGACGACGCACGATCGCCAGCCGCGCAGGATCACCCAGCGACCGGAACAGAGAGGCAGCCGGAACAAGATCCTGCCGTGTCACCACACCCTCACCAATCATCGTCATATAGCGATGTTAGCGCCATTTAGTCGGTGATGCGGTGGCTGCTCTGCGGTCGAGCCCGGGCACCGCTCTCCGGCAGCCCCGGGTAAGCGTGAAGGGGGCAACGGGCTGGTGAGGGTATCGGCACGTCGAGCCACTCGCCACCATCGCCCCAGCCCTCACATCGCGAATCCCGCAGAATGCCACGCTCCCAACATCACGGTCCAGAGGCTGCGTGGACCTGGCCGGCTGCGCCGTCCTGCGCCAAATACCCGGGGGGCCTGCTGCGACGACGTCCATGGCGAGCCCGAGCGTCACCCGCCCGGACGGTCGCTGCGATGAACGGTCTGAGCTGGATGACTGCGGACCGCCAGATGCCGGCCGGACCGATCGCGGGATCGGTCCGGCCGGCTCGTGGTGGTTCGCCGGTCAGGACGTGAAGGGCACCCGAGTCCAGCTCAGGACCTGCTCGCTCTTGGGGTTGATGGTCACCTTCAGCCAGTTGTTGACGCCGGTCGACCCGTCGATCGTGACGCGTGTCAGGTTCGGCGCGGCGATCGTGTTGCCGTAGAAGGTGTTCCACGTGGACCCGTTGTCCAGTGGCTTGTCGCTGTTGTAGACGTGGCTGTCGCCGTTGAACAGGTACACCGGTCCGCCGAACTTGACCGACTCCAGGGCGATCGCCTTGACGATCGGCTGGAAGGCGTAGTAGTCGGCGAAGCTCGGGTTCGTGACCGTCGGGTCGAACATGTCAGCCTGGGTGAGCAGGACAACGGCCTTGTTGTGGTCGTGCTTGGCAGCGGCGAAGGTGTCGTGGATCGTCTGCAGCACAGCAGACGTACGGCCCAGAACCTCAGCGGTCTGCTCCGGGGTGGGCGCGGTGTTGCCGGTCCACGGAGCGAGGCTGTTGTTGCTGCCCACGATGTCCACACCGGCGAATGCCACGTTGGATCGGGTGTACCGGACGTTCTCGGGGTAGCCCTGGTCGGCCTGCGAGGTCACCCGCACGCTGTTCTGTCCGAGCGTCCAGCCCGGGCGGGGGAAGAAGACCTTACGGATCGCGGCCAGGCGCTCGAGCGGGTTGTACGATCCGTTGTTCGGCCGGTGGCAGTCGGTCCACTCGTTGTCACCGACGGTGTAGACGAGCGGATCCTTGAACTGGTCGAAATCCGACTTGATCTGCTGGAAGTAGGCGTCGCTGCAGACGGTCGAGCCGCTCTTGATATCACCGACGTGGTCGACGAACTGCACGTTCGGGTCGGCGTTGATCTGGCTGATGACGTTCGGGAAGTTGGCGATCTGGGCGTTGCCGTACGGGATGTCGCCGATCACTGCGAAGGTGTACCGGCCGTCCGCGGCGGCCGCCGGCCCGGTCGAGAAGGCGAGTGCAAGCGCACTCACGGCAAGCGCAGAAGCAGCGTGGCGCCAGACTGTCATCGTGTTGTCCCTTGCTCGTAGAGAGCAATCACTCTGGGAGCAGCACATGAACCGCAGACCAGCCGGAGGCGAACGCGGATCAACGGTTTCCGGTCGCCTCACCCAGGCATGCCGCCTGGACAGGGATCAAGCACATCCGGTTCGACAATCCCGTACCGGTCGATCGCCGAGCCTTGCCATGCCGGGGCGCCACGACCTGCCTGGCCGCGGCGCCCCGTCATGGCGGCTGGGCCAAAACGGTGGCGCCGGCCCCCGGCCGCTCATGGCCGAGGCGGGGCCCGGCGTTCACCAGGTGGTGGCCGGCATGTACTCAGGCCGGGTCCTCGACGATCAAGCGGTGCCGCGGTTCCGCTCGGTGATCACGCCGACCTCGACGCCGCCGGCATCCTGCAGGCCCGGACATCCCTTGGCCAAGGCGACCGCCGCCGCGAGGTCGTCGGCGGTGATCAGCGAGTAGCCGCCGAGCGTGGTGTCGGCCCCGCAGTTGCCGAGCGTGTCGGACTCGAAGACCGGGTTGCCGCGGTCGACCAGGTTGGTGCCCATGCTGTCGAACCAGGCGTTCCAGGCGGCCATGGTGTCGGCCGAGCCCGGCCTGTAGTTCTTCGGCATGCGGTACGAGAACAAAAACGTGGACATCGGTCAGATCCTCCTGTTCGGCCGGCTCGGTGCCGGCACGTTGTCGATGGGGTAGACACGGCCGGGCCGACAAATTGGGCGGCGGCCAGCGCCCAGTTCGCCGGCCAGGCGGTGTCCACACCGGTGAACGTGTTGTCAGGAGGAAGTGAAGGAAAACGTGTGCGAGGGTGGCATGGTGACCGCGGAGCTGATCGCCCTGGCCCGGGCCGGAGACGGGGAGGCGTTCGGCCGGCTCGTCGACCCCTACCGGCGCGAGCTGCAGGTGCACTGCTACCGGATGCTGGGTTCGGTACAAGATGCCGAGGACGCACTCCAGGAGACCCTGGTCGCGGCCTGGAAAGGCCTCGGCGGCTTCGAAGGACGCGCCTCGATCCGCACTTGGCTGTACCGGGTCGCGACCAACCGCTGCCTGAACATGCTGCGGTCGGCTAGCGGGCGCCCGCGGATGGACTACCCACCGCCCGACCTTGACCCGCCGGCGCCCACCCGGCTGGGCGAGGTGGTCTGGCTCGAACCCTATCCGGACGTCCTTCTCCACGAGCTCGCCGACGCTGTGCCCGGCCCCGAGGCCCGGTATGAAGCCGGCGAAGCGATCTCGCTGGCGTTCGTGACCGTCCTGCAACTCCTGCCGCCCCGTCAGCGCACCGTCCTGGTGCTGCGCGACGTCCTGGGCTTGCGGGCCCGCGAGGTGGCCGACATCCTCGAGTCCAGCGAGGAGTCGGTGACCAGCGCCCTCAAACGCGCCCGCGCCACCTTGCGGGACCGGCTCCCACCGTCAGGACAGGAGCCGCCCCCGCCGCTGAACTCCCCGGTCGAACAGCGGCTCGTCGATCGGCTCACCAGAGCGTGGGAGACCAGCGACGTGGACGGTGTCGTCGCGCTGCTCACCGACGACGTCTGGCTGACCATGCCGCCTGGTCCCCTGGAATACCAAGGCCGCGACCTGGCAGCCCGGTTCCTGTCCACGGTGGCTTTCCGCCAGCACCGCCGCTTGCGGCTGATAGCGACCAGGGCCAACGGCCAACCCGCGTTCGGCATGTACCTGCGCGACCCGCGAACCGGCCTCGCCCACGCCAATGGGCTACTGGTCCTGACCCTTGCCGGCGCCCGGATCAGCGCGATCACCCACTTCGACAACAGCGTGCTGCCCCGCTTCGGACTACCCCGAACCCTGCCCGACTGACATCACACTGCACACTCGGGCGTATGTATATCTCGACTCTCGGGCTACGCGGTTGAGCCTCCCAGGCCAGCTGGACAGGCGTGGATTTCTGCGTGGGTCAGCTCTGCGAAGGTGAACTGGCCGCACCCCGCCCTCCGCCTGAATACCTATCGGGGCGCGGCGAAGGTGTCGATGCTGGCGATCTTCCAGGTGCCGCCCTGCCGTACCGCGTCCACTGCGACCATGGCGGCGGAGTAGCTCGTGTTCTTCGAGGTGGTGCTGGTACTGCGCTGGTCGGCGAAGAGCAGCAGCCGGGCGTGGTCGCCGTCGAGCAGTTCGACGCCGCCGTCGGTGACCGTGGTGGTCAGTATCAGCTTCTGGATCGGTGGGTACGGGCCGTGTCGGTCAGTGCGACGTTGTGCACCGAAGCCCCCGAACGCAGGTTGTTCGCCTCGCCGTTGAACCACACAGCCAGACCGCCGAGCAGCACCGCCACCACGCCGAGGACGGCGGGCAGCCACCTCGTACTCCTCCTGGTGACAGAGGCCCGTACCGCGGCGGCGCCCGATGGCAGGCGGGCCAGGCGCTCGGCGACGTCCTCCCCCGGCCCGGCCCGTTCAATGTCCGCGGACGGCTTCTCGGCTGCGGGCTCGGCTGCACCGGAGGCGCGCCGCCGGTACCGTTCGAGGTTGTTGAGGGAAGGCATGTGCGGATGTCCTCTCGGAGTTCGGAGACCGGCTTCAGCCGCCGACCGGCGGCGACCCCAGGGCGCTGAGCTTCCAGCCCGACGGTGTCCTGGTCAGCTGGGCCAGCATGCGGTTCTCCTTGATGGTGGACTTCCCGTCCGGAGTGACCAGCGTGATCTGCACGGCCACGACCACCGTCGCCTTCCCCGCATGTTCGTCCAGTTCCTTGACCGCACCGTCCAGGATCTTCGCGGTGCTGATCGTCCGGGCCTGCTGGACCTGCACCATGAACGTGCTGGTGCCGGCCACGAGCTCCTGGTGCAGGTCTCCGGTGGAGGACTCCTCCCAGCGGCTCAGTCCTTCGTTGACGTTGCGGTAGTCCAGCGTGTTCATGTTCTGGACCCCCTGCTCGCCCGCGCGCAGCACGGTGTCGCAGCCTGGTCGACGAGATCATCGACGAGATCCACGCCACGATTCCCGAGTACGACCGCTCCCTCGCCGGACCCCCGCAAGCTCGGCCAGTTCGAGGCGTACGAGGGACGGCGGCTGGACACCCTGCAGTCCGCGTACCGGGTCGGCGCCCTGAAGGGCTGGCGGTGGCTCGTGACCCTGCACGAGCAGTACCCCCCCGAGACCATCTCCGTACTGGCCGAGGCGCTGTTCGTCTACATGGAGGAGCTCGCGTCGCTGTCCCTGCAGGGATATCTGGAGGCGAAGGCGCAGTCGGACGAGGAGATCGGCGCCCGGCGGCGCTGGTTGCTGCACCTCATCGTGCAACGCACCACGGTGCCGCGCGACGTGCTGATGGAGCGGGCGGCGCCGATCGGCTGGGTCGTACCTGACACGGTGACCCTGGTCGCCCTGCCGCCCGGCGCGCCCGTGGTCCGGTCCGTACTGGACGGCGATCTCCTCGTCGACCTCAGCGAGACCGAACCGTACTTGCTCATCCCCGGCCCGCTGGGCGACGACCGGCGCGAGATGCTGCACGCCGCGCTCGACGAGACCAAGGCCGCCGTCGGCCTCACCGTGCCGCTGGCCCGTGCGTCGGACTCCCTGCGCTGGGCCCGGCAGGCGCTCGGCCTGATCCACGAGGGGATCATCGACGACGGTCCGCTGACCCTGTGCGAGGACCACCTGGTCACCCTGTGGCTGCTGTCGGACGGCCCGCTGATCGACCAGATCGCCCGCCGGCGGCTCTCCGACACGACCGGCATGACCAAGGGTCAGCGGGCCCGCTTCACCGAAACTTTCCGGTCGTGGCTGCGAACCCGTGGGAGCGCTCCGCAGATCAGCGAGGACCTGGGCGTACATCCGCAGACGTTGCACTACCGGATGCGGAAGATCGAGACGGCCGTCGGTGCGATCCTCGCGGATTCCGACTCGCGGTTCGCGACCGAGGCCGTGCTGCGGGCGCAGTGGTTGCGAGAACGGGCCTCCCGTACATGAAACTCGATAAGTCACCCCCTGGTGCTTGCGGGAATTGCGTGCACGTTGATAGAGATCTGTCGCAGGGTTGATCAAACGTCAGGTTTCGTGGTCGCATGATGCCCATGGGTCTCGGGAAGGGCAATCCCGGGTGCCGACGATGATTTCGACGGAGGTACCGGGTGCCACTCAGCTCGAAGACGACACCGATCCTTGCGGGACTCGCGACGACCGTCATCTTCGCCGTGGGCGGGTGGCTGATCCCCATGACCGCGGTGGCCGCGAAGACGGCCACCGCCACCACCAGCCCGAGCCCGGTCCCCGCCCCCGCGCAGACCCCCACCACGACGCCGGTCATCACCCCAGTGGTGACCCCGCCCTCCACCCCTCCGCCCTCCACCCCTCCGCCCTCCACCCCTCCGCCCACCAGCCCGCCGCCCTCCAGCCCTCCGCCCACCAAGCCCCCCGTCTCACCACTGATGTCGATCGCGCTCACGGTGTCCGCGAGTACCGCCGTGCCCGGGGACTCGGTGACGGCGACCGTGAAGGTGAGCGCCACGAAGGCCGTGGCCCACAACACCCAGGTGAGCCTGTCGGCCTCGAACGCGACGGTGACCTCCCCCTCCAACGGGCTGGGCGACGTCGGCTCCGGCGGCAGCTCCATTTCCAGCACCGTCAAGATCCCCAGTGGCCTGGGCACGAGCACCGTCACCGTGACCGCGTCGGTCAGCGCCAGCCAGGTGGGCACCAGGACCGTGTCCCAGACCATCAGCGTGAAGCCGAAGGCGGCCGGAAGCGGGACTGGGACCGGTTCCGGCGGGACCGCCAACCTGCCCTTCGCGGGAAGCGGCGCCACCAGCACGACAACCGCCGCGCAGGCCCAGGGCTCACTGGCGCTTCCACCGATCACCCCGCCCTCCACCGCCCCCGACCAGCTCGTGGCGTTCGACCAATCGACGGCGCTGCGCAGCGGCGACACCTCGACCATCTCCTTCGGGCCCCAGGCCCGCATCGTGGCCGCCTTCGTGGCGGGGCTGATCGTCGGGTCATCGGGGCTGATGCTCCAGCTCATGCTGAACCGCCGCCCGCGATCCCGCTTCTGATCTGCGCACCCGGTCGGTACCGAAGACCCTTTGCTTAAGGCCTTCGCTGGACAGGATCCCTTCCGGCCTGCACGAGTGACCGAAGCCCACCGGCCGCTGCCGTGCTTGTGACGGTGTTGCTGTGGGCGTCGGCGTTCGTGGCGATCCGCCATGCCGAGAGAGAGTTCTCCGGCGGCAGCCTGTCACTGGGGCGGCTGCTCGTCGCCAGTGGCGTCCTCGGCCTGGTCGTGCTGTTAGGCCACCCAGCGCTGGCACATCGAGCGCACCAAGTGCATCCCGCCTGGCACAACACCTTCGTACGCCTGGCCCGCTGCTACGAACGACGCAAAGCGTCATAGACGCCTTCTTAGACCTCGCCGACGCGATCATCACCGTCCGTAGCCTGATCCGCCGAGTCCCCGAATCACCGCGGTGGCTCCGCATGGCCTGGGTACGCCGGATAGGGCGGCCGTTGTGGTGCCGGTCGCCTGTGTTGCCGGGTTTGTCCGGGTGCCCCGTTGTGGTAGGGCGTAGGTGTCAGGGGTCGGGGCCGGTCAGGTACCAGTGGGCGGTGGGGCTGATCCACAGCAGGACGCCTGGCCAGAGGTGGATGAGGGTCCACCTGCCGGAGCCTTTGCACCGGTGGTGGTGGCGGCACAGGGCCGCGAGATTACACGGGCAGGTGGGTCCGCCGAGGTGGTGGGCCGCGGTGTGGTCGAGGTCGCATTGGATGGACGGTCGTCGGCACGCAGGAAACATGCATCGCTGGTCTCGGGTGTGGATGGCGCGTCGCATGGCGGCGGGGGGCCGGTACCCGTTGTGCCCGTGCATGATCTGCCCGGTGTCGGTGGTGTGGGTGGTGCAGC
>JAOPYM010000241.1 GCA_025964615.1 Actinomycetes bacterium
GCAGCCCGAGCTCTTTCTCCATGGGCGTCGCCGTCTTGGCTGCGAGCACCTTCACCAGCGGCATGTCGAGGTTCACCACGGCACCCATTACAACCCATCGGGCCGACAGAAGCGTCCGGGCTGCGGGTATCGCCCCCCCTGGGACCGCGATGGTAAAGATTCCTGCGTCTGTTTGCATATTTCGGTCAAATGGTTGCAAACTCTAAGGGTGTCCTAATATTACCCACAATGAAGTGGAGATTACCGATGGTCACCCAGCCTGACGAGGTCGTCACAGCCGGAGCTCATCTCGAAGAGCTCGCCGGACGCCTCGGCAACGCGGGTCTGTACGCCCGGTGCACCCAGCCGATCGGGCGGCCACCCGGCCTGCACGTGCTCAACCCCGACACCCCGGGGCTTGAGGAGCACGTGACCTTCGAACGCTCCGGGGACGGCGACTGGTGGCTCTGGGCCTGGTCCGAGCGGATCGCCCCGGCGGACGACATGGAACATGCCGTCGCCAGCATCCGGCGCGTCCTGGGCCAGAGCGCCAACTGATCGACCGCGCCGCCGTTCAACGACGAGGACGGCGCACGGGTGGGGCCGGGCAGGCCACGAACCAGGCCCGCCTCCACTCTCACTCCACCCCGATGAGCAGCGGATACAGCTCCTGACGGCCCTCGTAGACGACCACCTCCACATCCGGCCTCCGGACCCGCAGGTGCTCCTCGAGCTCGGCGGCCAGCTCTGGTGACGCGGCCGCGCCGGGAATGAGCGTGACCAGTTCGCCGCCGCCCGACAGCATCCGGTCGAGCAGCTTGGCGGCCACCGCCGCGTGTGCGCCGCCGATCACGCCGACGTCCCCCTCGATCAGGCCGAGCACGTCGCCCGGCTGGCAGATCCCCACCGTGGTGAAGGCCTCCTGCCTGGCGATCTCCAGGTGACCGAACCTGGTCGCCCCCGCCGCCCTGGCCATCGCGATGACGTCGTCGTGGAAGCGCCGCAGCGGATCGTGTACGGCGAGGGCGGCCAGTCCCTGTACCGAGGCCTTGGTGGGCACGACGGAGATCCGTACACCGCTGTCCCTGGCCCCCTCGGCGGCGGCCTGTGCGACGGCGAGCACCTCCGGTTCGTTGGGCAGCACCGTGACCTCGTCCCCGGCCGACAGGATCGCCTCGATCAGCACCGCCAGCGGCGGCACACCACCCGACTCGCGCCGTACGACCAGGGCGCCGCAGCTCTCGAACAGTTCCGCGAGCCCGTCGGCGGCGGTGACCGCGACGACGCCGCGGCCCACGTGGGGGGCGTGCCGCTGCGGAGTCCGCGTGCCGTGCAGGTAGGTGATCCGCATCCGGTACGGCCGGCCCGCCGCAAGACCGGCCTCGATCGCCGAGCCCGCGTCGTCGACGTGCACGTGGACGTTCCACAGCCCGTCGCCGCCGACCACCACCAGCGAGTCCCCGAGGACGGCCAGGCGCTCGCGCAGCACGGGGATCACGTCGTCCACGGCGTCGAGCAGGTACATCACCTCGTACCCGGGGCCCTGATCCTCGGCGGCGGGCTGCTCGGCGGCGACCGGAACGCCCCGCGCGGGCACCTCGTACCGCTCGGGGTACTCCTCGGTGAGTACCGCGGCGAGCGCGTCGAGGACGACGCAGAGCCCGGCGGCCCCCGCGTCCACGACCCCGTTGCGGGCAAGGACGTCGAGCTGGCCGGTGGTCCGCGCCAGCGCGGCGCGGGCGCCTTGGGCCGCCGACCTCGCGACCCCGGCAGGGGTGTGCTCGCCGGCCTGGGCGGCCGCGGTGGCCGCCGCGTCGAGCACACTGAGGATGGTGCCCTCGACAGGAGAGCCGACGGCGGTACGGGCGAGTACGGCCGCGTATCCGAACGCCTCGAACAGCGCGTCGCCGTTGTGGGAAGGCCCGGACAGGACCTCGGCGAGGCCGCGGAAGACCTGGCTGAGGATCACCCCGGAGTTGCCCCGCGCCCCGAGCAGCGCCCCCTGGGCCAGCGCCCGCCAGGTCGTGGCGGCGTCGGCGTCAGGTGCCAGGCAGCCCACCGCGTCGGCGGCCGACAGCAAGGTGAGGTGCAGGTTCGTCCCGGTGTCGCCGTCCGGGACCGGGAAGACGTTGAGGGCGTCGATCTCGTCCCTGGTCCGGCCGAGCGCCTCGGCGGCCAGCCGGCTCCAGCGCCGTACCGCCGCCGCGTCGAGCACATCCCCCACGCCACCTCCCAAGTCCGCCCCCAGTATTCTTCATCGGACGGGCGGCCCGATGTGGTCCGATTCCCCCCGGCGCCGATTCGCTCTCGCCCCGGACCGTCGGCTACCCTGACCTGAGTGTCCCGTCAGGGACCTCTTCAGCGAGCGTCCGATCTCCCAAGATCATGGGCCTTTCAGCATCGATACCACTTGGAGTTTCCCGTGGCTTCCGTCTGCGACGTGTGCGGCAAGGGACCCGGTTTCGGCATGAGTGTGTCCCACTCGCACCGCCGCACCCCGCGCCGCTGGAACCCGAACATTCAGCGCGTGCGTGCGGTGGTCGGCCGTACCACCAAGCGGATCAACGTCTGCACCTCCTGCCTCAAGGCCGGCAAGGTCGTCAAGCCCGCCGTCCGCTAGCGCATCCCGAAAGCGGCGCACCGGTTCTCCGGTGCGCCGCTTTCGTCATGCCCGGGTGCGGTCGTGGCGGGGTACGGCCCGGCTCGGCTCAGGTGCGGGTGCGCCAGCCGTGGTCGACCGGGCCGATGCCCGAGCCGAGGGCGAAGCCGTGCCGGATGGCCCCGGTGACGTACTCCTTGGCCTTGCCGACGGCGCTCACCAGGTCCTCGCCGAGTGCCAGGTACGAGGCGATCGCCGACGCCAGAGTGCAGCCCGTCCCGTGGGTGTGCATGTTGTCGTAACGGGGGCCGGTGAAACGGTATTCGCTGGTTCCGTCGAAGAGCAGGTCCACGGGCTCGCCGGGCAGATGCCCGCCCTTGACGAGGACCCAGCGCGGGCCGAATTCCAGGACCGCCTCGGCGGCCCGGCGCAGCCCGCCCTCGTCCTCGACCTTGACCCCGGTGAGCTGCTCGACCTCCCACAGGTTCGGGGTGACCAGTGTGGCGACAGGCAGCAGGGCGCCGCGGACCGCGTCGAGAGCGTCGGCGGCCAGCAGCGCGTCGCCGTGCTTGGACACCCCCACCGGGTCCACGACCACCGGCGCCTCGACGGTGGCGAGCACCTCGGCGACCGTCTCCACCAGGACACGGGAGGCCAGCATGCCGGTCTTGATCGCGTGGACGCCGATGTCGGACAGCACGCTGTCCAGTTGCGCCCGTACGGCCTCGGGAGGCAGTTCCCAGTAGCCCTGAACCCCCAGGGAGTTCTGGGCCGTCACGGCGGCGATCACGCTCATCCCGTGCACGCCCAGCGCCAGCATGGTCTTCAGATCGGCCTGGATCCCGGCGCCGCCGCCGGAGTCGGAGCCGGCCACGGTCAGCACGAGAGGGGGATGCATGTGATCAGCCTACGAGCCGCAGACGGCACCGTTGAAGCTGCAGCCCGCCGGCGTGCCGATCGGGCCCTTCGCGGAGAAGACCACTCTGACCGTCTGGCCCGGGGCGATCGATCCGGTACGGACGTAGGCGAGCTGGCCGCCGGTGATCAGGGTGCCGCCGGACAGGACCGAAAGGACCCGCACACCGGGGATGCGGAAGACCAGCACCTTGCCCTTGAGGATCTTGGCGCCGTGATTGGAGATCTTCGCTGTACCCCGGAACGTGCCGGCGGACCGGGCGACGGTGGTGAACACGACGGTCACCGCGCTCGCCCGGGTCGTTCCCCGGTCCGGCCGGGGGGTGCCACGGCCCGGGTCCTGCGGGGTGTTGCAGGTGCCGGCCGCGCACTGCGTCGGCGTGGTCCCCGCGAAGTTCAGGGAGATCTGCGAGGTGTTCATCGCGAGCCCGACCGCACCGATGGCGAGGACTCCCGCGACGACCGGCAGCAGCGGGGCCCTGCCGATCCAGCGCAGCCTGCCGCCGACTGGGCGGACCGGGTCGAGCGACGGCTCGACCTGTGGTCCGGGCTCGAACCCGTCCGGTGACCCTGCCTGGGCCTCGAAGTTCTCTTCCATGAACTTGGTGTGTCGTCCCATCCCGTTCCTTCAGTCTTGGGATGTATACCAAAAGCACACCAGTCATGCCTACCAGACAGGTCGCACAAAGGCCGTCTAACGTCAGGTTTTGCTACCTGAAGTGATCCCACCCCCCAGGGCCGTACAGGTCCCCGTCAACAGTCAGGCCGGCGCCCTCCACGACCCGTCCGACGATCCGCCAGGACGCCGGTAGAACCGTCCGGGCGGGGAACGTGCCGGCGAACGCGTGATCGTCCCCGCCGGTCAGCGCCAGCCGTACCCCGTCCGGGCCGGGCATCGGGACGGGCAGTGCGGAACTGTCGAGCTCGATCCGCACCCCGCTCGCGGAGGCGATGTGGCCGAGGTCCTGGACCAGCCCGTCGCTGACGTCCAGCAGCGCCGTCGCACCGAGCCGTACGGCCTCGGCCCCCGCCTCGTAGGGCGGCTGCGGCCGGCGGTGCGCGTCGATCAGCTCCGGCGGCCCGCCGAGCCCGGCGAGCAGCAGTTCCAGGCCCGCCGCGGCCCAGCCGAGCCGCCCCCGCACGGCGACCAGGTCGCCGGGCACGGCACCCGACCGCAGCAGCGGCCTGCGGCCCGCCAGGTCGCCCAGCGCGGTCACCGCCAGCGTGATCACCGGGGCCCGCACGATGTCGCCGCCGACGACGGAGGCGCCCACAAGCGCGCATTCCTCGCGCAGCCCGCGCATCAGGTCCATGGCCCAGTCCACCGGGGTCTCCGCCGGGGCGCCGAAGCCCACCAGGAGCGCGGTGGGCCGCGCTCCCATGGCCACCACGTCGGCCAGGTTCTGCGCGGCGGCCTTGCGCCCGATGTCGTACGGCCCGGACCAGTCCCGGCGGAAATGGCGGCCCTCCACGAGCAGATCCGAGGTCGCCACCACCCTGCCGTCGGGCGCGCGGACGACCGCGGCGTCATCGCCGGGGCCGACCTCGACCTCCGGGCCCTGCGTGAGATCCTGAGTCAGACGGGCGATCAATCCGAACTCGCCCAGTTCACCGATATTGATGGTCCACCTCCGTGGGATATCACGGTACGGTGGCCGTTCAACGGACATTTCTCCGCCCTGGTTCGGGGCATACGGGGAGGACGTGATGGTGCAGGCCTACATCCTCATCCAGACAGAGGTCGGCAAGGCTGCGGACGTGGCCAGCGAGATCGGCACGATCTCCGGTGTCACGCAAGCGGATGACGTGACTGGGCCCTATGACGTGATCGTCAGAGCGGAGGCGCGGAGCGTGGACGAGCTGGGCAAGCTCGTGGTGGCGCAGATTCAGGCCGTCGATGGGATTACACGCACCCTGACCTGCCCGATCGTGCACATATAGATGCGTCGTCGTCTCACCCTGCTGGGGGTGCTTCCGCTCCTGGCGGGGTGTGCGGCGGGTGCCGTCGGGGTGCCGGTTCCCTCTCCCCCAGCATCCGCCGCCGCGCTCTGCGCGGGGCTGAAACTGCCCACGAAGTTGCACGGCCAGACCCGGCGCAGCACCGACCCGACATCACCGCTGACCGCCGCCTGGGGCTCCCCCGCCATCGCGCTGCGCTGCGGAGTGCCCCGCCCGGCCGCCATGCACCTGGACTCGCAACTGGTCGTCATCAGCGGGATGAGCTGGTTCGCCGAGCCGGCCGATCGCCCCGTCACGTTCACTGCGGTGGGCATCCAGGCGTACGTGGAGGTGACCGTCCCCCCGGCCTACAACCCGGCGGGCGACGTCCTCCTGGAGCTCACCCCGGCCATCAAGGCCGCCATCCCGGTCAAACCCGAAGGCGCCCTGTAAAGGCCGCGGCCATGAATACAGCGATCTACACTCCCAAACCCGTTCTCCAGGTCGGGTGGGCGGGCTTCCAGCCGAGGGCGTGGGCCTTGGCGTTGGAGATCGGGCGGCCGCTCGTCGCCGCGTGCCGGGCCACCCCGGGAGCCGGGGCGCCGAGGGCGGCGCTGTAGACCGGGAGCCACTCCGCGACGGTGGCGGGCTCGTCGTCGACGATGTTGACGGGACCGGCCGGCCAGCCGAGTGCGGCGAGGGCCGCGGCGGCCGCGTCCTCCACGTGCACGAAGGAGGTCCACACGGGCGTCAGCGCGAGCTCGCCGGAGCGCACCCGGGCCGCGATCGCACCATCGCGGGCATACCAGGTCCGAGGCCCGTAGAGCGCGCCGTACCGCAGCACCACCCCGCATGGCATCGTTCCAACGGCCTCTTCGAGTCCGGCGACACCGGCGTACGGGCGCGCCGCCGGGTCGAGGGGGTCGTCCTCCACCGCCGGCGAGGACCCCGGCCCGTAGACCCAGGCGATGCTCTGGGCGATCATGGTCTGCACGCCCGCCGCCTTCGCGGCCGACACCAGGTTCGCGGTGCCCTCGATGCGCAGCCGGGAGTTGGCGTCGAAGTCCTCCGCGCTGAGATCGGTGAGCTGGTGGATGATCACGTCTGGCCGTTCCGCGGCGACCACCTCGTGCAGCGCCCCGGCGTCGAGGACGTCCACCACGATGGACCGGGCGTGCACATCGGTCAGCAGCCGGCCCCGCTCGCGGCGCCGGGTGGTACCGGAGACGTCGTGCCCGGCCCCGACGAGCAGCGGTACAAGTTTGCGGCCGATGGCACCGGTCCCGCCGGCCACGAGGATCTTCACCTTGCCTCCACTACTTTGTGGAACCCGTCTGTTGGTCGTACATGTTAGTGCTCGCGGAGACACGCCTGTTTGTTACGGCCCGCTAGGCTCGGGCGGATGGCGTAGTACAGGATCGACGATCTGGCGCATGCCGCGGGCACGACCGTGCGCAACGTCCGCGTGTACCAGGATCGCGGCCTGCTCCCGGGGGCCGTACCGCCATCTATGGGGAGATGTTCGGCGAACTCGACCCGGCGGCCCTGGCCCGGGCCATCGAGCTGCGGATCCTCGAACCGCACGGGCCGGAGTTCGTGGCCCCGAGCCCGAAGCTGCTGCGGGCCGGATACGAGCCGCGCGCTGGACCTCGAGTGACGCACTGTTCGCCTGGGAGGGCCCCGGCACACGTGATGTGCGCCGGAGTCGGCCAGTCATGCTCATTCACCCCGGGTGGCGAACCTGCGCCGCGACGCGCCTACGGGTTGGCGACGGCCTTGAAGGTCACCTGGGGGATGGTGCTGACCGGTTCGGCCGCCTGGCCGGGTTCGCCCGCCTCGTAGGACTTGATGACGTCGGCGGGGATCCGGCCCCGGTCGTTGACGGCCAGGCCCTTCTGCCTGGCCCAGTCGCGGATCTCGGCCGAACGCTCACGGTCGCCGGTGATACCGGGGCTCTTGCGGGCCGTCGGGGCGGAGCCCGCCTTGCGGGCCGCCTCGACGAACGGCGCCAGGCCGTCGCGCAGCCTGCCGGCGTTGGCGGTGCTGAGATCGATCTCGTACGTGAAGCCGTCCAGCGCGAAGGTGATGCTCTCGTCCGCGGGCCGGCCATCGATGTCGTCGACGAGTTCGACGACGGTCTTGCGTGCCATGTGTGTTCTCTCTCCGGTCGCGCTGGTGGTCAGTCTTCGGGCTGGGCGTCGGGGTGCGCGGCGATGAACTGCTGGTACACCTCGTCAGCGATCTTCCCTCGGGCGCTGACCTCGGTGCCCTGGGCCGTCGCCCACTGCCGTACGTCGGTGTTGGTGTAGCCGCGCAGCCGCGGAGCGGCGTCGGTGCTGCTCTTACGGGGGCGGCCTGCCTGCTTGACCTCTACGGCCCTCTCGACATAAGGGGCCAGCAGGTCCAGGGTCTCCTGGAGCGTCTTGAAGTTGGCGTCGCCGAGGTCGATGGCGTACGTCACCCCGCCGACCTCGAACTCTCGCCTCCCAACGTCGGTGCCGTCGTACCCGTCGATGTCGTCAACGGTGATGACCTTGGTTGCCACTGCTGTTCCCCCATCGTGTGCTCGTCCTGGAGCATAGTGAGAGTTGAGTGTCGCCGGGTCAGGCTCAGGGCTCCCGGGCCGGTCGGACGGGGCGTGGCGACCGGGGGGTGCCGGTGCCGGGTGGGAGACTTCGGTACGTGTACACCCCGATTCTGGCAACGCTCGGGTACGTCCTGTCGCACGACGGCGAGCACGTGCTGATGATCCACCGCAACAAGCGGCCCGACGACATGCACTTCGGAAAGTACAACGGGCTCGGCGGCAAGCTGCATCCGGACGAGGATATCGTCACCGGGTTGCGGCGGGAGATCCACGAGGAGTCCGGGCTGGTCGCCGACGAGGTACGGCTGCGCGGCACGATCACCTGGCCCGGGTTCGGCAGGAACGGCGAGGACTGGTTCGGGTTCCTCTTCCGGATCGACGAATGGCACGGCGAGGCGCATTCCGGCAACCACGAGGGCACCCTTGAGTGGGTGCCGCTCGACCGGATTCCCGAACTGCCGATGTGGCCGAGCGACCGGCACTTCCTGCCGCTGGTGTTCGACGACGACCCCCGGCTGTTCCATGGATCGATGCCCTTCGTCGAAGGAAAGGCATCGAGCTGGAGTTACACCAGGCTCTGAGACTTGCGTGCGGACATTTGCTGAACTAATGTCTGGACACGTGTCCGGTGAATTGATGACGGAGTCCACCCGGCGGCGGCTGACCGACCGGCAGGCCTACACCGTACGGCGGCTGACCGATGCGGCCGTGGAGGAACTGCGGGAGTCCGGCTATGACGGCCTGACCGTAAGGAACGTCGCCAAACACGCCGGAGTGGCCCCCGCCACGGCGTACACCTACTTCGCGTCCAAGAACCACCTGATCACCGAGGTGTTCTGGCGGCGGCTGAGCTCGCTCGGCCCGGTCCCCCCCTCCGACGATCCGAAGGCCGACCGGGTGGTGACCGTGCTGCGCGAGATCGCGCTGCTGGTCTCCGACGAGCCCGCGCTGGCAGCCGCCTGCACGACGGCGATGCTCGGCACCGATCCAGACGTCCAGGAACTGCGGCTGCGGATCGGCGTGGCCGTCCACCATCGGCTCCGCGACGCCCTCGGCACGGACGCCTCCCCGCAGGTCCTCGCCGCCCTGGAGCTGGTCTACGCCGGGGCCCTCGTCCAGGCCGGGATGGGCTACATCTCGTACGCCGCCATCGCCGGCCAGCTCGCCGACGTGGCCCGGCTCATCGTGAGGTGACCCCGTTGAGTCGTGGCGTTTCCCGCACCATCCGCGAAAACGGTGCGGG
>JAOPYM010000266.1 GCA_025964615.1 Actinomycetes bacterium
GAACGTTTCCGCGACGGACTGGCGACCAAGCCGCTGGACCGGGCAGTGCTCGCGGGGTTCGCCGAACTCGTGCAGGCCGCCGGTGCCGGGCCGGTGGCCGATCTCGGGTGCGGCCCTGGCCGCGTGACGGCACACCTGGACGCCCTGGGGCTGCCCGCGTTCGGGGTCGACCTGTCACCGGAGATGGTGGCATTGGCCCGGCGGGAGCACCCGGGCCTGCGGTTCGACGAGGGCTCGATGATGGCCCTGGACCTACCGGACGGCGCCCTCGGCGGCATCGTGGCGTGGTACTCGATCATCCACATGCCGCAGGACCGGTTGCCGGACGTTTTCGCCGAGTTTCACCGGGTGCTGGCTCCGGGCGGCCACGTGCTGCTCGCGTTCCAGGTCGGCGACGAGCCGTTGCACCTGGCGGAGCCGTTCGGCCACGCGGTGTCGCTCGACTTCCACCGGCGGCCGGACCATGTCGCCGGGCTGCTCCGCCGGGCCGGGCTCGCCGTGCGCGCCCGGCTGCTGCGCGAGCCCGACGAAGGTGTGGAGAAGACGCAGCAGGCCTACCTGCTGGGCCCGCAAATCGGCCGGCGTCAGCTGAGTACCCGATTACTGGGCACGTTGCCGGACTCAGCCTCCGGTGGGTGCTCCGATGCTCCGCAGTCCGCGGTCGGCGAAGCGGATCAAATACCTGCTCCCACGGCGTGTCCTCGGCGTGGGCCGCCTCGTCGTGGACCGCGGCGATGGCGGCCTGCAGCTGGTACGGCCCGAGGGGCGTACGGCTCAGGGCGCCGGTGATGAGGGCGATGCCCTCGTCGATGTGCTGCCGGTTCCACGCGCCGCGGTCCTGTTCGGCCACGTCCCGGCCCGTACCCGGAACCGGTGTGGTTTCGCCCTTCTTCGGGTCACCGGCGGCAATTGCCTGTACCGTCCGAGCTGAGCCGTATCCCCTCCCCCCAGGGAACTCACATGAAGCTCGTGAAGCGCGCGGACTGGGGCGCCAGAGCGCCGAAGGTCCCGCTCAGCTATCTCGCGTCGGCCCGGGGTGTGAAGGTCCACTACACCGGCGAGTACGAAGATCCGGCGATTCTCGGCAACCACGGCAGGTGCGCGGGACGCATCCGTGCCATCCAGAACGATCACATGGACGGCCGGGGCTGGAATGATATTGCATACAATTTTCTAGTCTGTGATCATGCCTATGTGTTCGAAGGGCGTGGCCTGCACCATCTGTGCGCAGCCAATGGTCCGGGCCTCAACACCGGCCACTTTGCGGTGTGCGGGCTGGTCGGCAACAAGGGCGAGACGCAGCCGCCCGCCGACATGCTCGACGGGATCCGGGACGCCATCGAGTACCTGCGCTCGCACGGCGGAGCCGGAAACGAGATCAAAGGTCACCGCGACGGGTATGCGACGGACTGCCCCGGTGATCCCCTGTACGCGTGGGTGCGTCAGGGCGCCCCACGACCCCCCCACATCCAGGAGGACGACATGCCGTACGGGCAGCTTGCCGAGGGACCGAAGGCGATCACGCCGATCAGCCTGCCGAAGGGCCGTTTCAAGTCCATCGGCTTTATCTGCGACAACGGGCTGCAGGGACTGCCGCCCGCACAGTTGCGAGTCGGGGTGTTCCACGGGGCCGGGAACTGGCAGGTGGCGCAGGTGACGGTGGACAGCACGAAGGACCTGGCGGCCGTGGTCTTCACCGACCCCGGCAACACCACCGGCATCTCGGTCCAGCGCTCCGACAACGGTGACGTGCACGTGGCCTGGGAAGTCTCTTAACTTGCCGGCGCTCGCTCCGCTCGCGCGGCGCTCGGGCCTTGACGCGCCGTCATCCCTCGTCACTCAGTCGCCCGGTACGGGGAGCGCGCTGCTGGCCGTGGAGGCCACCTCGGTGCTCGCCACGCTGGAGCCGGCCGTCAGGGATATCCTTCCGCGTACTCCAGAACCTCGTCCTCAAGGGTGAACTCCGAGGGGTCGAAATCCTCCGGCCGGAAGCCGTACTCCTCAGGCTCATAGCCCGCGGGGTCGTAGCCCGCGGGACCGTCCACGGCGGGGTCATAGGCCGCGGGGTCGTAGGTCACAGGGTCGTAGCCGGGGTCCCGGCTGGTGGCGGAGCCCGGCGTGACCGGGGGACGGGCTGGACGGTACGCGGCGGCGAAGACGTCGAGGGTCTCGTCGAGGTGCCCGGTCCACCATTCGGCCAGCGCCGCGTCGCCGTCCAGATCGCAGAGGTGCTCCCACCACAGCCGGTGCACCGCGGACTGCACCTGGGCGGAGTCCAGCGTGAACTCACCGAGGTAGCCGCGCACGAAGACTTCGATGCGCTCCAGATCCAGGTCCTCGTGCCCGAACAGCAGCACTGCCGCCCGTACCACCTCACCGGCGATCGGGCCGAGATGCAGCCGGTCCCAGCCGAGCACCGCATTGACCTCCCCGGCCCAGTCGAACAGCAGCCGCCCGGCATGGAAGTCGCCGTGCAGGTACCCGGTGGTGAACGCATCACCATCCGGGGGCTGATGGTCGGCAAGTCCCGCCAGCAGTTCCCGCCGCCGCAGCAGCCGCGCCGGCTCGTCCGGCGGGAACCCGCCCGTGCGGTATTCGGCGAGGAGCCGGTCGGCGTGGGCAAGTGTGTCGGCGGCGCGGGCGGTCCGCACCATGAGGGCCTGCTGGACCGGCGGTGCGACCTGCTCCAGCGCGGCGTGCAGGCGTCCGAGGAGCCCGCCGACCTCCCCGCACTGGGTGAGCGAGAGTTCGAGCCCATCCAGCGGACGGCCCTGCATCCACGGGTACAGCGCGTACCGCAGCCCACCGGACGCCACCACCGTGCGGCCCTTGCGGTCGGGCAGCGGCCCGGCGACCGGGAGACCCACCGCGCCGAGGGCCGTGGTCACCTCGTGCTGGAAGAGCACCCGCCGGCGATCGAGGTCACCGCACGGAGCGAGCAGCAGCGGCCCGCGATGCGTCTCCACCCGCCACCCGGAGGCCAGCGCCTTGATCTCCTGGAGATCGCCCACATCCCATCGGCGCACCAGCAGCCGCCGCACGTCGTCGAACGAGGAAGTCGGCACCCTGATCGTCCCTCTGCCGGGTCACAGAGACGCTACCCGATTCGAGCACACGTTCGTAAGGGGTTCCGTTGACTCGTCCAACAGAGGCTGGCGTTTCCCGCACCGAATCGCAGAACGGTGCGGGAAACGCCACGACTCAACGGAGCCACCAGCCTGCGAGATCGGCCAGGACATGGGCCGTGGCGGGTGCGGTCCAGTTCCCCGAGACCTGCCGCAGGGTGCCCAGCCAGAGACCGACGGCGAGATCGAGCGGCACCGCCTGCCACCCGTACAACGGCACGTGCAGCGCCGCGAAGCAGACCGTCGTCACGCCCACCGCGACCAACTGGGAACGGGAGGCGACCAGCGACTCATAGAGGGCACCGCGCAGGAACGCCTCCTCCGCGACGGCGACGACGGTGACGATCGCGGCCCACGGCAGGAACGCACCGCCGGGCCGGTGCCCGCCGGCCAGCAGCAGCGGTGGCACGCACAGGACCACCGCCCCCGCCACCCCCCAGCCGACGGAACGCAGGGCCGGCCGTGCCGGTACCCCGGCGGCGAGCGTCAGCACGATCAGCGCCCCCGCGAACACCAGCCCAGCGCTCCCCGACCGCGCCACCGACGCCCCGCCGACCGCCACCCGCAACCACACCGCGACCCCGAATCCCACCACCAGGAACAACGTTGAGTAGTCCAACAGAGGCTGGCGTTTCCCGCACCTCACGGGAGATCGGTGCGGGAAATGCCACGACTCGACGGACGGCGGGAGAAGCGGATGACGAGGATGATCACGGCTAGGGCGGCTAGGACTGCTGCCAGGACGATGGGGGTGAGGGGGAGGCCGCCCTGGCGGGATGGGGCGGGGGCGGTTGCGGACTTGGGCAGGTTCGTGGCGTAGGTGAGGGCGTAGTCGCCGGGTCCGACGAAGGTCGTGGAGTAGATGTCGTTTCCGGCCCGGTCGGTGCCGACGGCCTGCCAGGGCGCCGCCGGGGTGGGGCGGTACAGGAAGTTCGGGCTGGGGTTGCGCGACGAGGTCGATCGCAGCGCCACCCAGACGAACCGGTCGGTCTGCGGCGGCTGGACGTTGGCCGCACACGGCGAGGTGCCGGCGGAGCAGCCGACGGTGATCCGGTAGATGTTGCCGTCGATGGGGATGCCGCCCGCGGCCGGAGCGACGGGCGTCCCCTGGATCCGGAACGTGCGGGCGTCGCCGGGGCCCTTCAGTTCGCCCGTGGAGACGAAGATCTCCACTTGGGGCCCCTGCTCGCCGCTCATCACGTCGAGGTCTTCGGTGCTGGCGCCGTTCCCACCGGCGGACGTGCCGACGGCGTCGCCTGGCCTGGCGGTGGTCTTGGCCCCGGCGGGCGGCTGGGCATAACGGTAGGGCTCGTCGGGGAAGCCGATCCCGTCGTAGAGCGGTACGCCGCTCGGCACGAGGACCCACGCGGCGATCAGCGCGGCGGCGCCGAGCAGCAGAGGACGGCGGCTCATCCTCGGGTCACCGAGACCGCGACCTGAGCCTTGACCGGAGAAGCAGGAGGCTGTTTCTCCTGTACGAGTGGCTGGGCGATCAGCCAGAGCGACAGCATCGTGTACGCGACCATCGCGACCAGCCAGGGGTACTCGCTGGACCGGGCGGCCCGTTCGTCGGCGCCGCGCCGGCCCAGGTGCCGGTGGGCGAGGAGCACCGCGACGACGTGCACGGCGATGATCACGGCTACCGAGACGTACCAGTAGAACGCGGTCGGCAGGAAGTGCGCGTGCACCTCGTAGGTGTCGTTGAACGGGTACGGGAGGTGCAGCGGCCAGGACGTCATCCCGATCGGGTTGCCGATCAGCGGCCCGAGCAGCTGGACGTTGACGGCGAGGTATTCGAGGTTGTGCGCGAGCAGGTAGCCGAACGCGATCGGCAGCAGCGAGGGCAGCAGCCCGGTGAGCGCCTGCCGGAAGGTCGCCTGATGCCGTCCGGCCCGCGCGGCGGCGGCCGCGAACGCCCCGAACAGCACGGCGATGGCGGCGGCGAGCAGCAGGAAGGTGAGGGTACGGAGCGCCGCGTGCGACGGCATCCCCTTCTCGAACCGGTTCCAGGACGGGGTGGCGAGCAGCCCGTCGAAGTTCACGCTGACCAGCAGCAGCAGGACGAACGAGATCCGGCTCGCGGACGGTTCGAACGGCACGTCCAGGCCTCCGCCGAACCCGCGCCGCCCCTGCGCTCCGAACCGCAGGAGGCCGAGCCGTCCCCAGGTGGCGAAGAGCGCGCCGAACATCTCACCGCGCTCCGCCCAGGCCCCGCCGAACAGCAGCCCGCAGGCGGCCGACACGACCCCGTACACCAGCAGGACCAGCGCGGTGTGCGCGGGGACGGTGGCCCACAGGTTGAAGACCAGCTCGCCGCAGGCGGCCAGGAAGAACAGCACGACGGCCGGCCACCAGCCGAACCGCCAGGTCACCGGGGCCTCGGTGCCCAGCAGCGCGCGCCGCAGTCCGGGCCGGTCGGTCAGCCGGGCCAGGTACGCGAAGGGGTTCACCGACCGGGTCCAGTCGCCGAGCACCCCGCACGACAGCGGGACCGCGATCCAGGCGATGAGCCAGAACAGCGTCGGGACGATGTTCTCCGAGACCGTCTGGCTGCCGTACAGGCCACAAATGATCACCAGCGCGAGCGCCAGGACGCCGGCCGCCCCCCACCCGGGCCGGGGCGGCTCTTCGACGGTTTCCGCAGCCGGTGGGGTCTCGACGCGGCGGGGGGCGATCACCAGGAAGGAGGCGACGACGATCGCCGCACCGCCGCCGACGAACAGCAGCAGCGGGATCGGCAGCTCGTACCGCTGCCCGAACGCGTGGGCCAGCAACATCTGGGACCTCCGGGGGAATGGCCAGGGCGATCGTCCCGCCCGGACCACCATATGCGCAACGGAAACCCCTGATTTGCCGTCTGTTGGCATACTCGGACCATGCGCGGCCGAAAGCTCTCCACCCGCATCCTGACCAGCCAACTCACCATCCTGGTGGCGAGCCTCCTGGTCGGGTTCGTGCTGTTCGCGCACGAGGAGCGGGCCCAGCTCGACAACCAGTACGAGCAGCGGGTGCTGGCCATCGCCAAGACCGTCGCCACCGCCCCCGAGATCCAGTCCGCGATGGAGTACGGCGGGTCCGGCGACCTCATCCAGAACACCGCTCAGCGGATCCTCGAGGCCACCCACGCCCGGTACATCGTGGTGATTGACACGCACGGCATCCGGCAGTCGCATCCCAACCCGGCACTGATCGGCAAGCCCATCACCGAGCCGCTGATCACCAGGGACCAGGTGGGCATCGACGCCGGCAGCCTGGGCCGGTCCGCCAACGGCAAGGCGCTGATCTATGGGCCGACCGGAGGGATCGTCGGCGAGGTCTCAGTGGGGATCCTCGAACGCGAGGTGGACAGGGCGCTCTGGAGCGAGATCCCCGCCTTCGCCCTCTGGTTCGGGCTGGCCCTCGGCTTCGGCGCCATCGCGTCGTACGTCCTGGCCTGGCGGCTCAAGCGTCGGACGTTCGGCCTTGAGCTCGAAGAGATCGCCAAGCTGCTCCAGGAGCGTGAGGCGATGCTGCACGGCATCAAGGAGGGCGTGATCGCTTTCGACCGGGCAGGACGGGTCACGATCGTCAACGATGAGGCCAGGCGGCTGCTCGGGCTCGGCACCACCGGCCTCGGCCTGCGCCTGGAGGAACTGCTGCCGGCAGGGCGGCTGCGCGACGTGCTGGCCGGCACGGTGCTCGCCTCGGAGGGCGGCGGCCTGGACGCGACCGTACTGACCGACGAGCACTACCTGACGGTGAACCGGCGCCCGGTGGTCCTGCAGGGCCGGGAGCTCGGCGCGGTGGTGACGCTGCGGGACCGCACGGAACTGTCCGGTCTGCTCCGCGAGCTGGACAGCGTACGGGGCCTGACCGACGCCCTGCGGGCCCAGCAGCACGAGTTCTCCAACCGGATGCACACCGTGGCCGGGCTGCTCGAACTGGGAGAGCCGGACGAGGCGCTCGCCTACCTGACCACGGCGGCGGGCGGTGCGCCCGCGCTGTCGGAGTCGGTACGGGAGCGGATCGCGAATCCGCTGGTCGTCGGGCTGATCCTGGCCAAGTCCACGGTCGCGGCCGAACGAGGCGTGACGCTGACGCTGACCGGGGACTCCTGGCTCGGCGACTCCCCGCCGCACCTGCAGGGCCTGCTGACGGTGCTCGGCAACCTGATCGACAACGCCATCGAGGCTGCGGCGGGCAGCGCGGACGCGGCGGTCACGGTACGGCTCGTGGACGGGGACGGGATCGCGCTCTCGGTCTCCGACTCCGGGCCCGGCATCCCGCCCGGCAGCCTCGAAACGATCTTCCAGGACGGGTACAGCACCAAGCCGCAGACCGACGTGCTGCGCCGGGGTCTCGGCCTCGCCCTCGTCCACCGGCTCGTACAGCGCCTCGGCGGCCGGATCCAGGTCACCGAGGGGCCCGGCGCGATGTTCACCGTCTCACTTCCGGGAGGGGCAACATGATCGGAGTACTGGTCGCCGACGACGACTTCCACGTCGCCACGATCCACACCGCGTATGTGGAGCGGCTCGACGGGTTCACCGTGCTCGGCAGGGCGCACAGCGTCGCATCCACCCTGGAGGCGATCGCCGCGCTGAAACCCGACCTGGTGCTGCTCGACCTGTATCTTCCCGACGGGAACGGCCTCGAGGTCGTCCGCCGGTCGCAGGGGACCGACTTCATCGTGATCAGTGCCGCCCGGGACGTGGCCAGCGTCCGTACGGCGATGCAGCTCGGCGCCGTGCACTACCTGGTCAAGCCGTTCGGGTTCCCGGCGCTGCGCGAGCGGATGATCGCGTACCAGGGCCTGCATGACAGGCTGACCGACCTGGACCAGACCGACCAGGCCGATGTGGACGCGCTCTACGAGCTGCTGCGCGGCCCCGCCATACCCCCGGCCAGCCTGCCCAAGGGGCACTCCGCGCCGACCCTCGAGCGGGTGCGGGACACCGTCAGGTCGGCCCGCGAGGACGTGTCCGCCGCCGAGGTGGCCGCCGCGGTCGGGATCAGCCGTCCCACGGCGCAGCGCTATCTGTCCTACCTCGCCCAGCACGGCGTCGTGCACCTGAGCCTGCGGTACGGCACCACCGGACGGCCCGAACACCGTTACAGCGCCATTCGCTAGGTGAGCGGAGCGAGCGCCAGCAGTTAGGCCAAAGGTAAAAATTTTCCAAGAAATCGCCAGGAATTGGCGATCATGCGAGATTCTCGGCGGTATGACGACAGAGACGGTGCAATCCCCCCAAAAGGCCGCCCACTGGTGGCGTCAGCACCCGGGGGTCCGCGCGGAGGGCCAGCTGACCACCGGCGAGCGCTACGCCGACAAGATGCGCAATGGCATGGGCTCGTGGGCGTTCGTGTTCGCCGCGCTGATCTTCCTCGGGATTTGGATGATCGCCAACAAGACGGTCACGCACTTCGACTCGTACCCGTTCATCCTGCTCAACCTGGTGCTGAGCTGCCTGGCGGCCATGCAGGGCGCCATCCTGCTGATCGCGGCCAAGCGCTCCGACCAGATCGCCGCCGAGCTCGCACAGCATGACTACGACGCCGACTGCCAGTCGAGGGAACTCCTCGAGAGGCTGACGTTGGAGTTCGACAAGCTGGCCGGTCAGCACGCCGAACTGCACGCCCACATGGACCGGGTGATGACCACCCTGAACTGCAAACCGGTCATGGACTGACCCCTTGTCACCCTGGTCGTGACAGTGGGTGCGAGCACTGCGGCGATGTGCTATTGTCGGTCGCGTTGCAGTCTTGGTTCCCATGAACGTTGTGTGCGCCTGTCGGGTTTGTGACCACAGGCGCTCTTTGTTTTTCCGGTTCTCTCCGGAGTGGGGCGATCATCTCGGCGACGCGGGGTCCGTACAGTGCGGATCCCTGAGAACTGCCCCCGTAGGGAGATTTACGTGGCTACCGGTACCGTCAAGTGGTTCAACGCGGAAAAGGGTTTCGGCTTCATCGAGCAGGACGGCGGAGGCTCTGACGTCTTCGCGCACTACTCGAACATCAACGCCCAGGGCTTCCGCGAGCTCCTCGAGGGCCAGAAGGTCGAGTTCGACGTCACCCAGGGCCAGAAGGGCCCGCAGGCGGAGAACATCCGCCCGCTGTAACGTCTGAGACGAGGGCCCGCACCATCCGTGGTGCGGGCCCTCGTTGCAT
>JAOPYM010000317.1 GCA_025964615.1 Actinomycetes bacterium
GCCCACCGGTCTGTAAAGCCGTGTTCCTCGGAAGTGCAGGTTCAAATCCTGCCTCGCCCACGCAGTTCCACGCTTCCGGTAACGGACTCTTTCCCCTGCGTCTCCGAAGCGCGGGTGCCTGGTTCGACTCCAGGCGGGAGCACACTGTCGCGTATCTCACCGGAGTGGGAGGCAGTTCGCAAAACTGCCGCAGCCGGTTCGATCCAGGAACGCGGCTCAACCTAGGGGAGGTGCTCACGCTATGGACACTGGCGAACGGTCGAAGAAGATCCGGTCGGCCAAGGCGTTCCGGTCAGCCAGGGCGCGGTCCTGCCGCCGCGGCAGGGCGACGACCCGGTCGATGAAGCCGGGCTCCTCCCACGGCTCGTGGCAGTGCGGAGAAACCAGCACCCGTTCGGACGATGCTGCTGTCAATCGAGGTGCGATAAGTTCCCGGCCCTCGTACGGTCTCTGGGATAAGTGCAGGAACGGGGCAGAGGAGCGGCGATGAACGAGGAGAAGGCGCGCAGAGGCTGGGCCAGGCAGAGCGCGGTCACTGACCCGGGGGCGGCGGCCGGGGCGCTTGACGCCCTTCCCGCCGAGCTCAAGGCGCTGCGCGAGGCGAGCTCGCAGCTGGTGTTCCACTACCGTGCGGGCGGTGACTTCGCGGAGAACAGCGTACCCGCCGAGCGCATGGCGGAGATCAACACCCGGTATGCCGACGCCATGCTCGCGCTGATCCTAGAGCGCGGTGAGCCGGCCCTGGGCAGGGATCGTCGGGCGCCGGACCGGCTGGTCGGGTGCTGCCGGGACGCCACGGTCCTCTTCCTCGCCCTGGCCAGGCACAAGGGCATCCCCGCGCGGGCCCGGGTGGGCTTCGCCGCCTACTTCCACCCCGGCTGGCTGGTTGATCACGTGGTCGCGGAGGTGTGGGACGACCGGGACGGTCGTTGGCGCCTCGTTGACCCGGAGATGGGCAGCGGCTGGACGCCGGAAGTCAACGGGCTGCGGGTCGACTGGCTCGATCTCACCGACGACCAGTTCGTGACCGGCCCGCGCGCGTGGCGGGCGGCCCGGGCGGGGAACGCCGACCCTGAACGGTATGTCGTGGCCCCCGACCTGGACGTGCCCGTGCTGCGCGCCTGGCCCTACCTCGCGCACAACGCGATCCACGACCTGGCCGCGCTGAACAATACCGAGATGCTGCTGTGGGACGCCTGGGGCATGCAGCTCGGCCACGGTCCTGGCCTGGTTCCTCAGGCGGACGGCGCGGTCCTCGACGAGGTTTGCGCGCTGACGGCGGATCCCGCGGTGGCCCCCGATGTGCTGACGGAGATTGGCGGCCGCGACGGGCTGCGCATCCCGCCGACGGTCACTAGCTTTGACCCGCATGGCGCCCCGCCCCGCCAGGTAGACGTGACCCGGGTTGTGTCCTGACCGCTCGGGGGGATGCCGCTGGGCGGTGTCACCGGCGGCGAAACGCACCCCTTGACAGCCGGAATGTGCAGAATTAGCTTCTAGTCACAAGACGCATTGACTAGTCAGGCTACAGAGAGACCAATGGAGTCTCTCCCCGGCCACCCCTTCGCAGTGCGGCGGCAGATGCACAGGAGCCGAGATGAACTTGCATGAGTTGCTCACCCGGCGTGCGAACAGCGTCGGGCCGGTCAAGGTCGGCGTGATCGGGGTGGGGAAGTTCGCGTCGATGTTCCTGACGCAGGCGCTGCACGTCCCGGAGATCCATGTCGTCGGCGTCGCCGACCTCGATGTCGGGAAGGCGCGTGCGGCGCTCGCGCGTACCGGCTGGCCGGCCGAGCGCTACCAGGCGGGTTCGTTTGCCGAGGCGCTGCGCGCCGGCGGCACCTATGTCAGCGACTCTGCCGACGACCTGATCGCGGCCCCCGGCCTGGAGGCGCTGCTCGAAGTCACCGGCAACCCGGTGGCCGGCGCGCGGCACGCGGAACTCGGGATCGACGCCGGGCTGCACGTCATCATGGTCAACGTGGAGGCCGACTGCCTCGTCGGTCCCGTCCTGGCGGAGAAGGCACGCGCAGCCGGGGTGGTCTACTCCATGGCGTACGGCGACCAGCCGGCGCTGATCAGCGAACTGGTCGACTGGTGCCGGACCATCGGGTTCGACGTGGTCGCCGCGGGCAAGGGCACTAAGTACCTGCCGGAGTACGTCACCTCGACCCCGGACACCGTGTGGGACTACTACGGCTTCACCGCCGGGCAGTTGGCCGCCGGCGACTTCAACCCGAAGATGTTCAACTCCTTCCTCGACGGCACGAAGTCGGCGATCGAGATGGCCGCCGTGGCCAACGCGACCGGCCTGATCCCGCAGGATGAGGGCCTGCTGTTCCCGCCGGTTGACGTGGATGACCTCGCGACCGTGCTCCGCCCGCAGGAGGCGGGCGGCCAGCTCAGCCGCCGGGGGACCGTGGAGGTGATCTCCAGCCTGCGCCGCGACGGCCGCCCGCTGGAACGGGACCTGCGGTGGGGGGTGTACGTCACCTTCGAGGCGCGCACCGACTACGCGGCGCGCTGCTTCGCGGAGTACGGGATGCAAACCGACCCGAGCGGCCGTTTCGGCGCGCTTTACCGGCCCTACCACCTCATCGGCCTTGAGCTGGGCATCAGCATCGCCTCCGCTGTCCTGCGCGGGGAGCCCACCGGAACGGCCCGCGCCTTCCACGGCGACGTGGTCTCGGTGGCCAAGCGCGACCTGCGCGCCGGCGAGGTCCTCGATGGCGAGGGTGGCTACACCGTCCGCGGGGTCCTCGCGCCCGCTAGCGCATCGCTCGCCCGCCGCGCCCTGCCCATCGGCCTGGCGGGGGGCGTCACGCTTCGCAACGGCATCGTGGCTGGCGATGTCCTGACCTACGAAGACGTCAGCATCGACGAGGGGGCCGCCGCCGTCCGGCTACGCCGGCAGCTCGAAAGTGCCGCCCTGACGCAGAGTCGCCCGTGACGGGAAGGCAGGCGGCGACCGGCCTACGCGGCACCGTGCGCGTACCTGCCGTCCAGCCTCACGATGAGGGAGATCGATGACCAGCACTGCCATTCTCGTCCATGGCGTACCGACCACGGCGCGACTGTGGGACGGCGTCATTGCCCGCCTCGACGGATCGCGGCGGGTGGTCGCGCTGGAACTGCCGGGCTTCGCCGAGGCGCCGCCACCGGGCTGGCGCGGCGTCAAGGAGGAGTACGTCGAGTGGCTGATCGGGCAGATCGAGACCGTGGTCGCCACCGACGGTCCGGTCCACCTCGTCGGCCACGACTGGGGCTGCCTGCTCGCCTGCCGCGCGGCGTCATTGCGCCCCGAGTTGCTGCGCAGTTTCACCTTCGGCAACGGCCCCATCGACGAAGACTGGCCGCTGCACGGTGCCTGGGCGACCTGGAATATCCCCGGCGAGGGGGAGCGCTGGATGGACAACCTCGACGTTGACGCCATGGCGAAAGGTTTGCTGTCCGCGGGCATGACGCCCGAGGTGGCCGCTGCGATCTCGTGGCGTAACGACTGGAACCGGGCCATTACGCTGTCGCTCTACCGCTCGGCGACCAACGTCGGCCAGGAATGGGCCGCCGATCTCAGGAAGATCGTGGTACCCAGCCTCGCGATCTGGGGCTCACACGACCTGGTCGTCCCCATCGAGTTCGGCCGCCGGATGGCCGCCCGTATGGGGGCCGAGGTCGTGGGTATCGAGGCCAACCACTTCTGGCCAGCTCAGCTGCCTGAGGTCGCGGCCCGAGAACTACAGCGCCACTGGACGCGCGCCGAGTCGTCGCCGTACACGATTCTCACGCAACCGCGGTTGTAGGCGGCGGCTGGGCCTTCTGTAGTCCGCGAGCGCGCTCACTGCCCGGCGGTGAGTTGCTCGGCGAGCCGGGTCCGGGCGGTGAGCAGGGATGGTCCGTACCGCACAGTGTCTGCAGCGTAGTGCGGATGTCGTTGAAGGCCATCTCCTGGGCGTGCAGGGAGCGGCCAGAGGCTCGTCTCCTGAGTAGGACGCGACGACAGCTGGCCAGCCCGCGACGAGGGCGTGTTTACTCGCCTGACATAGCGTCTAGTGTAGTTAGCATGACTGAGGTAGCCGGCCCGCTGTCGATGCGAGAGCAACAGCGCGCTTTCACCAGGCGCAGGCTCATGGAAGTCGCCCAGCAGCTGTTCGCGGCGCAGGGCTACCCGGAGACCACCGTCGATGACATCGCCCGTGCGGCGGGCGCCAGTCGCGCCACCTTCTACCTGCACTTCAAGAGCAAGGCCGAGCTGATGGGGGCCTCGATCGACGCCAGCGTGCCGATGGCGATCGAGACCTATCACGTCCTGGACGAGCAGCTGGCAGAAGACGGACCGCAGCTGCCAAGCCGGCTGCGCGGGTGGCTGGCGGAGTGGCTAGAACGCTGGACCGACGGTGCCCAGGCGTCGCACGCCACGCTGCAGGCCACCATGCTCGAGCCCGAGGTCGAAATGCACTACCTGCGGCTGTCGGAGGCTCTGGTCAACAGCCTGGTGGGCTACTTCGATCGCGTGCCTGCCGGTGACCGCGCGACCGCGCGCGAGCGTGCCCTGGTGCTGGAGATCATGACACAGCGGATCTTCGCGCTGGCGAGCAGGTCGAAGCTGCCCGTGCCGGAAGACCGCCTGCTTGACATCCTGGCCGAGTTCTGGCTGCAGGTCTTCGCCGCTGACCATCCCGAGAGTGAGGGACCTGACCGCCTACGGCCACGTCCCGGATCTGCCGAGTAGGCCCCTGATCACGGAAGATCCGGCCCCTCCGGAGGGACCGGATCTTCCGCGACCGCTGCGGTGACGGCGGTTAGACCGATGCGGTGTAGGTGATCGGCTCCAGCGTCGGCATCTCGTGCACCGCCGGCACCACCTCGCGCCCGAACAGTTCCAGGCTGCGCTGCGAGACGTCATGCGGCATGGAGCCGTACCGGCCGGTAAGCATGAACTCGTCCGGGTGGAAGGCGTCGACCAGCTTCTGGATCTTGGCGATGCACTGGTCCGGGGTGCCCCAGACGCAGTTGTCCACCCACGCCTGGCCGGGGTTGTAGTCCGCGGCCGCCCGGTTCTCCAGCTGAGCCTGGTAGTGCTCGTAGCCTTTGATGTTCTTGAAGTGGTCGCTGGTCAGCTCGTAGTTGCGGTTGGCCGAGTCCAGGTACTCCAGGATGAACCGCGTCGCGTTCTCCTCGGCCCGCTGTGCGTTCTCGTCGCAGTACATGTGCAGGTGGATCCGGGGGCGCGCGGGCTCGTAGCCCGCCTGGGCCCGCGCCTTGCCGAACTCTTCCAGGTCCTTGTGGTACTCGGCGAAGGCCTTCTGCGGGATGATCAGCGGCCGCAGGCCGAGCGCCGCGCCGACCGGAGCGGAGGACGGGCTGCCCCACGAGAAGCAGAAGTCATCGATCAGCTGCGCGGCGTCGCGTGGCCGCGGTCGCATCGTCGTGTTCTCGTAGTGCTGGATGTCGCCGTCGTAGGAGAACCGCTCCTGAGTGAGCGCCAGCTTGATGACGTCGATGCCTTCCTTGAAGCGCTCGCGCGACTCGTTCTGGTCAACCCCCAGGGCCTTGTACTCGCGACGGCCGAGACCCCGGCCGAAGCCGATGAAGGCCCGGCGGCCGCGCAGCACGTGCTGCAGCATGGTGATCTCCTCGGCCACCCGGAGCGGGTTGTGCCACGGGACGACGACGATCATGGTGCCGACATCGACCTTGGTGGTCGCGCCGGCGAAGAAGGTCAGCGCCTGGATGGCATTGGTGATCATCGTGTACGGGCTGACATGGTGCTCGACCGTCCAGATGGAGTCGTATCCGAGGTCCTCGAGCTTAAGGACGGTATCGATCTCCTGGGCCCAGATCTGCGCGTCGGTGTTCGGCTCGAGCGGGGGAACGTCCTCACCATTCTCTTGCTGGCCGAACCGTCCCCAGTCCTGGTAGTTCTGGATGTACATCGTGGTGCCGATTTTCATGCTGCTCTCCGTCCTCCACCTTGAGGCCATGGCGGCCGCTGGCGGCTCCGCCGTCTCGACTGGCCTTCGCGCCCCTTCACTCGACATGGTGTCTCGTGGATATAAAGAGTGTCAAGTAAGAAATCTCAGCGACGTGTGAGACTGCGAATCGTCCATGATCGGCTTAGCCGGGGGCATGCCAATAGCCGGCGGGGCCGCGTCC
Organism: Actinomycetes bacterium; assembly: GCA_025964615.1. GTDB lineage: Bacteria > Actinomycetota > Actinomycetes > Streptosporangiales > Streptosporangiaceae > RYN-227. The sequence continues at coordinate 6,154 of JAOPYM010000317.1, forward strand.
GCTCGCGCTGCCCCACCGGTGTCCTCTGGGTGAGATCAGAACATGATGACGGACCGAGCGGTCTCGCCCTTCTTCATCTGCGCGTAGCCGCCATTGATGTCGTCCAGGCCAATGTGCTCTGCCAGCAGTTCATCGAGCTTGAGCCGGCCCTGCCGGTAAAGCTCGATGAAGAAGGGCATGTCGGTGCGGAACCGGTTGGATCCCATGATCGATCCCTGCAGCTTCTTCTCCGCCAGCAGCGCGGCGCCGGGAATCTCAAGCATCTGGCCGACCGGGATCATGCCGATCACGGTCGCCGTGCCGCCGCGGCGCAGCACGCCGAAGGCCTGCTCGGCGGCGACCTTGAGGCCGATGGCCTCGAAACTGTAGTGCACCCCGCCGTCCGTCATGCCGATGATCTCGGCGACCGGATCAGCCTGCGCCGCGTTCACGGTGTCGGTGGCGCCGAGCTGGCGGGCCAGCTCGAGCTTGGCGTCGACCCGGTCTACCGCGATGATCCTGCTGGCCCCGCTGAGCCGGGCACCCTGCACGACGTTCAGCCCGATGCCGCCGCAGCCGAAGACGGCCACGGTCGCTCCCGGCGGCACCTGGGCCGTGTTGAACACGGCCCCGAGCCCGGTCGTGACACCGCAGCCGATCAGGGCCGCGCGGTCAAGTGGCATGTTCTCATCGATTTTGACCAGGGCCCGCTCGTGCACCAGCAGGTCAGAGGAGTAGGAGCCGAGCCCGGCGAACTGCGTGAGCGGGGTGTCGCCCAGCCGCAGCCGGGCAGGCGCGCCCGCTGGCCTGCCGTGCGTGGCGGGATTCTGGCAGCGTGCCGGGTTGCCGCTCAGGCAGTCTTCGCACTCGCCGCAGAAGGCGGAGACACACGTGATGACGTGGTCCCCTGGCCGCACGTAGCTCACCTCGGATCCCACCGTGGTGACCACGCCGGCCGACTCATGACCGAGTACCGCCGGGCAGCCGATGGTGTACTTGCCCTCCATGAAGTGCAGGTCGCTGTGGCACAGGCCGGCGGCCACCGTCTGGATGAGCACCTCACGTGGACCTGGGGCGTCGACCTCGATCTCCTCGATCGCCAGGTCACCGGGGCAGGAGTAGAGGATGGCGGCGCGGGTCATGGCTTCAGCAGCACCTTAATCTGTCGGGTCGTGCCGCTGGTGAGCTCGCCGAACCACTTCTCGGCGTCCTCGAGCGGCGCGATGGTCGTGATGAGGTCGGCGGCCGGGATCCGGCCGTCGGCCAGGCTGTCCAGAGCCTGCTTCCAGTCGGCACTGGTATACGCGAGCGACCCGCGGATCTGCACTTCCTTCACGGCGATCTCCGCGGCGTGCACGGTCGACGGGTGGGAAGGGACGCCGACGATCACCACGCGGCCCGCTGGGGCGACCATGCTGATGGCCGTGCCGATGCCCACCGGATGGCCGGTGCAGTCGAAGGCGACCCGCGGCGGGCCGCCGAGGACGTCGCGGACTTTGTCGGCCTGTTCCTCGACGTCGCTGACCGCGAACCCGATTTTGCGCAGCGTCTCCCGCCGGACCTCGGTCGGTTCGACGACGATGACCTTCTCGAAGCCCTTGGCCCGCAGCCCGAGTGCCGTCATGATGCCGATCGGGCCGCCGCCGAGCACAACGCATGGCTCAGACGGGTCTGCCTGGGCCAGGTTGACGCCGTGCAGCCCGACCGCGAGCGGTTCGGCGATGGCGCCGTGCTCGTCACTGACCCCGTCCGGCAGGCGGAACAGGCTTGCCTGCGGCGCGACCACCGTCTCGGCGTAGGCACCGTAGTAGGGGCCGAGTCCGATGCCGCGCTCGGTATTGGTGGGGCACAGCTCGGGGTACCCGGCGGCGCAGGTCTCGCACTGACCGCAGGGATCGAAGGGATTAGCCGCGACGCGGTCCCCGGCCTTCCAGCCGGTAACCGCGCGCCCGGTCTCGGTAATTACCCCGGTGAACTCGTGACCGAGCACGATCCCGGCGGGGATGGCGGGCATTTCCCGCATATGGAGGTCGGAACCGCAGATGCCGCAGTAGCTGACGGCGATCCGCACTTCGTCGGGTTTGAGGTCGGGCTCTGACACCTCGACCAGCTGCAGTGACCGGTCATCCGCGACGGCTACGGCGCGCATCTGCTGCCCCAATCGCTCGGGTTGCCGCCCTTAGACGGCCTGGCTGTGGGCTTATTAGCGGACCATAATCTGGTCTTACCAAGACGTCAATAGCGCTCTGACGGGGCCAGCCAAGGGCACGGCGAGCGAAGATCCGCTCGCGGCTGAGGAGGGCGGGACGGGTGTGCCAGTGCGGTTGCCGCGCCCTGCGGCCGAAACCGTCAATCCTGGCATTTGTGCTGGTCAGACGATTATGTCGTTCATTGACACCTTGGCCGGACCTTATTAACATAAGACCAGGTCTGCCTAAGAAAGCGTCAGGTGTCGCCCCAATGAAGATGCGGACAAGATGAGCGAACAGTCAGCTGGAGCGCTAGACGAACCGATCCGAGTGCTCACCGCCAAGGTCGGTCTTGACGGTCACGACCGGGGCGTCAAGATCATCTCGCGGGCGTTGCGGGATGCCGGCATGGAGGTCATCTACAGCGGCCTGCACCGGACACCCGAGGAGATCGTCGCGACGGCGATCCAGGAAGACGTCGACGTCATCGGGCTCAGCATTCTCTCCGGGGCGCACATGACGCTGCTTCCCCGCATCCTCCAGCTCCTCAAGGAGCGCGAGGTGCTGGATCGGTTCATCGTCGTCGGGGGCGGCGTGATCCCCGACGACGACGTGGAGGTGCTCAAGAAAATGGGCGTAAGCGACATCCTTGGACAGGACACGGCACCGGACTACGTGGCTGTTCGCATTCGCGAACTCGTATCGGACAGGGGTCCGCGAGCCTGATGGAGCACTGGGACCACTGGCCCCCGGCCTACGACGATGAGTACCTGCCCGATCCCGGCCAGCCGTACTGGTTCCCGCAGCGGGAGACCATGGACCCCGAGCTGAGAGACGCGGCAATCCTGCGGCGGATCCAGTCGGTCATGCGCTACGCGGCCGCGCACGCGCCGTTCTACCAGCGTAAGTGGGCTGCCGCCGGAATCAGTCCGGAGGACATCCGCAGCCTCGACGACTTCGAGCATGTGCCGGTAGTGACGAAAGAGGAGCTGCGGCGGGCGCAGGCAGAGCGCCCTCCGTTCGGCGACTACCTGTGCGTGCCCAAGAGCGAGGTAATGCGGGTGCACGGGACCTCGGGCACCACCGGCCGGCCGACGGCCTTCGGTGTCGGCCGCGCCGACTGGCGGCGGATAGCGGAGGCGCACGCCCGGGTGATGTGGGGGATGGGCATCCGGCCGGGCATGCGGGTCTTCATCGGCTCAGTGTTCAGCCTCTACATGGGTTCGTGGGCAACGCTGGCGGGGGCCGAGCGCATCCGCGCCCAGGCGTTCCCGTTCGGGGCGGGCGTCGCGGGCCAGACGTCGCGGGCAGTGGACTGGCTGCTGCAGATGCGCCCGGAAGCGCTGTACGGGACGCCGTCCTACGCGCTGCGGATCGCGGAGGTCGCAGAGGAACGCGGCATCGATCCGCGGGAATTCGGCATCCAGATCCTGTTCTTTTCCGGTGAACCGGGCGCGTCCATCCCGTCCATCAGGAAGAAGATCGAAGACGCCTTCGGCGGCCGCGTCTTCGACTCCGGCTCGATGGCCGAGATGACGCCGTGGGGCCACCTTTCGGAAAGCACCGGGCACACGGGCATGCTCTGCTGGCAGGACATCGTGTACACCGAGGTGTGCGATCCCGCCACCAAGCGGCGGGTGCCGTTCGGGGCCGAGGGCTCGCCCGTCTACACGCACCTGGAACGCAACAGCCAGCCGATGATCCGGCTGCTGTCCGGCGACCTGACCCGGTGGGAGGCGGCACCGAGCCCGTGCGGGCGCACCTACCCCGTGCTGCCCAACGGAATCTACGGCCGGATCGATGACCAGTTCACCGTCCGCGGCGAGAACATCTACCCCAGCGCGATCAATGACATCATCAGCAACCTGGCGGGGTACGGCGGCGAGCACCGGATCGTCGTCTCCCGCGAGGACACCATGGACCGGCTAGTGGTGCAGGTGGAGCACTTCTCCTCCGACTTGGCTGGCGACGGTGACGGCGTCAGCAGTTTCCGGCAGCTCGCCAAGGACCGGCTGCGCGCCACGCTCGGGGTCAGTACCGAGGTGGTGGTTGTGCCGCACAATACCTTCGAGCGCTCCGACACCAAGACCCACCGGGTGATCGACGAGCGGGAGCTCTTCAGAGAGATCGCGGGTCAGCAGTGACGGGCGCCCGGCGTGATCTTTCCGCGGAGCTGACTAAGGCCAGGGCCGGTGATGTCGTCGCGCTGAGTCAGCTCGTATCGGCGGTCGAGTCACGCCGCCGGGACCTGGGGACCGTCCTGCACGATATCTACACCACGGGCGGCCACGCCCGGATCATCGGCATCACCGGCCCGCCGGGCAGCGGGAAGAGCTCGCTCACCAGCGCGCTGCTGCGCGTGCTGCGCAGGCGCGGCGAACGGGTGGCGGTGGTGGCCGTCGACCCGTCGAGCGCCCTCACCGGCGGCGCGATCCTCGGCGACCGGCTGAGGATGACCGAGCACAGCGCCGACGCGGGCGTGTACGTGCGATCGGTCTCGGCCC
>JAOPYM010000322.1 GCA_025964615.1 Actinomycetes bacterium
GCGTTGGCCGAGGCGGAGAAGCTCGACACCGCGGATCGGGCCGCGAGGCGCCACCGCTACCTGGACGGTGCACGGCACGCACTGCGTGACACCCCACGCCCGACGATCGCCTACTGAACAGGAGACAGGAGGCCGCTATGAGCAGCGCTGAGAAGCCCCGGCAGAACATCCCCGGCTACTACATCTCGCGGGGGCCTGGGGGCCTACTGACCGCCATGTACCAGGGGCCCAATGTAGTTGCCTGCGTCGGCGAGTTTCCCGTCTTGTTCGCCTGCGCGACCGACCCGGATCCTCTGGTCGCCGCCGTGGCCGATGGGCAGCGAGCCGGCAAACTCCCCCGAGTTGTCGCGCAGTGACCGCCCAGGGACAGCCCTCCGCACTACCCTCAAACCCCTACGCGCCGAGCTGAGCCGTTGAAGGGAACCGACCGATGAGCACCTCAACCGACACGGTCGCCGCTGTGGTGATCGAGCGATTTACAGACGGGCCGCTGCGTGTCGGCACCCGCACCTCACCGATGGCCATGCACCAGGCGGAGCAGGTCTCCGCACTGCTCACCGGCAGGGTTCCCGGCCTGGCCGTGGAGTTGGTGCCGATGGAGACCTCCGCGGACCTGTGGCCCGGTGACCTGGCCGAGCTCGGCGGCAAAGGGAACTTCACGAAGGAAATCGACCGGGCGTTGATCTCCGGCCGGGTCGACGTCGCGGTGCACTGTATGAAGGACGTCCCCGGTGATGTCCCGCTGCCCGAGGGGACGTGTTTCGGCGCGTACCTGGCGCGCGAGGATGTGCACGACATCGTCGTCACGCGCGACGGCGGCACACTCGCCGACCTCAAGTCCGGCGCGGTGGTCGGTACCTCTTCGGTGCGGCGCCGCGCCCAACTCGGCATGTACCGGCCGGACCTGCGTACCGAACGGGTTCGCGGCAACGTCAACACCCGCCTCAAGAAGCTCGATGACCCCGACGGGCCATACGAGGCGCTGATCCTGGCCCGTGCCGGGTTGCGGCGCATCGGCATGGCCGAGCGCGCCCACGAGGTGCTGCCCGTCGAGTTCGTCACCGCCGTCGCGGGCGCCGTCGCGATGGTCCCAGCGGTGGGCGCAGGGGTCATCGGCATCCAAGCCCGGACTGCCGATACGCCCGTGATGCGGTTGCTGGAGGAGTTCAGCCACGGCCCGACGTCGGTGCACATCCTGGCGGAGCGGACGATGCTCCACATGCTGCGAGGTCACTGCAACAGCCCGATCGCCGGGCACTGCCACACCACCGCCGATGGGAAGCTCGGACTGTTCGGGATGGTGTTCAACCGGGACGGTTCGGAGTTCGTGCGCGCTCAGGCGTGGGGGCCGGCCGATGATCCGGCCACCCTCGGATCCAGGGTCGCCGCCGACCTGCTGGACCGGGGCGCCCGCCACCTCATCGCCGCGACCCGCAAGTAGGAGCGGGTGCTCGGCTGGCACGCCATCATCACCCCTTGCCGACTGCGACGCGGGCTCACCGCTCCACAACATTGGAGGGCTCGGGCGATCCGCCCGAGCCCTCCAACTCTTTGACGAGCGCCCTCGCACTGTCGAGATGCAAAACGAACTCATCGACGGCCGGGCACATCTCCTGGGCATGGCCCAACAACCTGCTCACCATCGGGTCGGCCGGCCGGTCACCGTACTGGCGCTTCAGGTCCTCGGCCAGCTTCACCAGCCGCTCTCGCAGACCGACTGAGTCCTGGGTGAGCGCGGTGACGTCGCGGTACGTGGCCATGGCGTCCATGGTAGGAGCGAGCCCTGCGAAACCGGGCGCTTTGGAGCAGCCCCCACCACCGCAGCGAACAGCTCCCCGTACAAGGTGAACAGAGTCACCACATCCAGCCGCATCACATGCTGAGATGGTGTCATGACTGAGCGAGATGAGCCGGGCCTGCTCACGGCAGGCCGGCGGTACGGCGGGCCGTCCCCGCGCCGCTGGTGGCCGCGCCTGCGCCGCCGCCGTGAGCAGCCGTCAGCCCACTGGGCTCTCCAGCACCTCGGCGGCCAGTGGGCGCTGCGCCTGCTCAGCTCGACGCCGGGAGATCTGGAGCTCCCGCTCGCGTTCACCAACCGCACGGTGCCCGCCAGTGACCCTGAGGCCGCCTACGGGTGGGCGTTGAGAGTGCTGCCGCTCGACGTCCAGCACACAGTCACGCAGGCGTAGCTGCACCGCCGACGATGTTCTCCTCGACGCTCACGAGGGGCTGCACGCACATCCGGGAGAGGATGGGCGCATGGGAGAGGGTCCGCGACCGGAGTGGGCTGACGCGTGCTGCTCGGTGTGCCCAGCGCAGACCCTTGGGGCCGGACAGTTCGACGTCGCGCCTCGCCCGTATCACGGGCAGGCGTTCCGTGACGACGGTATGCGGGTCGACGCGGCGTCCGGGACCCCCACCTGCGTGCACCCGTTCCGGGTCGGTTTGCCGCCCGGCGCGTACGCTTCAGGAGGGCAACCCGTGCCGCTGCTGCCGGTTGAGGGGCGCCGGCCGATCCCGGCGCTGGGTCATCCGCTCAGCATGCCGTACGAGTTGTTCGTGCCCTCCCCCGACCAGTTGGTGCTGCCGGAGCAGGCGCAGGACTTGGAGGGGTGGCTGATCGCGATGCTGCGAACCGCCCCGAACGCCGCGACGGCCTCCGCCCTGGACCAGGCGGAGACCATCGCAGCGCAGAGGTTCACCGGCGAGCAGATCGTGGCCGCGTTGCGGCGGGTCCTCACCGGCGGCCTAACCCGCTGACACCAGGTCCCGCTCCGGCATCGGGAAGGTGAGGGTGTGGCGGCGGCCGGGGTGAGCTGATGTGAACGAGTTCCCGAAAGCTGAGGACGCGAGAGGATGACCGCATGACTGCGGTTCTCGACCTCGTGATCCCCGCCGGGAGTGCGCTAATTGGGGCGGTGGTCGGTGGCGCCGCCACCATCGGCTCGCAGTGGCTGACTCAGCGAGGCACTTACAAGCGTGACCGTGAGGCGCGCCGCGACACCTTCCAGGCGCGGCAATTCGAGATCGAGCGGGACACGCTGCTTGCCCTTCAAGATGCAGTCACCGCCCAGAGCCTGACCTGGTCTCGGTTTGTGAATGGAGACCTGCCCGTCGAAGAGCGCGCGACCGATTCCGACCTGCTGGATGGTTGGAGGGAGGTCCTCAAGCTGGCGCACCGGGCCCGGGACCGGAACGCGGCAGATGCTGCGCTGGCGTTCTGTGTAGTCGCCAACCGCGCCGATCTGAATCCCCATGGCGAGCGCCAGAACATCATCAATGCCTTCGGGGATGCCCAGCGGGCGCTCGGTATCGCACTCCGCCGCGACCCATACGAATCGGCATAGCTTGCGCGCAGGTCATGTCGTCGATCAGTTTCCGCATCGCGGCGAACGGGTCGGTCACGGCCGATTCGGCTCCTCGGTCACGGCCCCGCCTCCATGAAACGCGACGGCGATCATCAGCCGGCCGCCCTCCGGCAAATCAGGCTGGGCCTCGCTCAGCACCCACTCCGCCTGCTCCCGATCCAGCAAGGCAACCACAGCCGGTTCGCAGCCCAGCTCGAGCGTCAGCTTCCGCCGCACCTTCGCCAGGACGAGCTCGCGCTGGTCGTGTAGCGCGAAGCCGTCAATGACGATCGCCGCGTACCGCGAACCACGAGGGATCTCCGGCAGGTCGGCGAACGCGGTCACGATCCTCATCACCTCAGGCATGCTCGACCTCTTCCTCTGGCATGTGGTCGGGCGCACCATGCAAGACCTCGTCGAGGCGGTCAACGGTGGACGCTGACCGGACCTCGACGCAGAACCCCGGTTCCCTGCTGGGTCAGCGGGGGCGCGGGAAGGCGGCGGAGGGCGCGTCCTCCGTCGTGCGGCGGGGCCTCCTTAGCGAGGACGCCTCGCCATCCCGCGCGGCCGGTCGCGATGATTCCTATTGTTGGTCCAACTTGAGAGCAAGCTCAGGTCGGCTGGGTGTCGCTGAGCTCGCGGAGTACGACCGCCCGTACCGCCATCGCCGACCAGGTCCCCGCCGGGCGTGGAGTGGTAACAGACGCTGGATCCCGGCTCGAGGTTCACAGCCTGTCCGGATGTGGTCCGTTCTCGTGATGTCCGGACCCGCGTCGGCGCGTTCGCTACCTTGCTGAGCATGGGCACTCCGAGACCGCTCAATATTGTTGCGCTGCTCGCCATCGTTACCGGGCTCGCTCTCGCGCTGATCGATGGGTTCGTCGTGGCGGGCAGTTCTACCGCCGACTCTGCGTGGCAGGGTGTGCTGCTCGGCGTCCTTCCGGCGATGACGGCGACCCTGTTCGTGTACCCGACCGTGCGCTGGCTGGCCGACCGCGGAGTCACATGGCCGTCAGACGTGGCCGAGGCGCGTTCGGAGATTCAGCAGCTGCGAGACGACATCGCGGCCCTTCGCGCAGACCTCGCCGGACGCCAGGCCTGAGGACCTCATCGCCGCCGGACGTAGTCCCGGTCCTGCCGCCAGTTCTGGAGCGCCTCGGACGGCACCCGCTACGCAGGACGATGCTCGGCAGGCCATCGCCAGGCGGGTCATCGCGCCGTCGGGGCGATCGTCGCTGGGATCGCGAAGGCGTAGGCCTGACCCCGCATGAGGAAACGCCCGCTCCCGGTCCTGAGACCAGAGAGCGGCGTGGTCCTACAGGCCCGACGGCTCCGCCTATGCGGCGGCGTCCTGTCGTGCCGCCACGAACGCGGCCAGATCGGTACGCCGGTACCGGACCGTGTGAGCCCAGCATGAACTGGCTCTCGGCGCCGAGTCGCGCGTGCGGGACGTCAGGCTGGTTAGAAATCACCATGGAACCGGCAAGCTTTACCGAACGTTGTCTCCATTTCACACAGCGTGACTAAGATGATGGTTATGCGAAGGATGAGTCGCGAAGGTGGCACCGAGTCAGGCACAGTGCGCGAGCGCATTATCGGGACGGCCACCCGGCTGTTCGCCTCTCTCGGCTACGACGGAACCTCGGCCAAGATGATCGCCGACGCCACCGGACTCGATGTCGCCACCATCACCGACCTCATAGGCGACAAACGCGACATCTACCTCGCGGTTATGGAACGCGCCTCCATGACGACGCGGGCGATGTTCGACTCGACATTCGCCGAGTTCACACCCGACCGGGCGGGCGTCCACCTGCTGGCGGACCGCTACCTGGACTTCTTCGTGGAACACCCCGAGGTAGCTGAGTTGTGGATCCACCGTTGGCTGGGGGACGCCGCCGACGTCACCTGGTTGGAGGCTCTTTACCTCAAGCCCCTACTCGACCGGCTCACCGACGCACTTCGGAGCGTCGTCGGATCCGACGTGGACCTTGAGATCGCGTGCTGGACGGTCATCTGGAGCGTCCGCGGCTTCGTCGTAGGCGGCCTGCTCAATGAGGAGGGCCAGCCCGTGGGGCCACGCAACCCGGTGTTCCTGCGGAGGTTCCGTTCGCACCTTCACCAGCTCGTAGACCGGATGTACGAACTGGACCGATGACGACGGGTTCCGAGTGGTCGACGCCACGCGATTGCCGAGAACGCGGATACGACCGCGTGCGGGCGGCCGGTCTTGGGCCTACATCGGTTCCCGGATTGACGTGGCAAGGTGGGACGGGTTCGTGATCCTCGTGGGGGTCTCCCACTTGCCGTGGGCTAGACGGCACACGCCTCCGGGGCGAGCTGTTCGGCCCGCCCGCCGGACCTGACCAGGGTTCCGCTTGCGATCAGCCGGTCGACGCTTTCAGCGGTGACTCGCAAGGCGCGCTCGCCGACCCGAACCTCTGTGATTGCACCTGATGTAGCGGAGCGTCGACTCGGTCGAGCGGTGGCCGGCGAAGGTAGCGATCGCATGCAGCTCCCAGCCCATCCGGGCCAGGTCGGTCAGGCATAGATGGCGGGTGGTGTGGGTGGACAACCGCGGTACCCCGGCGTCGACGGCGATCTGCCGTACGACCTTCGACCAGGTCCACAGCGTCAACGGCTGACCGTAGTTGCGGCGCGACTCCGACAGGAACAACCGACCCCTGGCACGGCTGATCGTCGCCCGGTGGGTCAGGTAGTTCGACAGCAGCACACCGGTCGGTGCCGAGTAGGGCACCACCCGCTCCATCCGGTTCTTGGTGTTCTCCGCCTTGACCCGCAGCATCCGATGCCCGGGATCCAGGTCTTCAGTGTCCAGCGTGCACAGCTCTTCCCGGCGAAGGGCTGCGTCGTAGGCCAGCGCGAGCATGACCCGGTTGCGGATCGGTTCTTCGGCCGCGACGGCCAGAACCTGCAGCCACTGCTGCTCGTCCGGGATCCACGGCAACTTGACCAGCCGCGGGACCAGGCCCCGCTCGTGACCTCCGAAGCGGCGGCCTGGCGTATACCTCCCACGCCCGACCGGGTTGGACTCGCGAACGCCCTCCTCGATGAGGTGGTCATAGAACAACCGGACCGCCACCAGCCGCTGCTGGATGGTGGCGTTGGACAGCCCCGAACCAGAGTCGATCAACACGACGTTGGCGCCGCGTCGGCTCGGCCTGCTGGTGAGCTCGCGGACGAACACAGCGACGTGCGCCCGGTTCGCCGTGACCGGGTCAAACGCCCTCCCGCTCGCAGACCT
>JAOPYM010000331.1 GCA_025964615.1 Actinomycetes bacterium
CGCTACCTGGGCCGGGACTACTCGGGCCGGTACGGCAACTTCTTCGCGCACACGGTGGTCGCGGAACCCGCCGAGCTGGAGGGACTGCGCCCGATCGAGCTGTGGCGCTCCCCTCTCTGGCGCCCCCACCCCCCCACCAGCCCGGACAACCCCGCCCCCGGCTCCCCCAGCCCCGGCTCCCCCAGCCCCGGCTCGCCGGGCCAAGGCTTCTCCAGCCTCGACTCCTATGGCCCTGGCTCATTCGGCAACGGCTCTCCTGGCCACGGCTCCTTCGGCTCTAGCGGCTCGGGCCTCGACGGCTCGGGCCTCGACGGCTCAGACCGTGACGGCTCAGACCCCAGCGGCACGGACCTCGACGGCTCAGACCTCGACAGCTCGGACAGTAGCGGCTCGGACCGTAGCGGCTCGGACCGTGACCGCTCGGCCCTTGGGCGGCCCCGTCATGAATCCTCAGGCCATGACGTCCCCGCCCACGACCCGGGCCGATCCCGCCCGGGGGCCGGAGCGGGGCGTGGCCTGGCCACCAGGCCACCCGACGAGCTCGCGCTGCTCGACGAACTCGTTCCCGGCGACGCCTTCGACCCCGAGTCCCTGGCCGGCTGGCTCGCCGCGCTCCCGCCCAGGGCCTTCGAGCTGCTGGCCGAACTGCTCGACACCGTGGTGGGCGTCCTGCGCCGGGGCCATGGCCGGATCGTCCTGGTCTCCGCGGACGTCGAGGTGATCGCCCGGTGGATCGCCGTCGTCTCGTACTCCCTCCCGATGGAGGTCGCCACCCGCCTCTCCTTCGTCACCTACAGCGCCGACCCGGGCAATTCCCCCCACCGTCTCCTCGGCACCACCCCCGCAACCTGGGATTCGATCACCGACGACTCCCCCGCCTTTTTCGTTGACTCGTGGCGTTTCCCGCACCGGGATGGGGTTCGGGTGCGGGAAACGCCACGAGTCAACGAAGGAGGTTTTGGAAGTGTGGCGGCGGAGTGCTGGTCGGAAGGGGATCTTGAGGGGCTGGATGCGCTGGGGGAACTCGCTGAGACGTCTGGGGTGTCTGAGACGTCTGGGGTGTCTGAGACGTCTGGGGGGCTGGGGGCTGGGGGGCTGGACAGGGCGGCATTGCTGGTGGCGGTCTACCGGCGGCGGCGATCCCTGGGCGCCGCCGAGGAGAAGGCCGTGGCGGGGCTGGTCGCACAGCTCGGCGGGCGGGTGCCCTCCTGGGTCTGGGAGGACCTCTCGGCGGTGCTGCCCCGGACCGGATTCGTCCTCGCCGCAGCCCTGGGCGAGGCGGCCCTGCAGGCAGGGCGCCCCGAGCTGGAGGGGATGTGCGCCGCGCACTACGGCGACCTCGCCCGGAGCGACCCCTCGGAACTGCCGGCCGTCCTCGACACCGCCCCCGCGCCATGGCGGGACGGGCTGATCGACGCCGCCCTGCGCGGGCTCGAGACCGCCGGCGAGGAAACCCGCCAGGCGGTGCTGACCGCGGCGCTCTGCGACCGGATCTTCCGGCCGCGCGACTGGACTCCGACTCCCGTGACGGCGCTGCGGATCCTGGAGTCCGTAGGCGACCGCCGCCCGGACCGGCGGACCGAGGTGACCCGTGCGCTCGAGCCGCTGCGGAGTGTGCCGGCCGGCCCGGTCCTCACCAGGATCTGGGCGGTCCCGCCGACCGTCGCCGAGCTCTCCGCGATGGCCGACCTGTTCGCCGGCCCGCTCGGCGCCGACCTGGACGACCTGCCAGGCCTTACGTTCACCCGGCTCACCGGGGACGAGCTGAGTGCACCCGAGACGCTGCGGCTCGCCGAACGGATCCGCAGTCTTGCCCTACCGGCGAGTAAGGCCCGCAGGGCCGCGAACACCGTGCTGGCCTGCGCCGACGCCGTACGCGCCACGAGCCCGGCCCAGGCCGCCGTGCCCCTCGAACAGGTGACCGGCCCGCTGTTCGACATCCTCGCCCGTACCCTGGCCGGCCGCGAACCCCGGTTCCGGGCCGCGCTGCTCGCGGCCGCAGGGCCCGAGCGGCACCGGCTCGCGCAGGCCTGGCTGGCCGGCGAGCTCCCCAGGTCCGCCCGCAACGAACTGGTCGCGGTCGCGCTGCGGGTCCGGCGGCTCGGCAGCGACGTTCCCACCCTGGACGCCTGGACGCGCGGACTGGCCGCCAAGCGGCTCACCTTCACCCAGCTGGACCTGTACCTCAAGGGCGAACCACGGCTCCGCGCGGCCCTCCGTGAGCTGCGCGATCAGATCAGGGGAGGTTGACCATGCAGGCTCTGGGTTTCGTGCTGCTGGGCGCCTTCTGGATCGCGACCATGTGGGCTGGGTTCGTGTTCGTCCTGCCGGTCGTGCTGCCGGTCACCCTGGTGGGCTCCACCGTCGCAGTTGCCGGTGACTACTTCCTGCATGCCTGGCGGGTGCTTGTCCCGGCTCCGGCCGACGGGCCCTCCCCCGTCCGGCCACCGGAGACGGCCTACCAGCACTATCTGATCCGCCAGGTCTGGCGGGACTGGCGGGCCATCGCCGGCGAGACCGCGCCGAGCGTCAGGAACACCACCCAGCGGGCCCTGACCGAGACCACCAGGATCCTGATGGGCGGCTGGTGGGGGTTCTTCGCGCTGCCCCTGTGGCTGGCGGTCTGCGGCGGCATCGTGCTGGCGGCGCTGCCGATCGCGGTCCTCGCCGTGGTCCTCACCGCCCTGTACGCAATCGTGGTGACGACAGGCCTGGCCGGGTGGCTGGCGTGCGTGCTGGTCCTGGGCGCCGTCGAGCGGGTCTTCATGGCGTACGGCCGGGTCCTGCAGACGTGCCCGCACCCGTCCTGCTACGCGAAGATCGCCCTCCCGGTGTACGCCTGCCCGTCCTGCGACCGGCGGCACCGGCGGCTGACGCCCAGCACGTCGGGTGCGTTCCGGCACGTGTGCCGGTGCGGTACCCGGCTGCCCACGACGATCCCGCTCGGCAGGTTCCGGCTCACCGCGTACTGCCCGCACTGCGACCGCCGCCTGCCGGAGCGGATCGGCCGGGTCCGAGTGGAGCCGCTGCCGTTCGTCGGCGGCCCGGCGGCGGGGAAGACGACGTTCATGTTCCTCGCCATCCGGGCACTGCACACGCGGACCCGCGGAATGGGCGGCCGGGTCGCGTTCGTGGAACGCCGGCACCAGCAGGCGTACGCCGGAGCGGTCGCCGAGTTCCACCGGGGCGGGAGCCTGGCCAAGACCGGACCCGAACTGCCCCTGGCGACGATGGTGGACGTGGAGATGCCCGGCGCAGGACACCGGATCTTGTACCTGTTCGACCCGGCGGGGGAGCACTTCACCGGGGCCGGCCAGGTGGAGTCGCTGCGCTACCTCGACCATGGTGAGGCACTGCTGTTCATCGTCGACCCGTTCGCACTGCCACAGGTGCGGCGGATGCTGACGACCGACGAGACACCGATGACCTCCGGCTCGGCCGACGAGGATCCGGCCGACACCCTGCAGCGGGTGCTGAACGAGTTGCGCTCCCGGCGCGACCGAGGCCGGCAGAAACGGGTCGCGGTGGTGGTGACCAAGGCCGACCTGCTGGCCCGTACCGGCATCGGCCGGGACTTCCGCGCCACGGACGGGACCGTGCGGGAGTGGCTGGAGCGCCTCGGCCTGGGCAACACGACCCGTACCCTCGACCAGCTGTCCTCGCAGGTGCGGTACTTCGCCTCGGGCCTCGACACCGAGCCGGCCGAGGTCTCCGACCTCCTCGGCTGGTTGACGGGACTGTCCCTCACGAACGGCACACCACAGCAGGCCTCATCCCAGTACGACAGCGAGGTGCCGGGCACCGCGCCGCTGCGCGCGCCGTGGAATCCCAACGGACGCGATCCGGCGCGGGTACCGCGCGGGTACCAGACCGGCCGATGGGCCATCCTCACCGGAATGTCCCTGCTGACCCTGGCCGCCATCGCCACCACGACCGTCTACCTCATCCAGCTCATTCCATGACCCCTGCAAAAAGGTGCCTTTGATGTCTGAACACGTCCCCGGGCTCGACACGTCCAGGCCGAGCTCGGCCCGCTTCTGGGACTACCTCCTCGGCGGCAAGGACAATTACGCCATCGACCGGACGGCCGCCGAAAGGACTCTGGAGGTCTTCCCCCAACTGCGCGACAGCGCCCGCGCCGACCGCGCGTTCCTCGGCCGCGCTGTGCGGTTGCTGGCCAGTGAGAAGGAGGTGCGCCAGTTCCTCGACATCGGCACCGGCCTGCCGACGGCCGACAACACCCACCAGGTCGCGCAGTGGGTGGCTCCCCAGTCCCGCATCGTCTACGTCGACAACGACCCGACCGTCATGATGCACGCCAAGGCGCTCCTCACCAGCGATCCGCGTGGTTTCACCGGCTATATCGAAGCCGACGTACGCGATCCGAGGACGATCCTCGACAGGGCCGCGCAGTCCCTGGACTTCACGCGGCCCATCGCGCTGATGCTGCTCGGCATCCTCAACTTCGTCCCCGACGACGAGCAGGCCGCCGACGTCGTGGACCAGCTGGTCGGCGCACTGGCGCCGGGCAGCTACCTGGTGCTCGCCCACCCCACCGAGGAGGTCCACGGCGAGGCGCAGGCCGCAACGATGCGGGCGTGGAACGCGAGTGGCGCCCCGCCTATCACCGCTCGCGACCCGCGCCGGATCAGCCGCTTCTTCGACGGCCTGAACCTGCTGGAACCCGGCGTGGTGAGCGCCACCCAATGGCGCCCCAGCAAGCCCACCGACGAGATCGTCACCCAGTACGTGGCCGTCGGCCACAAGCCCTGACCTCCGTTGACTCGTCCAACAAAGGCAGGCGTTTCCCGCACCGTTCGGCAAAGCAGTGCGGGAAACGCCACGAGTCAACGAACTCGGGCGGTCCGTTGTGCATCCCACTTGATGTGAGGTCTGCTATGGCCTCGACGGCGAGGGGGCGGCAGATGCCCGATCACGAGATGTCCACCAGGACCATGCTCCTGGTCGGAGGCGGCAGCGGCCTCGGGGTGGCCGCGGTCCTCGGAGTGTCGCTGTTGTTCGGCGGCGGAGGTTCCAGCGCCGTGCAGAGCGCCGACTCCCAGCCGACCGCCGCGGTGGTCACACCCGCCGGCAGCCCCACCCCGCAGGTGCCACGCATGTACCGCGTCACGACGGTCACCGCCACCGCGCGGCTCGCCGAGCGGGGACTGACCCTGGCCGGGGTGATCAGGGTTCCGTCCATGCTGCGCCCCGGCGAGGTGGTTCGCACCTATCCGCCCGCCGGAACGGCGCTACCGCCAGGCGGCAGGGTGACGCTGTACGTGAGCAGCGGCTGATGTGACACAGACAACTCTCTGACTCGGCAGATATTGAGAGAACAAGTTGTTGGTGACGGCATGACCACACACGAACTGGCTCTGGACCCGGCCGCGCAGGACCTGCTCTTTCGTACCGCCCGTACGGCCAACACCTTCACCGACGAACCCGTCACCGACGAACAGATACAGGCCGTATACGACCTGGTCAAGTGGGCTCCCACCGCGGCCAACTCGCAGCCGCTGCGGGTCACGCTGGTCCGGTCCGCCGAGGCCAGGGAGCGGCTCCTCACGCACATGAGCGAGGGCAACAAGGCCAAGACCTCCGCCGCGCCGCTGGTGGCCATCCTGTCGGCGGGCACGGACTTCCATGAGCACCTGCCGGTGACCTTCCCGCACGTGCCCGGGATCAAGGACGCCTTCGCCGACGAGGGCCCCCGCATCCAGGTCGCCCGGTTCAACGCGAGTATCCAGCTTGGCTACTTCATCCTCGGCATCCGGGCAGCGGGACTCGCCGCCGGGCCGATGGCCGGCTTCGACGCCGAGATGATCAACAAGGAGTTCTTCGGCGAGGGCGGCCAGGAGGTCCTCGCCGTGGTCAACATCGGCCGGCCCGGTGCCGACGCCTGGTTCCCGCGCAACCCGCGCCTGGACTACGACCAGGTCGTCACCGCCGTCTGACCTCCCGTTCTCGAGCCGCCTGGTCCCCCCGATCAGGCGGCTCACGGCCGAAGAGAAGAGCATGCACATGGCCCTCGCCATGGAGATCCCCCCTCAAGCCCCTCCGGCGAACGGCCCTACCCGGCTCCGGCTGACCCTGCTGCTCGGCGCGCTGACCGCCATCGCGCCCTTGTGCATCGACATGTACCTGCCGGCCCTTCCCCGGCTGGCCACCGACCTGTCGACCGGCGCCACCCAGGCCCAGCTCACGCTGACGGCGTGCCTGATCGGGCTGGCGTTCGGGCAGGCCGTGGCCGGGCCGCTCAGCGACTCACTGGGCCGCCGCCGCCCGCTGCTGGTCGGGATGGGCCTGTTCGCGATCGCGTCCCTGCTCTGCATGACGGCACCCTCCATCGAGGTACTGCTCGTACTCCGGCTGGTCCAGGGCGCAGCCGGTGCCGCGGGGATCGTGATCGCGCGGGCCGTCGTCAGGGACCTCTACGACGGGGTCGCCGCCGCCAAGTTCTTCTCCCTGCTCATGCTGATCAACGGCCTGGCGCCGATCCTCGCGCCGATCCTGGGCGGCCAGCTGCTGCGGATCATGCCGTGGCCGGGGATCTTCGCCGTGCTCGGCGTGATCGGCGTGCTGCTGCTGGTCGCCTCGCTGTTCGGGCTCCGCGAGACCCTGCCCAGCGAGCGGAGGGCGGCAGGTGGCCTGCGCGCCACCTTCGCGACCTTCCACGAACTGCTCACCGACCGGAGCTTCGTCGGGTACGCACTGGTCCTGGGGCTCGCCTTCGGGGCGCTGTTCGCCTACATCTCCGGCTCGACGTTCGTCCTGCAGAACAGGTACGGGCTGTCCGCGCAGACCTTCAGCCTCATCTTCGGCGTCAACTCGCTGGGCCTGGTGGCGATGAGCCAGGTGAGCGGGCGCCTCGCCGGGCGGGTCGCCCTCGGCAGGCTGCTGACCGCAGGCCTGGCGATCATCGCGGCGGGCGGACTGCTGCTCCTGGCAGCGGTGCTCACGGGCGCCGGCCTGGCGGTCGTACTACCGGCGCTGTTCCTCGTGGTCGCCGGGCAGGGCCTGATCCTGCCCAACGCCACCGCCCTCGCACTGTCCGGGCGGCCTGCGCACGTCGCCGGAAGCGCCTCGGCGATGCTCGGCCTCACCCAGTTCGTCATCGGCGGCCTGACGGCCCCGCTAGCCGGTGTGGCCGGCCCCCACACGGCCGTCCCGATGGCCGTCATCATCGCCGTCTTCACGCTCGCCGCAGTCCTCATCGGACGCCTCACCACACGTTGAGTCGTCAACGGAGCTGGAGGGCGGGGTCGAGGGCGGCCAGCAGGAAGGCGGAGACCTCAGCGGCGATCTCGGAAGGGGCCTTGGGGCCCTGCGGGCGGTACCACTGGGGGATGTCGTTGATCATTCCGAAGAGGAGCAGGGTGACGGTCTCGGCGGAGGCGACCGTGGAGAAGTCGCCAGCGCGCTGGGCACTCTCGACGAACTCGCGGAACGTCACGTGGTACCTGCGCCGGTCGGCCTTGATGGCGTGCATCCGGGCCTGGTCCAACTTGTGCATCTCCCGGACGTAGACCTTCACCTCGTCGATGCACTCGGTCGTCGTGTCGAGCAGCTCGGCGATCAGTGCCTGGACGGCTTCACGCGGGGGTAGGCCTTCGCCCAGGATCCGGTCGAGGTCGGCGAGCTGCCGGGAGAGCAGCGAGTGGTAGATCTCGAAGAGCAGATCGTTCTTGGAGTCGAAATAGTGGTACAGAGCGCCCTTGGTCACCTCAGCCTCCTCGACGATCTCCTGCACCGAGGTGCCGTCGAAGCCCTGTTCGGCGAAGAGCCGTACCGCAGCGGCGAGGATGCGGGTCTCCACGGCACTGACCCTGGCGTGTTCCACCATGCTGCGACCCCTTACCGAAGCGTCATCGTTACAGCGTCCGCCGTTGACGACCGCCGCGATGGAAGCCTATCTTCCCTAGAAACCGACCGGTCGGTATGTCCCTCGAAAACGAGAGGTACACCCCCATGCCATCCGTAGAGACCGTCCGCGGGCCCGTGGCCGTCGAGGACCTCGGCAACACTCTCATGCACGAGCACGTCTTCGTCCTGTCCACCGAGCATGTACAGAATTATGGCGAAGGCGCATGGTGGGACGAGGAGGAACGGGTCGCCGACGCGGTGGCCCGGCTCAACGCCCTCGCCGCCAAGGGCATCCGGACCATCGTGGACCCCACCGTCTGGGGGCTGGGCCGGTACATCCCGCGCATCCAGCGGATCGCCGAGCAGGTGCAGGGCCTCAACATCGTGGTCGCGACCGGCCTGTACTCCTACAACGACATCCCGCACCAGTACGAGTACCGGGGCCCGGGGCTGCTGATGGACGGACCGGAGCCGATGGTCGCGGACTTCACCCGTGACATCGTCGAGGGCATCGCCGGCACCGGCGTCAAGGCCGCCTTCCTCAAGTGCGCCATCGAGGCGGCCGGGCTCACGCCGGGGGTCGAGCGCATCGCCCGGGCGGTGGCGCACACCCACCGGGAGACCGGGGTGCCGATCACCGTCCACACCTCCAGCCCGGCCGAGGCGGGCAGGTTCGCGGTGGACCTTTTCACCAAGGAGGGCGTGGACCTCACCAAGGTCGTCATCGGGCACGCCGGCGACAGCAACGACCTCGGCTACCTGATGGAGCTGGCCGACACCGGCGCGATCCTGGGCATGGACCGGTTCGGCATCGACGTGTACAACTCCACCGCCGACCGGGTCGCCACCATCGCCGCCCTGTGCGAGCGCGGCTACGCCGACCGGATGGTGCTCTCCCACGACGCCAGCTGCTTCATCGACTGGTTCGGCCCGGACCCGGTGGCGCTGCAGGGCCTGCTCACCCCGAACTGGCACTACGAGCACATCAGCGACGACGTACTCCCCGCCCTGCTCGAACTGGGCGTGACGCAGGCGCAGCTCGACCAGATGCTGGTGGAGAACCCGAGGCGGTACTTCAGTGTTCGATGACTCAGGTGTGGTCCGCGGCGACGATGGCGTCGCGCGCTACCACGGTCTTCCGTACAACCTGGTGGCGATGCTGCACGCCACCGTCGAGGCCACCCCGGACCGGGAGGCGCTGGTCGAGATCGGCGGTCCCCGGCTGACGTACCAGGAGTTCTGGGATCGGGCCACACGGGTCGCCGGCGGCCTGGCCGCCGACGGCGTCCTGCCGGGTGACCGGGTGGCGATCCGCCTCGGGAACGGGGTCGACTGGGCGCTGGCGTTCTTCGGCGCACAGCTGCGCGGCGCCATCGCGGTACCGGTGAACACCCGATTCACCGACGAGGAGGCGCAGTACGTCATCGATGACAGCGGCGCCGCCCTCGTCATCGACGGCCCGCTGCCGGACGGCGCCCCGACGTTCATCGATGAAGCCGAGCCGGGCGCCGCCGCCGCGATCTTCTACACCAGCGGCACCACCGGCTTCCCCAAGGGCGCCATCACCACCCACGAGAACTTCCTGTCGAACTGCGAGAGCTGCCGCCGGGCGGTCAGCATCGAGCGCGGCGACCCCACCAGGACGCTCGTCTCGGTGCCGCTGTTCCATGTGACCGGCTGCAACAGCCAGCTCCTGGTGGCCTGTTTCCTGGGCGGCACCACGGTGATCATGCCGACCTTCGAGGTGGGTGCCTTCCTGAAGGCCATCGAGGACGAGCGGATCGACGTGCTCACCACCGTCCCCGCCATCTACTGGCTGGCGATCAACTCGCCGGGGTTCAAGGACACCGACGTCTCCGCCGTCCGCTTTCTGTCGTACGGCGGGGCGCCCATCGCGCCCGAGCTGGTCTCCCGGATCAAGCAGGCGTTCCCACAGGCCAGGGTGGGCAACGGGTTCGGCCTCACCGAGACCGCCAGCCTCACCACCTATCTGCCGCACGAGTACGCGGCCGAGCACGCCGACTCGGTGGGCTTCCCCGTGCCGGTCTGCGACCTGCGGATCGATCCGCTCAGCGACAACGACGAACGCATCGGCGAGCTGCTGATCCGCGGCCCCAACGTGGTCGCGGGTTACTGGAACAAGCCCGAGGCCACCGCCCACACGTTCCAGGGCGGCTGGCTGCGCACCGGGGACATCGCGCGGATCGACGAGCAGGGTCTGGTGCACATCGTCGACCGGGCCAAGGACATGATCAACCGCGGCGGGGAGAACGTCTACTGCGTCGAGGTCGAGAACGCGCTGGCCGGCGCGCCGGGTGTGTTCGAGGCCGCCGTCGTGGGGGTCCCCGACGAGGTGATGGGCGAGAAGGTCGGCGCGGTCATCGTACCGATGCCGGGCGGCGTGGACGTGACCGAGGTGCTGACCTACCTGCGTGGGCACCTGGCCGACTTCAAGGTTCCCCAGTACGTCTTCGTGCGTACCGAGGTGCTGCCCCGCAATCCCGGCGGCAAGGTGCTCAAGCGGCGTCTGAAGGAGGAGACCACCTGGGGGAACTGAACCACGTTCATCGGGGATCCGTGTTCTGACGCACAGGATCTGGAGGCGCCCATGGCGCAGCCTCTGCTGGAGCTTTCCGGCGTGACGGTACGGTTCGGCGGGCTCGTCGCTCTCGACGAGGTGGCACTGAGCGTGCCGCCCGGCCGGGTGATCGGCGTGATCGGCCCGAACGGCGCGGGCAAGACGACGCTGGGCTGCGGCGGAGGTACGACCTCGAGCGGCGGCGGAGGTGGCGCCTCGGCGCCCGGGGTCACCGCGACCTCCGTCACCATCGGCAGCCACCAGCCGCTGACCGGTCCGGCCGCGCCCGGGTACAGCGAGATCGCCCCCGCGGCCAAGGCGTACTCCGACTACGTCAACGCGGCGGGCGTCAACGGACGCAAGATCGTCTACAGGTACCTGGACAACGGTTGCAACCCGCTGATCCAGGGCATCGTCACCGACTCGTACCTGCCCCCGATCGGCGACACGACCAGCAGCTGGTACGCGCTGTTCAAGAAGGTCCACGACCAGTACATCCCGGGCCTGCCGATGGACGGCAACGTCGGGTACGGCAGCCGCCGCGTACACGTTCGTGCAGACCCTGCAGGCGGCGGGCAAGAACCCGACCCGCAAGTCACTCGTCGACGCCGTCGCCAAGGGCGGGTTCACCGGTCCCGGCCTGGTCCCGTTCGCGTTCAGCTCCGCCTCACACGCGGGCTTCACCGGCGCCCAGATCGGCATCGTCAAGGGCAACGCCATCGTGCTCCAGGGCCAGGCGTTCACCACCGATGACGGCGGCGCCCGCTGGCGCCGTACACCACCGTTCCTAGAGACTGAACATGAGTTGGATGTGTTCAGCCGAACGCCCCGAACGGTTTTGGGTGTTCTGGTCTCCCGCGTTCGCTCCGCGTTCGGGCGGCGCGGATCGTGTCCGTGGTCCGGGTAGGCGGGGGCGGGTTCCCTCACGCCCAAGGGACTGCGGTCGGGCCTGGACGGTCCGATGCCCTGCACCATCGCTCTGGTGGTGCGGGGGCGGTGTCGTCCGTCGCCGGATCGGGTGCCCTTGGGCGCGTCGTCCGATCGCGATGCTCGCCGCATCGTGACGGGTGGTCTTGCGGTTGGTGCTGGTGAGAGGCTTCTGCCAGTGCTGGGCGCCCCATTTGGAGGTGTACGCCGGGTCCACGGCGATGATCGCGATGCCGGTGGCGTCGGCCATCGAGGTCAGCCGGGCGCGGAGCTTGCCGGTGGGCATGCCGGAGATCAACTGGCGGAAGCGGTGTTTACGGCCGTGCTTCTCCCGGGTCTTCTCCGCGCCGAAGTCGAGATCCTCGACCGCGATCGCGGCCACGCCGCAGGTCTTCGCCCAGTTCAGCAGCCGCGACAGAGCATGCCGGACCTGTGCGTCGCGGTGCTGGGCGGTGCCGGACAGATCGTAGAAGAAACGGCGCGGCCG